>CAMBFS010000114.1 GCA_945865755.1 Klebsiella pneumoniae
AGAAGCTGGGCGTGAGCTTTTATGATTACGTTTACGACCGGGTGACCGGCCAATTCAAGCTCCCATCCCTGGCGGATTTGATCGTGCAAAAAGCGCAAGCGGTCCAGACTTGATGGCGGGGCCGCCTTGGGATTTAAAGTAGATACCTACTATGACTACGACGATTATTACCAACGGAACGCTGATTGATCCGGCGAACAAGATTGAGGCCGCACGCGATCTCTTGATTGAAGACGGCGTAGTCCGCGCCATTGAGAAGCCTGGCGGTTTGCATGGGCTTGAAGCGACGCGGATTGATGCGCGGGGTCTGATTGTCACGCCCGGATTGATCGACATGCACGTGCATTTGCGCGAACCTGGCTACGAGTACAAGGAGACCGTGCTGACCGGCACGCAATCCGCCGTGGCGGGTGGGTTTACGTCCGTGGCCTGTATGGCGAACACCAATCCGATCAACGACAGCGGCTCCGTGACCCGGTACATTCTTGAACGTGCCCGTGCCGCCAACCTCGCGCGCGTGTTTCCGGTAGGTGCGCTGTCCAAAGGACTGAAAGGGGAAGAGCTGGCGGCTATCGGCGAAATGCTTGATGCCGGAGCCATTGCTATTTCCGATGATGGTCGGCCGGTGATGGACGCCAATCTCATGCGGCGGGCGTTGGAATACTGTTCAATGTTCAATGTCCCCATCAGCGTGCATGAAGAGGACCTGCAACTAGCCGCGGATGGTGTGATGAACGAAGGACCCACTTCGCTACGGTTGGGACTTCGGGGCATCCCCAATGCCGCCGAAGATGTGATGGTCGCGCGCGACATCGCCTTAGCGCGTCTCACTGGTGGCCGAGTCCATGTCGCGCATCTCAGTACCCGTGGCGCGGTGGCGCTCGTTCGGCAAGCCAAGGCTGAGGGGTTGCCGATCACTGCTGAAGCGACGCCACATCATTTTTCACTGACGGAAGAAGCGGTGGAGGGGTACAACACCAACGCCAAGATGGCTCCGCCTTTGCGATTGGCGGACGATGTCCACGCCGTCAAAGAGGGGCTGCGGGACGGAACGATTGATGCCATCGCGACCGATCACGCGCCGCATCATCGGGATGAGAAAGAGGTCGAGTTCGACCAGGCCGCTAACGGCATTGTTGGGCTGGAGACGGCGTTGCCATTGACGCTCACGTTGGTTGAGTCGGGGGTACTGACATTAGCCGAAGCGATTCGCAAACTGACCGTGAACCCGGCGCGGATTTTCGGACTGCCGTATGGCACGCTTTCGGTTGGCGCGGTCGCCGACGTGACGATCTTTGATCCGACGGGGAGCTGGAAAGTGACCCCAATGACACTGCGCTCGAAAAGTAAGAACACGCCGTTTGGTCAGTGGGAGCTGAAAGGGCGGGTCGTGGTGACAATGGTAGAGGGGCGGATCGTGTACGATACAAGAAGGACCGAAGACCGAGGACCGAAGACCGAGGACTGATAACTGATTATGAACGCACTTCTTGCACTCGCGGATGGGACGATCTTCACCGGCACGGCCTTTGGGGCCGAAGGCGAAACGGTGGGTGAAGTCGTCTTTAATACTTCCCTGACTGGGTATCAGGAGATTCTCACTGATCCGTCCTACAAGGGGCAGATCGTGACGATGACCTGTCCTGAGATCGGGAATGTGGGCATCAACTCCGAGGACATGGAGTCGCGACAGCCGTTTATCGAAGGCTTCATTGTCAAGGAATACTGGGAACGACCGAGTAACTGGCGGTCCCAGCAAAGCCTCGCGCAGTATATGCGCGAGCACAACATCATCGGTATTCAAGGGCTCGATACCCGCGCCCTGGTCCGTCGCCTGCGGGATCACGGTGCCCAGCAAGGTGTGATCTCGACTGTCGATCTCGATCCGCAACGGCTTGTGGCCAAGGCCAAAGCGGCTCCTAGTCTTGTGGGCCGCGACTTGGTGAAGGAAGTCACCTGCGCTGAGCCGTATGAGTGGACACAGGGGCGGTGGGAACTGGGAACGGGCTACAAAGTCCAAGGTCCAAAGTCCAAGGTCCAAGGTCCCGCAGGCGCGGGGGAGGATCCGAAATCCGAAATCCGAAATCCGAATTTCTTTGTGGTTGCGTATGACTTCGGCGTCAAGTTCAACATCCTGCGGAACCTTGTTGACGCGGGGTGTCAGGTGCGGGTGGTGCCTGCTTCGACTCCGGCGCAAGAGGTGTTGGCGATGAACCCGGATGGGGTGTTTCTCTCGAATGGCCCTGGTGACCCGGATGCCGTGCCGTATGCTCGTGAGAATGTCGCCGCGCTGGTGGGCAAGGTGCCGATGTTCGGTATCTGCCTAGGCCATCAGATCATGGGGCTCGCGCTTGGCGGTAAAACCTACAAACTCAAATTCGGTCATCGTGGCGGCAATCACCCCGTCATGGATATGAAAACCCGCAAGGTCGAGATCACCACGCAAAACCACGGCTTCTGCGTCGATGTGAACTCACTCCAGGGAAAAGCGGACATCACCCATATCAACTTGAACGACAACACGGTCGAGGGGCTGACCCACACCGAACACCCGATCTTCTCGGTGCAGTATCACCCAGAGTCCTCTCCTGGGCCGCATGACGCGGACTATTTGTTCGCACGCTTCACTCAACTGATGACGCAACACAAGAAAGGGTAGGGGTTGCCCCTACGTTGTATCGGATGCCTAAACGCACAGACCTGCATTCCATTCTTCTCATCGGTTCCGGCCCGATCGTCATTGGGCAGGCTTGTGAGTTCGATTACTCCGGCACGCAAGCGTGTAAAGCGCTCAAGGAGGAGGGCTACCGGGTCATTCTCGTCAACTCCAATCCCGCGACGATTATGACCGACCCCGATTTCGCCGACCGCACGTATATTGAACCGCTGACCGTCGAGGTGCTCGAAAAAATCATCGCCCAAGAGCGCCCTGATGCTTTGCTCCCGACCATCGGTGGGCAAACTGGTCTCAACCTCGCGATTGATTTGGCCGAGGCGGGCGTGCTGGATCGCTATGGCGTGGAACTGATTGGCGCGAAGCTCCCAGCCATTAAGAAGGCGGAAGACCGCAATCTGTTCAAGGCCGCGATGGAGAAGATTGGCCTCGACTTGCCGCGCAGTGGCTATGCGCGCTCAATGGAAGACGCCGAGGCGGTTCGTCTGGAGTTGGGCTTGCCGTTGATTATCCGTCCGTCGCGTACGCTGGGTGGTAGTGGCGGGGGGATTGTTGAGTCGCTGGACGATTTTCATGCGCTTGTCAAAGTTGGGCTCGATGCCTCACCGACGCATGAGATTCTCGTGGAAGAGTCAATCGCCGGGTGGAAAGAGTTCGAACTCGAAGTGATGCGCGATAGCAAGGACAATGTGGTCATCGTCTGTTCGATTGAGAACCTCGACCCGTTGGGCGTGCATACTGGCGATTCCATCACCGTGGCCCCGGCGCAGACGCTGACCGACAAAGAGTACCAGCTCATGCGGGACGCGGCGTTGCGCATTATCCGCGAGATTGGCGTGGATACTGGCGGCTCGAACATTCAGTTCGCCGTGCATCCCGATACCGGTCGCATGGTCATCATCGAGATGAACCCGCGGGTCTCGCGCTCCTCCGCGTTGGCCAGTAAGGCCACCGGATTTCCCATCGCCAAGATCGCCGCCAAGCTCGCGGTTGGGTATACGTTGGACGAACTCCGCAACGACATTACTCGTGAGACGCCGGCCTGTTTCGAGCCGACGATTGACTACGTGGTGGTCAAGATTCCACGTTTTACGTTCGACAAATTCCCGCAGACCAAGGACACGCTCGGCCCGCAGATGAAATCGGTCGGCGAGGCGATGGCGATTGGGCGCACGTTTAAGGAGTCGATGCAGAAGGCGCTGCGGTCGCTGGAAATCGGCAGCTACGGATTCGAGGAGAAAGTTTCGAGTTCCGAGTTGCGAGTTGCGAGTTCTCAAGAAGTCAGAGAAAAACTCGACGAGCGATTGCGGATCCCGAACGCGGAGCGGATTTGGTATGTCGCCGACGCGCTGCGGCTGGGGATGAGTGTTGACGAGCTGTATCAGGTGACCAAGATCGACCCGTGGTTTCTCGATAACATTGCACAGATCGTCCAGTTTGAAGAAGACCTCAAGTCTCAAGCCTCAAGTCTCAAGTCTCAAGTCTCAAGTCTCAAGTCTCAAGCCTCAAGTCCCCCGTCCCCCGTCCCCCGTCCCCTGTCCTTGGACCATTTACGCGCCGCGAAACAAATGGGCTTCTCCGACGTGCGGCTCGCGCAGCTCTTAGGATGGAGTGAAGACCAAGTCCGTGAAACACGTGAGCAGCTCGGTCTTCTCCCCGTGTATAAGACGGTCGATACCTGCGCCGCCGAGTTTGTTGCCCACACGCCCTACCTCTATTCCACTTATGAAGGCGAGAATGAGGCCAACCCGACCACGCGCCGGAAGATCGTTATTCTGGGCGGTGGACCAAACCGCATCGGCCAAGGGATTGAGTTCGACTACTGCTGCGTGCATGCCGCGTTCGCGCTCAAGGAGGATGGCTTCGAGACCATCATGGTCAACTGTAACCCGGAGACCGTGAGCACGGATTACGATACCTCGGATAAGCTCTACTTCGAGCCGCTGACCTTGGAAGATGTGTTGAGCATTATTCACCAGGAAAAACCCGAAGGCGTGATCGTCCAGTTTGGTGGGCAGACGCCGCTGAAACTCGCGGTGCCGCTCGAACGGGCCGGGGTCCCGATTCTTGGCACTTCGTCTGACTCCATCGACCGCGCGGAAGATCGCGAACGGTTCAAGGAAGTGCTCAATACGCTGGGGCTGCGGCAGCCTCCCAATGGCACGTCTCGTTCGCAAGAAGAGGCACTGCGCATCGCGGGAGAGATCGGCTACCCGGTCTTGGTCCGCCCCTCGTATGTGCTCGGTGGTCGCGCCATGCGGATCGTCTACGATGAAGAGAGCCTCAAGCGGTACATGCGTGAAGCGGTGTTGGCGTCGCCTGAACATCCCGTGCTGGTCGATAAGTTTCTGGATGACGCGACGGAAGTCGATGTCGATGCCATTAGCGATGGACACGACGTGGTCATCGGCGGGATCATGGAGCATATCGAACTAGCGGGCGTGCATTCCGGCGATAGCGCGTGCTCTCTGCCGCCGCGGTCGTTGTCGCGAAAAGTGCAAGACGACATTCGCGAGCAGACCGTGCGGTTGGCGAAGGAACTGCGCGTCGTCGGACTGATGAACATTCAGTTCGCGGTGCAAGGCGAGACGATCTACGTGCTCGAAGTGAATCCGCGTGCGTCACGAACCGTGCCGTTCGTCAGTAAGGCGATTGGGATCCCCCTCGCGAAAATGGCGGCGCGGGTCATGGCGGGCAAGACGCTCCGTGAGCTGGGCTTCACGAAGGAAGTGGTGCCGACGTATATCAGTGTGAAAGAGGCGGTCTTCCCGTTCATCAAATTTCCTGGGGTCGATACGATCTTGGGGCCGGAGATGAAGTCCACGGGCGAAGTCATGGGCATCGACGAATCATTCGCGATGGCGTTCGCCAAGTCGCAGCTTGCCGGGGGCACGCGGCTGCCGACGAAAGGAAAAGTCTTTCTGAGTGTGCGCGACCATGACAAACCGGCGCTCGTGCCGGTCGCGCGGCAATTGCTGGACAGTGGGTTCTCGCTGGTTGCCACGCGCAGGACGGCGGCCTACCTTCATAACGCGGGATTCGCGGCGGACACGATCAATAAGGTCGCCGAAGGGTCTCCGCATATCGTGGACGCCATTCGCGCTGGAGAGATTGCCGCGGTGATGAACACGACGGAAGGGGCGGTGTCGGTCGCGGACTCGTTCTCGATTCGCCGCAGTGCGTTGGAATGTCGCGTGCCCTATTTCACGACGATCGCCGGTGCCGGTGCCGCCGCCGAAGGCATCGCGCGATTGTGCCAAGGGTTGCTGACCGTGAAGCCGCTTCAGGACTATCATCGACGAGAAAAATAAGTCAAAAGTCAAAAGTCAAATTGCAAAAGTCAAAAGTGGGGAAAAGGCTTCTTCTCTTCCCGATACTTCTGCCTTGCACCTTCTGACTTCCGACTTGCACCTTCTGACTTTTGACTTTTGACTTTTGACTTTTGACTTTTGACTTTTGACTTTTCCCATGAGCACCCCTCCGCAACCCCCAGAAACTCCGCCGCCGCCGATGCCGTCGTTCCGCCCGACGCTGCCGCCGCTGAAGAAGGCCGTGCAGTACGTGAAAGGCGTGGGCCCGCGTCGGGCTGAACAGTTGGAACGAATGGGCATTCGTACCGTCGAGGATTTGCTCTATCACATCCCGTTCCGCTATCAGGACCGACGGGAAATGCGCACGATCGATCAACTCGTGGTCGGCGAAGAGAATGCCACGATTGGCCAACTTGTCCGCGTCGGGCGGCGCTTCGTGACTCGCACCCGGCGCTGGGTGCTCGAAGCCGTCGTGCGGGACGAGACCGGCTTTCTCTTCCTGCTTTGGTATTATCAACACCAGTATTTTCAGAAGAAGTTCCAGATTGGCCAGCAGGTCCTGCTCTACGGCAAGGTGGAACTGGGCATGAAGGGCGGGAAGTGGATGACCCACCCCGACATCGAGGCGGTTGAAGAGGAAGAGGAAATCGCTCGTGTGATGCCCATTTATCATAAGACCACCGAGATGACGGTGCACGCCATACGTGGCCTTGTTCACGGCGCGGTGGACAGTCACATCGGCTATGTGGTCAACGGCGTGCCCCAGGAAATCAGCGAACGCTTGGGCCTGATGGACCTCGCCGATGCGCTGGGCTGCCTCCATATTCCGCCACTCGAGGCGGACCTCGCGACCTATAACAACGCCTCCTCGTTGGCTCATCGCACGGTCGTGTTTGACGAATTGTTTTATCTGCAACTCGGCATGCACCTGCGCCGCCGCAACATGGTCAAGGAAGATGGCCTGTCCATCGTGCCGGGACCCTTGGCCATGCGCGTGTACGACGTGTTGCCGTTTCGTCTCACCAAGGCGCAACAACGGGTGTTGGACGTGATCTTTCGTGACATGGCCGCGCCGCATCCCATGAATCGACTGGTCCAAGGCGATGTCGGGTCCGGGAAAACCGTGGTGGCGTTCTGTGCCGCGCTGGCCGCGCTCGATAGTGGGTATCAAGTCGCGTTCATGGCGCCGACCGAATTGTTGGCCGAACAGCACTTTCGCACGCTGTCGCCACTCTGCGAGAAACTCGACATCTCGATCACACTGCTGACCGGCGACCTCAAAGCCCGCCAGAAACAGGACGTGTATCACAAGATCGAACATGGCACCGTCGAGATCGTCGTGGGGACCCATGCGTTGATTCAAGAAGGGGTACGGTTCCAGCGGTTGGGCTTGGCGATTGTTGATGAGCAGCACCGCTTTGGCGTGATGCAGCGCGCGACGCTCAAAAGGATGGGCACCAATCCCGACATGCTGCTGATGACCGCCACGCCGATTCCACGCACCTTGGCGCTGACGATTTACGGCGATCTCGATGTGTCGGCGATTGATGAACTTCCGCCTGGACGCAAACCGATCACGACGCGCGTCTTCCACGAGGGCGAACGCGAAAAAGCCTACCGTGTGGTCAAGGAACAGATCGACAAGGGGCATCAGGCGTACATCGTCTATCCGCTGGTCGAAGATTCCGAGAAATCCGACCTGAAAGCCGCGACCACGATGGCGGACAAACTCGCGAAGACCGCCTTTGCTGGCTACTCGATTGGGTTACTGCATGGGCGCATGAAAGGCGAGGAGAAGGACGCGGTCATGGGCCGCTTCAAGCGGGGCGAACATCACCTGCTCGTGTCCACAACCGTGATCGAAGTGGGGATCGACGTGCCGAATGCCACGGTGATTCTGATTGAACATGCCGAACGGTTCGGGTTGTCGCAGTTGCATCAGTTGCGCGGGCGGGTGGGGCGTGGACAGGCCGCGTCTTCTTGTTTGCTGCTTGCGCAATACACGCCAGCGGACGAGTCGATTCGCCGCCTGCGCGTGATGGTGGAAACCAACGACGGCTTCAAGATCGCCGAAGCGGACCTGGCGTTTCGCGGCCCTGGCGAGTTTCTCGGCACGCGCCAATCGGGGATGCCGGACTTTCGCGTCGCCAATATCGTGCGTGATAGTCGGATTCTGGAAATCGCGCGTGACGAAGCCGAGGCGTGGTTGCAACGTGACCCCGACCTCACCGCACCAGCGTCCCGTGAGTTACGCGCGATTCTGGAAGACCGGTGGGCCGGGCGCTTGGAGTTGGCGCGGGTGGGGTGAAGAAGGGGCTGGGTATTAGGGGTTGGGGGTTAGGGGAAAAAGAAAGACTAAAGGGAGGGACCGCATGCAACTCGATACCATTCTCACGACATTCTCGTTCAAGGACATCGGCTCATTGGCTCGGACAGTTGAAGACCTGGGCTTCGATGCCCTCTGGGGTCTCGAAAACCAACACGAGCCGTTCATGCCGCTTGCCGTTGCCGCGACGGCGACAAGCAAAATCCAGATCGGCACCGCGATCGCCTTGGCCTTTACCCGCAGCCCCATGACGTTGGCGTATACCGCGTGGGACCTGCAAGCCGGATCACAAGGTCGGTTCATCCTCGGCCTCGGTACGCAAGTGAAAGGGCACAACGAGCGTCGCTTCAGCGTCAAATGGGAATCTCCTGGACCGAAGCTACGCGAACTGATTCAAGCGCTGCGGGCGATTTGGGACTGCTGGCAGAATGGGAGCAAGCTGAACTTCACCGGTCAGTTCTACAATTTCACGCTGATGCCGCCCGCGTTTCAGCCGGGCAAAAGCGCGTATCCGCATGTGCCGATTTATATTGCTGGCGTGAATCCCTACATGTGCCGGTTGGCGGGTGAGCTGTGTGAGGGCTTTCACGCGCATCCGTTTCATTCGCCCAAATATCTGCGTGAGGCGGTGATTCCGCATCTTGAGGAAGGCGCGCGCAAAGCGGGACGCAGCCGCAACGATGTCGTCATCGCCAGTTCCGCCTTTGTCATCATGGGTGATAACAAGAAGGAGATCGACGAGGCGCGCGAACGGGCTCGCACGCAGATTGCCTTTTATGCCTCGACGCGCACCTATCAACCGGTGCTGGATGTCCACGGCTGGGGTGATGTCTGCCCACGCCTCCATGAGAAGACGGTCAAGGGTGACTGGGCCGGCATGGCCAAAGAGATTACCGATGAGATGCTCAACGAGTACACCGTCACAGGCTCACCGGAAGAGATGCCCGCGCTGCTGAAAGCCCGCTATCAGGGGTTGCTCGACCGGGTCGCGTTCTACTACTCGTATAAGCCTGGTCAGGACGAGAAGCGCTGGCGCAAGATCGTCGAGGCGTTTAAGTCGTAGCCCAAGCGCACCCCAATGAAGACTAACGCCACCCCCACCATTCACCTTGCCGCCCGCATGGCGGACATCGCCCCGTTCGAGGCGGTCGAATTATTCACCAAAGCGCGCGCACTGGAAGCGCAAGGCCGCTCAATCATTCACATGGAGGTGGGCGAGCCCGACTTCGCGACGCCAGAGCCGATTATCGAAGCCGGGATGCAGGCGCTCCGCCAGGGGAATATCCACTATACGCCGGCACTGGGACTGCCGTCTTTACGGGAAGCCATTGCCCAAAGGTACGCGACCCGGTACCACGTCACCGTGCCTCCCGAGCGCATCCTCGTCACGGCTGGCGGCAGTGGCGCGCTGTTGCTGGCGCTTGGGGTGTTGCTCTCTCCTGGTGATGAAGTGTTAATCGCCGATCCGAGTTATCCCTGCAATCGCCATTTCGTGCGCACTCTCGAAGGACAGGCGAAACTCATTCCCACCAGCCCAGAGAGCGCCTATCAACTGACAGCGGAGATGGTCGCGGCCAATTGGTCAGACCAAACAGTTGGGGTGATGCTCGCTTCACCCTCGAATCCCACCGGCACCATGATCGCCCCCACGGAGATGCAAGCGATTGCTGAGGTTGTTTCCGCTCGCGGCGGACGATTGATCGTGGACGAAATTTATCACGGCTTGACCTACGGGTTTGACGCGACCACCGCGCTGACGATCTCGGATGATGTGTTCGTGCTCAACAGTTTTTCCAAGTATTTTCAGATGACCGGCTGGCGGATTGGCTGGTTGGTGGTGCCACCCGCTTATGTTCGCGAGATCGAGAAACTGGCGCAGAATCTGTTTATATGTCCGCCGACGCTTGCCCAGCATGCGGCCCTGGCGGCGTTTCATCCTGAGACGTTAGAGATTGTCGAAGCCCGCCGCTCGGAGTTCCAACGACGTCGCGATTTTCTACTTCCCGCTCTCTTGGAGCTTGGGTTTGAGGTGCCAGTCACGCCGGTTGGTGCTTTTTATATTTACGCGGACTGCGCGCGTCTCTGTGCCGATACGTTTTCATTCGCCGAGCGGCTCTTACACGAAGCTGGGGTCGCGATGACCCCAGGGCGGGATTTCGGCGTGGCCGCGCCGCAACGATATATGCGACTGACCTATACGACCTCGCTGGAGAAACTGGCGGAGGGGGTCGAGCGTATTCGGCGATTTCTGAGGTAGCGTGGTGTCACTCAATCCTCAGAAAATACCCTCTCTTGGACGGGAGAAGGCGGGGTGAGGGAGAGGGGAAAAATTGGCTCCTTATTCGCTCTCCAGTATTCATGCTGCCTCACCTTCCTGATAACGAACAACAGGAATGCTTATCCGCTCGGTGATCTCATCGCTGTGGGCAGCGATCTGCCGCATCTTTTTGTAGACATGAGCATGGTGATACCGTTCGCCACACTTCTTACATTCCCAAGCAGGGACGTCCTCAATAATGACCAGTGACTGGCCATAGCGAAAGTACTCACGTCCCCGCGTTGCTTCCAGCCGTCCTTCGCAGCATCGGACGCATATCTCACCGGTCATATCCATTACTTTTTTATGTTTCATAGGCTGTCACGATAACAACGAGCTGGCGAATCTGAAATGGTTGCACCACCGCGGTGAGTCCGCGCCCATCCAGAGCGGTGCCTTCGATGACATACTTGGGTCGGCTAATAGTGTCTCGCTCTCGCCGCACAATTGCTCCATTGAGAATCGACGTCTCAAGGTCTTGATCAGTAAAGCCGTCGTTTTCCAATTCGTTTTCCACATGAACAGAAAGGACGTATGCTCCTTGCCTGATGAACGCTTGGATTTGTTGCAGGATACGAGGATACATACGTGAAAGCTCGATACCAACTCTCTTGCTTGTCGCCTTTCGACTGACCGCTGAAGACTAACGATTCCTCCCCCTCTTCATCGTCATTTTTCGTTCTTCATTTCCTTCCCCTCTAGCCTTCAGCCTTTTTCGCCTTTTCCCTATTTACCCCTTTATCCATTTTCCCTTCAGCCTGTAGCCTTGTTCCTCATTCATCATTCTGCATTCATCATTCATAATTTATTTCAACCCCGCCTTCAGCAAAGCCGCAATATGTCGCTCTAACATCGCTGGCTCTTTGATCGGTACTCTCTCTTTGTGAACCTCCAGCGAAAACTTTGGATTAAGCCGCAGGACTTCGGCTGCCTCTGCTCGCGCCTCTGCTTCTTTGCCTAACTCACTGTAGACTACGGCCAGCATGAGATGGATATGCAGTATATTGGGGTAACGGCTGAGATAGCGCTGCAAAGGAGCACGTGCCTCTTCATAGCGCCCGGCCACCGCATAGGCAGTGCCGACACTGCCTAAGTGTTCGTCCGCAATCGAGGACTTCAGGCGCAGCGCTTGAGCAGCGGCCTTCAGGGCCTCATCCGTCCTGCCCACACAGCTCAGTACCCCAGCCAGAGCCGCATAGCTCCCCGCCTCGGTAGGAGCAAGGGCCACGGCCCGCTTCATCTCTGCGAGGGCCTGGTCATACTGCTGTTGGTAGAGATAGACCTGGCCCAAGTATATGTGGTTCCAGTGTAGGGAGTCATTGAGGGCCAGGGCCCGTTGCCCCGCCGTCAATGCCGGCTCCAACGTCTGGGTATCTGGGCTCTGTTGAGAGACCCACTGCCATAGGTAGCTGCCAGCCAGGATGAGGTGGGCATGGACAAAATTGGGGTTCCGGCTGATGGCTTCCTTCTGCGTGGCGATCGCCTCGGCATACCGCCCGGTCATGCGGTAGGCCCAGCCCAAGTGGAATAAGTACCAGGGTGGACAGCGGGGGTTGAGCCGCATCGCCTGCTCCACCGCCCGCAGGGCTTCTTCGGGCCGGCCCGCGGAGTTCAGCACCTGCGCCTGTCCGGCATAGCTGTCGGCATTGTTGGGATCGAGAGCGACCGCCCGTTCGCCCTCGGCTATAGCTTGGTCATACTGCTGTTTCTGGGCATAGACGTTGCTCAAGAGCAAATGGGCTGTCGGCAGGGAATCATTCAGGGCAAGAGCCTGTTGCGCGAGCGCCAACGCACGCTCCATGGTCTGGGGGTCCGCACTCCAGCGATTGCCCCACGCTAACCAGTAGGTGTAACCCAGATGCGCGTACGCCTCCGCATACTGTGGGTCCAGGGCAATAGCTTTCTCATACAGCTGCCGTGCCTGAGCATGGGCCTCTTTCGTTAAGCGGAATTGATACTCCACCCCGCGCAAGAAGGCATCGTAGGCCTCCAGGTTGTCGGTGTGTTTGCGCACGACGTACCCTTGCTCTTGCAACGTGAGCTGCAGCTTCAGCGTGGTCACGATCTTCTGCACGATCT
>CAMBFS010000115.1 GCA_945865755.1 Klebsiella pneumoniae
GGCATTTATGAACCGCCTGGCGCTCTCCTTGTTACGGGGGGATCCCAGCAAAGACTCAATGAAAGTCAAGCGTAAACTGGCCGGATGGTCGATTCCCTACCTCGCCCAACTCCTCGGTTTTCGCCACCCCTGAAGTGCGTTTGCCGTGGGCACGAACGCGGGAGTGGCCCCGGTATCGTTGAAGAGCGTGGCGGTACTGCCAGCCGGTTGGGAGGTCAGTGCCCAGAAGTAGTCCAGCACATCTCCGTCAGCATCCCGCGACGCGGTGCCATTGAGGTTGACTTGGATCCCGATCTGTCCCGGCTGCGCAAGCCCCGCATCCGCCACCGGACGGGTGTTTAGCGTCGAGACGGTTACGATGTCGGGCGTACTGTCCAACCGCCCGTCCCGGACGATCAATTGCAGTGTGTAGGTCCCCACTTTGTCCAAGACAAACGTGGGTTGGACGGTGGTCGGGGCAGTCACGGCCGCCGTACTGCCTAGGGGTTTCGTCAGCAGGTTCCACTCGTAGGTGAGGGGATCAGCGTCTGGGTCCTGCGAGCCGCGCCCATCCAGCGTGATCGTCGTGTTCACCGTGTCCCGTTGATCCGCGCCCACGTCCGCCGTGGGTTTGGAGTTGAGCGTGCTCAGCGTGACCGTGTCCGGCTCACTCTCCAGTTCCCCATCGTTGACGAGCAATTGCGCGGTATAGAGGCCGGGTTTGTCGATGACAAAGGTCGGGCGCACCGCCGCACGGTCCGAGAGCGTCGCTGTACTCCCCGCCGGGACCGCAGTCAACGCCCACAGATAGCTCAAGCGGTCGCCATCGACATCCGTGGAGTCGCTCCCATCCATCGTCACCGTCGTCCCCAACGGATAACTGAGGTCCGTGCCCGCATCAGCGACGGGCTTGGAGTTCACCGTGCTCAGCGTCACCCGATCCGGGTCACTGTTGACGACGCCGTCATGGACCACGAGTTCCGCCACGTAGGTGCCGGGCATGTCGAGCACGAGGGTGGGGCGGACGGCCGTGGAGTTGAGCACGCTCGCCGTGCTGGTGGCGGGTTTGCTCACCAGCCGCCACTGAAACACCAAGGCATCGCCATCGACATCGCTCGACGCCGTTCCATCCAACGTGAGAGTGTCGCCGACGAAGCCGGTTTGATCGGGCCCCGCCTCCGCCACCGGTTTGGAGTTGATCGAACTGATGGTCACCGTATCCGGCGCACTCGCTTCGCGGCCGTCGTTGACCACTACCCGCACCACATAATCCCCGGCGCGGTCGAGGGCGAAGGTGGGGCGTACGGCGGTGGCGCTGGAGAGCGTGGCGGTGCTCCCCGTGGGCCTGCTCACGAAGCTCCACAGATAGGTGAGGTCGTCGCCATCAGGATCAGACGAGCCGCTGCCATCCAGGGTGACCGTGGTGTTCACGCGCCCACTCTGGTCAGGTCCAGCCTCTGCTATCGGAGCGGTATTATCGCCGGAAATGAGCAGAGTGAAGCCGCAGCCCGGTTTCCCGCGGAGTTCGACGGTCAGCGCATTACTGGCCGCGACGACCACCGGGGCTTCGAGCAGGGTGACGTGAGGATTGAAGTTGTTCGGGGTGAAGATCACGCGTCCGTTGACCGTCACGATGGCGCTGCTGACGGGACAATACTGGCCTTGCTGCCCGCCGTTATAGAGCCGCAGCACGTAGGGCAGCCGTGGATTGGCCACGGTGAAGGTCCGGGTTTCTTGCACCGGCGCCCCGGTGCTGCGCACGAAGTCTTCCGGCCCAAAGGCGGTAAAGGAACTCGCGCGACTCGTTGGGATCGGCACGTCCAGCAGCACGAGCGTCACGACCAGCACCCAGGTCAGGCTGCGTTGCCAGGGCGAGCGGTACGGAGCAGGAGAATATCCGAAGCGCGAACAGGACGCGGCATCGTGTGGCATGAGGATTCCTTTCTGTTCACCGAATCGACGCGGGCGGATCCCGCTGATAGACACTGTCGGACGATCGCAAGAAAACCTTTACTATTTTTTGTTTTTAGTGGTCTCGAAAAATTCGGAGGCTCCGCGGGGCGCACTGACACCACCGGGTGAGCGCGAGAAAAAAGACAGGTCGTGGACACGTTCACAGGGCGGCAGTATAACGTTCACAATTTTCGCTAAAGGAGTAAGGAACATGGGTTTGCGTACACCAGAACAATATAAAGCCAGCCTCAGAGATGGCCGCGAAGTTTACTATCGTGGTGAACTGGTCCCAGATGTGACGACGCATCCCATTATCGGGATCGCGGTTGACCATGCCTGCATCGACTATCAGATGTCAGAGGATCCTCGCTATCGTGATCTCGCGGTGATGGTCGATCCGCAAACCAAAGAGCCCTACTCCCGCTATTTTCACCTCCCGCGCAATGCCGAAGACTTACTCAAACGGAGCCAGCTCATTTCCGCGAGCACGCGAGAGGGAGCCACACTGGTTGTGCTGATTAAGGAAATTGGCACCGACGCGCTCTTTGCCCTGCACATCGTCGCCGAAGAAATGGCCAAACGTGGGAAACCTGAATACAAGGAGCGGGTGCTAAAGTATTATCAAATGTGTCGTGACCGCGATTATGGTGTGGCTGTCGCGCAAAGTGATGTCAAAGGCGACCGTGGTCTTGGCCCCCAAGGACAGGAGCATCCCGACTATTACTTGCGCGTCGTCGAAGAACGGTCCGATGGCATCGTGGTCCGCGGTGCGAAAGTGCACACCTCGGTGTTGACCAATACCGACGAAGTCATTGTGCTACCGACGCGGGCGATGAAAGCGGAGGACAAAGCCTACGCCGTCGCCTTCGCCATCCCCGCCGCCACCAAGGGACTCAAGTTGCTAGCGAGTGCCTACGGGGGCTTCAAGAAAGACCCGTTCGATTTCCCCATCAGCGCGAAACATAAAATGATGGAGACGCTCACGGTGTTCGACGACGTGTTCGTGCCGTGGGATCGCGTGTTTATGAACGGCGAAACCGAGGCCGCTGGGTTCCTGGCGCTCACCTTTGTCAAGTTCCACCGCTTCACCGCCGTGTCCTACAAGTTGCCTTTGCTCGAACTATTCTCCGGGTCCGCCCGTGCGATCGCGGAATACAACGGCATTGAGAATGCCGGCCACATTCGCGAGAAGCTCACGGAACTCGCCGCGTACCACGCCACCGTGCAAGGGCTGATTATCGCGGCGGCGCATCAGCATGCGGTGATGGCACCCGGGATCGCCGTGCCCAATGTGTTGTTGACCAACGTGGCGAAGTATCAGTTCGCCTCCAACTATCACGACGCCGTGCAGAGGGTGCAAGACATCGCTGGTGGATTGCTCGTGACTGGTCCGAGTGTCGAGGATTGGCGCAGTGAAGCGACTGGTCCGTATGTGAAGAAATATCTCGGTGGCAAGAAAGGCATTCCCACCGAGCATCGCATACGCATGATGAATTTGATCTCCGACCTGACCGCGTCGGATTTCGGTGGCTATCAAGAAGTGCTGGCCGTGCACGCCGAAGGGTCGTTGGAAGCGGAAAAGTTGCAAACCTATCGTGAATACGACTTCAATTCCGCCGCCGCGTATGCCCGGGAGCTGGCGGGGGTGAAGTAGAATTGCGGATAGGGATTGTGGATTGTGGATTTTAGGAGGGAGGGAGGGAGGGAGGAAGGACGATTATTGTTCTCTTCCCCAATCCGCAATCCCCAATCCGCAATCCCGTTGGTACTGTTGCTTAAACCGCCCAAATAGCTCTAGCTCCTCAGTCGTGTATGTCCGATACGAATGACTCGGGTGCGGGAAATAGAACCGCAACACGGCTTTTCCTTCCGTATCATCAAAAGACACATACGCGCTGATGGAGTCCTCGTGACTTTGCGCCTCGTCGAAGCGAATACGACTGACCGTGCCGAGGTCAACGTGGACATGCCATCGGGCAAACTCCACCGTCGCCCAGGTCCCCACGAATTCTACTTTCCGGGGATTGTCATCCAAAAAGAGTTCACTCACCACGCCAGCGCGGCTCACGGTACAGATCAGCGCTGGCGTGAGAGAAAGTTCGCCGAGTAATTCTTGGACATGGGGAAGCCTGTCTTTTCCCATGATCGCCTTTCTCAAGTTACTCTGATTCAAGCACTTCAAATCCCTCACGTTCCGCGGCTTCCGCGAGACGGCGATCAAATGTCACGAACGTGAGTGGCGCGGTTCTATTTTCAGCGACGACCAAAGCCGCGCCCAACTGCAGGGCATCCGCCGCGCGCAAAGGGTGGGTATCCACGAGACGTTCCGCGTAGCGCGGAAGTATCCCAGAATCTCACCACCCACTCTCCCGTTCCGCGAGAAGGTCTTGAAGGACGCTCCCGCGGACTCGCGGTGGCTTGCGCTGGTCAAGTTGGTCAGGAAAACCGCCGGTTCCTCGACGGATCAATCCCTGGTGTTCCAAGCGAGCTAAATGCTCTTCGTCTTCTGTCGAAAAGGGGGTTGGTTGTGGCGGTGGGACTATTTGCGCGACGAGATTATCCCGATCCAGCACGAGCACTGTTCCACCATCGCGGGCGTATGCCACGTACCGAGCGAGATGATTTTTCAATTCGCTGATTTTTGCCGTTTTCATCCGGCTAATATAGGCGCGTGGTAGGAACTCCGACAAGAAGGGAGCCTCACTGCGTCACTGTGCTCTTTTCATTGGTCCTGTGTTCTCCCATTGGATTGTTACGCTTCCGGCGGTTTTCGGTCCTCTAGTGACAGCGCTATTCCACCGTCACACTCTTCGCGAGATTCCGCGGCTGGTCCACATCGGTGCCCCGGTAGACGGCGATATAGTAAGCGAGCAGTTGCAACGGAATGGTCACCAAGATCGGCATCAGTAAATAATTCGTCGTCGGTATCGGGATCACTTCCCAAGCGATTTCTTCCAGTTCTGGTGACGGCGCATCCGTCACCACAATGATGCGCCCCCCCCGTGCTTCCACTTCCTTCATGTTGCTCAAGGTCTTGCTGTACACCGGGTCCTTGGGGAGCAACACCACCACCGGCATCTGGTCATCAATGAGCGCGATTGGCCCATGTTTCATCTCCCCCGCCGGATACCCTTCGGCGTGGATATAGGAAATTTCTTTCAGTTTAAGCGCACCTTCGAGGGCAATCGGATAATTCACACCGCGGCCAAGATAGAGAAAATCGCGGGCATGTCCATACTTCTTGGCGATTTTTTCAATCAGCTTGTCCTTGGAAAGCACCTCTCGCACTTGATTTGGCAGGTTGACCAAATCTTCAATCAGTTTTCGACTCGTCACTTGATCGAGCACGCCCCGTCGTCGCCCCAAATGTATCGCCAATAGATACAGCGCGGTCACCTGCGTCGTGAACGCTTTGGTCGAGGCGACGCTCATCTCTGGTCCGGCATGGGTGTAGATCGTCATGTCGGCTTTGCGCGGAATGGAGGAATCGACCGCATTACAGATCGCCATCGTCTTCGCTCCACCCGCTTTCCCACCTTCGAGTGCGGCCAAGGTGTCAGCGGTCTCCCCAGACTGCGACACCGCGAGCACTAACGTATCCGCGGAAATAGGCGACCGGCGATAACGAAACTCACTTCCATAATCGACCTCGACCGGAATACGCGCGAGTTCTTCGAGGAAAAATTTTCCGACCAGGCAGGAATGCCAAGCCGTCCCACACGCCACCAGCGTAATCCGTTTGACGGCATCAAGAACCCCAGCATGCTGTTCAATCTCTCCGAGCGACACCTCTCCTTCATTCACCAGTAAGCGCCCGCGCATGGTGTCGATGATCGCCTGCGGCTGTTCGTGAATCTCTTTGAGGAGAAAATGTTTGTAGCCACCCTTCTGCGCGGTGAGCGCGTCCCAGGTGATTTGCCGGGGTTCGCGGGTAATCGCCTCGCCTTGGAACGTGGACAGCGCCACTCCCTCGCGGGTAATTTCGGCCATCTCCCCATCGTCCAGAAATATGACTTTGCGCGTGTAATCCAGCAGGGCAGGAACATCCGAGGCGACGAAGTTCTCCCCTTCTCCCAATCCAATCACAATCGGTGTGGCATTCTTGGCCGCCAGAATCTTGCTCGGTTCGTTTTCACACTCGGCAACAATAGAGAAAGCCCCTTGCAGGCGTTGGAGCGCCGCGCGGGTCGCCTGCATGAAGGACATGCCACCGGTAATATACTCGTCGATCAGATGAGAGATCACCTCGGTATCGGTCTCCGAACTGAACGTGCGCCCTTTGGCGCTGAGTTCGTGACGTAATTCGAGGTAGTTCTCGATGATTCCGTTATGAATCACCACCACTTTACCCGCGCGATGGGGGTGCGCATTGGCTTCCGACGGACGCCCATGTGTCGCCCACCGGGTATGCCCCATGCCGACGGTGCCGTGCAGCGGATCGTCGCGGAGCAACTGATCGAGATTACTCAGCTTGCCCACCGAGCGGCGGACTTCAATGCCTCCGCCGTTAAAGATCGCGACCCCAGCGGAATCGTAGCCACGATATTCCAGCCGTTTGAGGCCCTGAAGTAACACCGGCGCTGCTTCGCGATAACCAACGTATCCAATAATACCACACATAGATTGCACCTCGGAGGAGAGTTATCCGTCGTCAGTTGTCAGTGAAAAAACAGCCAGGGTATTTCTCCCTTTCTTTCACTGACAACTGATGTCTATTGTTTTTTTCTCGCCGCTTCTTTCGCCCGCTTCGCCGCCGTCCATCCTTCTCGGACTTGCTGGTCGCGGGAATTGAAGACAAGGGCTCCCGCGGGCACGTCATGCCGAACAGTCGTCGCCGTGGCAATGTACACGTCATCATGAATCGTAATTGGCGCGATGAGGGTCGTATCCGATCCAACCTGCACCCGATCGCCAATCTTGGTTTTCGACTTAGTGAATCCGTCATAGTTGCAGGTGATGGTTCCAGCCCCGATATTGGCGTCACGCCCGATCTCGGTATCGCCAATGTAGGCCAGATGCTTGGCTTTGGTGTGCTCACCAATGAACGATTTCTTGACTTCCACAAAATTCCCGATCTCCGAGCGTGGGGCTAAAACCACATCTCCGCGGAGATGCGCGAACGGACCAACGACGGTCGCTTCCCCAAGTTCGCTATTGCGGAGTACGCAGGAGAATTGGATATGCGCCTCATCTCCGATGAGACAATTTTCGATATACGCACTTCCGTCAATACGACAGCGGGCACCCAGCGTCGTTTTCCCTTTGAGCTGCGTGTTGGGACCAATGACCGTGTCTTGTCCGATGGTCACCTCTTCACCAATGTAGACGGTGTCGGGATCTTCCAGCGTCACTCCCTGAGACATCCAGTGGCGACGGAGTTGGGCTTGTCGGGTTGTTTCCATGATGGCTAACTCCTCTCGTGAATTCACCCCTTCCACTTCATGGGGCTCGGCGGTTAGTACGGCTTGCGTTGACAACCCAGCCGTCACTGCTTGGGCAACAATATCCGTCAGGTAGTACTCGCCTTGCGCATTGATCGGACGTAACCGTTCAAGCGCGGCGAAGAGAAAGGCGGCGGTGACACAATAAATACCGGTATTGATCTCACGCACGGCACGTTCTTCCACCGAAGCATCCCGCGCCTCGACGATTTTCACAATCTGTCCGTCGCGCGTCCGCATCACACGGCCATACTGGCCCGCGTCCTCGAGTTCCACGGTCAATACGGATAACGTCGCGTGCCGGGTCCGATGACTGTCAAGAAAACGTACTAGGGTTTCCGTCGTCAACAGCGGGGTATCGCCACAGGTAATCAAGATGTCGCCGTGAAACCCAGCAAAATGGCCCTGCGCCGCGCGCACCGCGTCCCCAGTCCCTCGTTGTTCTCGTTGCGTGGCAAATCGGATTCCCGGTTGTCCACAGATGCGTCGCACCTCGTCCGCTTGGTGGCCGACGACCACCACTAGACGGTCGGGCCGCAATGGTTGAATCGCGCTCACGACACGGGACAGGAGCGGTTTGCCCGCTAGCAGATGCAAAACCTTGGCTTGCTCCGAACGCATTCGTTTGCCTAAGCCAGCGGCAAGCACAATCACCCCAAGTGGTTCCATATCGTATCCTCACCCTTTCGACAGGCGAACCTGAGAACCTCGGCGTTCTCTCACCTCTCCTACCGTGGTATCGGCGGTTCACTGGAAATTCTGAAATCTCCCCGTCCAGACAACGGATAGAGAGAAGCCTCAGGTCGAACGGCGGGACGATTGGCTCTCAAACCAGGGGAGGACAAGAGTCTCGTTGATCGAGTAGGTGTAGGCGTGCCCCCAGTCGGGCAGCTCTTGATAAGTCAGGTCGGTGAAGTCGTTCTGCTTGAGGAGGTTGTGGGCCGCGCGTGCCATCGCCACGGGAAAAATGAAATCCAGCGCCCCATGCACCATGTAAATAGGGAGCGCTTTACTCGCTTGGAGGTCCAGGAGCGCGAGAAACGTTCCCGCCGCGGCGATGGGCGCGATCCCCGCGAAGAGTTTTGGACAGCTCAACCCCAAGGCGAAACTAAAGGTCCCACCGTCGGAGAGTCCCGTGGCAAAGAGTCGCCCGGTATCAATGGCGTATTCGTCCAAGAGTTCTTCCAGCATCGTCAGGATTGAACGAATATCCACTCCAGGTTGCTGGAGCGACCAGGTAGCGGCCAGCGACTTCGGCGACAGCACGATATAGCCTCGGCTTTTGGCTGACCGTATCCAGGTCAAGAGATAGTCATCCCCGCGCCCATGCCCGCCGTGCATCGCGATAATCAGCGGCCACTGCCGACTGGGATCATAATTTTCCGGCACATAGAGTGAGTATTCCCCATGCGCGTCGGTGGCTGGTCGGTGCCTCACGCCGGTCTGGGCTTGGAGACCAACGACCGGCGTCTCCAGCTCAGCGAGACGCGATTCCATGTCTGGCAGCACCCAGTATTTCTGTAACGTAGGAAGTTGGGCCCTGAGAGAATAGAGCAAGTATTTGCCGAGGGAAAACGCACGCCGACTCTGAAAATAGGCAACAAGGAAATTCCCCTCCGACCCGGTGAGGAAAGAGGTGTAGGCATCATCGAGATGCTCCACGACCTCGCGCCATTGCTGATGAAATTTTTCCAGGCCAGGTGGTGGCGTGAGATCATCAAGCGCGGCCGTGAGCGGCGGGAACAGATCGCCGACCGCGTGAAATAAGTCCTGTTTATGTTGGGTGATTTTAGCGAAGTGGATTTTCTCTTGCAGTGCTTCGAAAGCGCGAAGGAAGACGAGGATTTTTTCCTCGTGTTGACCGAGGACTGTCCGATAATGTGCTTCGGTTGTTGTCATAACACCCCCATTTGCCGCCCAAAGCTAATCTCCCATGTCCGAGGTTGCAAGGGGCAAAACCCTGTGCGAATCTGCTGCCACCATGAACACCCCAGAGGAAAGATCGCGCGTTATTGTACGCACTCTGCCCGCGGTCGAGAAGCTCCTCGCCTCTTCCGCGCTCGCGCAGGTGCTCCAGCGCTACAATCGCGCGTATGTCACGGAAAAGACGCGCGGAGTCCTTGCCACTTTACGGCAAGCGATACTCGCGGGATCAATCACGGCGACGCCCGACGAAGCCACCATCGCCCGTCAGATTGAGACAGTCATCGCCCATGAAGATCGCTCTCCACTCCGTTCGGTCGTGAATGCGACAGGGACGGTGCTCCACACCAATCTCGGCCGCGCGTTGCTGGCACCAGCCGCCATTGACGAGATTGTTCGCGTTGCCAGTACCCCGGTCACTCTGGAGTACGATTTAACCGAAGCCGGGCGTGGCGACCGTGATGAGATTATCGAAGACGACATCTTGGCGTTGACAGGGGCTGAGGCCGCGACTGTTGTCAACAACAACGCGGCGGCTGTGCTCCTCGCCTTGAATACGCTAGCGGAAGGCAAGGAAGGCATTGTCTCACGCGGAGAACTCGTTGAGATCGGGGGTTCCTTTCGTATTCCCGATGTGATGCGCAAGAGTGGAGTGATACTCCGTGAAGTGGGCACGACCAACCGCACGCGCATCGCGGATTATGCCGAGGCGATCACTCCACAGACCGGTGTGCTACTCAAAGTGCATCCCAGTAACTATCGGATTATCGGTTTCACGAGTAGTGTCACGCTTGATGAGTTGGTGGCACTGGGCCGTACACACAAGATTCCCGTGATGGAGGACTTGGGCGCTGGCGCACTGGTTGACTTGTCCGTGTATGGCTTACCCAAGGAACCGGTGGTCGCCGAGCGTGTCGCCAGCGGCGCGGATGTGGTCACTTTTAGTGGAGATAAGTTGTTAGGCGGACCGCAAGCAGGATTGATTGTCGGACGCAAGGAGTTCATTGCCCAGATCAAGAAAAACCCTTTCAAGCGCGCCTTGCGTCCTGGGAAGCTCACGCTGGCCGCATTGAGCGCGACGTTACGACTGTACCGTCGCACCCCCGATCTGATTGCCGCGTTGCCAACCTTGCGCTGGTTGACGCGCTCACAAGCAGAGATGGATGCCATAGCGGCCCATATCATCCCGCTGTTACAGGCGCAGCTTGGAGAGGGTTTTACGATCACAGTTGAGAGCACCCAAGCACAAATCGGCAGTGGTACGCTCCCGGAAGAGAACTTGCCAAGCCGAGCCATTGCGATACGTCATGCGCATCTTTCCGCGGAAAAAATCGCCGGGCGGTTTCGTGCTTCAGACCCGCCAATCCTGGGGCGTATTCATAATGGGGCGTTTTTGCTTGATCTACGTGGGATCTTTCGGGCCGAGGAGATTGTGCCACGTTAGACTGGCGGAGAAGGGATGGAGTCGAACCATCCGCGCAACGTTACGCCGCGCAACTCGGTTTTGAAGACCGGTAGAGCCACCGGGCCCTATCCTCCTCCACAGGGCTGTCTTTACACAGCTTTCTTGATTTCCGAAAGGGGGGAGAAAGTAGGGGTGTCGTGAAAATTCGCGGGACTTTTTTCTGGAATCCGATCTTCGAGCGCTTGAATGGCCTTGCGCTTATGGTCCGGGGAAAGGTGAGAGTAGCGCAACGTCATCGCGATGGTCTTGTGTCCCATGAGTTCTTGGGTGGTCCGAATGTCCACACCCGCCATAATCAACCGTGAGGCGAAGGTGTGTCTGAGGTCATGGAAGTGGAAGTCTACAAGCCGCGCCCGTTTGATGGCGGTCTGAAAGGAAGCGTGGAGGGCGTATGCGCTCAGGGGTGCCCCTTGGTGATTGCGGAAGAGCGCCGGAGAGTCGCTTGCCTTTGCGTCTCTGGACAGCCGCGGCAGCATCCCACGCAGCACGGTGGACATCGGGACGGATCGTCCTTCGCCGTTCTTGGCATACCCTGCTCTGACGCTCACCAGCCCGCGGGCAAAGTCTACGTCTTCAGGTCGAAGGCTCAAGAGTTCGTTGCGCCGAAAGCCCGTATGCAAGGCGGTGACAATGATGTCATGGAGATACCCCGTACACTCCGCTAACAACCGTCCTTCTTCCTCATCATCGAGAAACCGGACACGGGCGTTGTTCACCCGGAGCATCTTCACTTCCTTGACCGGGTTCTCCGTGGCTTTCTTCCACGTCACAGCCTTTGAGAAAAGCGTCTTGAGGCATGCCAGTTCCAGATTGACTGTCTGGTTACTCTTCCCCTTGTCTTTCCGTTCCTTCTTATACTTCTCGATCAGCCACGGGGTGATGTCGGCCAGGGTCTTGCCTGCGAAGAAGGAACGGAGGGCCACGAGCGAAGTCCCATCCCGTTCGTAGGAGCGAGGCTTTTTATTCGCCTGACTCCAACCGAGATACTCTTCCGCGAACGCCTCAAGTCGTGGACTCTTGTGTGTCTTGGCGGGATTGAGCTTCCCTTCAAGCACTTCGGCTTTTTTTCGCGCGAGTTCTTCCTTGGCCACCGTGCGCGACACCTGGCCAAAGCAGCCCGTGTAGCGGTGGTGTTTGTGAACAAAGTCATAGTACCAGGACTTACCGCGTTGATAGATCGCCATGCTTATGCCTCCTGTCCGGTCAGTGTGTCCTTCCCGTGAATCAGTTCATCAACGGTGAATGAGTTCATGGATGTCGCTCCTTGTAGTGATAGGTGAATGAAAGGGAACGCGTTTGCCAATGGGAGCGCACCAGGGAGGAGCCCGTTGCCGATAGAAACACAGAGTGATGTCGTTCATGGGACGTTCCGATTTCCACATCTGAAGTGGGCAACGTGTGAGCACCCAGTCTCGCACGCTCCATTGTGTGTTACGCCGCCTTTGCCATCTTGGGCTGTCGGTAGGCCGCCACACACACCGGGCAGACTTCCGGCCAACTCACCATACCTTGCGTCCACGGCCAGACCTGGACGCGCTCAGGGTGAGGCTCTCCACAGAGGACAATCCTATCACGCCACATCAAGTGAAACATCGGAAACTGAAGAACAGGGGCTTCTGTCTTTGGCTGGGGAGTGCGGAGGACGTGGAGCGCAACGGCCCCCCCATGTTTGCAGATGCC
>CAMBFS010000116.1 GCA_945865755.1 Klebsiella pneumoniae
CTCTTCCATCTCCGGTGGGTACTGCATCTTCAAATGACCTGCCATCCTGGGCCTCCCGTTTACGGCGTCGCTTCTCGACTCCTTACGCTCCCCGCAGGCTTATCACAGCTTCGGACTTTTGACTACACTAATTTCTGCGCCAGTCCTAAATGGTGCAAAGTATAATGTATAGCCCAACTCCTCTTTGCTCCCCAGGCGGGGATCGCGAGTTGTCTCGCATGAGTGTCCCTCCTTCTTCCCGTCTTTCGTAGCGTAACGAGCAGTGAGAATGTACGAACCGGCCAGGCTTGTTCCTCAAACAAAGAGGAGCAAGGCCCATGCCGTGTCGGACGCGAATCAAAAACTTCTGTTCTTTGAGGGGAATACACTATCTGTTTGCTACTCTGGTTCGAGAACACTGTCAAATGAGATTGACATTCGTGGAAGGAGTGGCCGTTAAAATTTACATTCTATCGCCGCCTTATTCGCAACCGTCATAAAAAAATGACAGCATAAAGATGAGTTTGTCAGCAGAACATCCAAATGGAAGAGAGCCTTTCGGAATTTGCGACTCACCGCCGATCGAACTGCCCGGCTAACTGCGCCACCGGTAGGCGCACCATCGTCGGTCGCCCGTGTGGGCAAACGAACGGGGATTGCGAAGCCAGCAAACTCGTCACCAGCGCCTTCATCGCTTCCGGGCTGAGCAGTTGCCCCGCCTTGATGGATTTCACTTTGCACGCGATCCGCGCCGCTAAATCCTCGCGTTTGGCCTCGACCGCGTTGTCCGAACGCCCTTCCGAACGAGTCTGGAGTAATTCGAGAATCAAGTCCGGTACATCCGACGCGCGAAAATAGGGCGGTGTCGCTTGCAGTTGATAACTGTTTCCCCCAAACGGATGAATCGCGAAGCCCAACGCGGTCAGGTCACCCTGTATCTCCTCGAACAACGCGCGGGCCGCTGGCGGCAAGTCAAACACCAACGGCAGGAGCAGCGCCTGTGACTCGCCTTGCCGCTGTCGCAACGACCGCAGCACCTGCTCATACATCACCCGCTCGTGGGCGGCATGTTGATCGACCACCCACAACTCGCCTTCCACTTCGACCAGGACAAACAATTCGTGGCTCTGCCCAACAATGCGAAACTCCTCGCCATCCAGGCGACGCCACAGCACGGGTTGCGTGGTCAGTGAGATCGGCATCACCGGGGCTTGCGGCGGAGGCTTTGGCACCATGCGTAAAGGCGGATCAACCAGTGGCGGCGAGGAGGAGGGCCTCTGGCGCATCGGATAATCGCGCGGGTCGGGCACTGGAATGTCGGCACTCAGCGCTTGTGATGAGGAAAGCGGCGGGAGTGGCGGCAACGACATGGACTTGAACAAGTTCGACTGATCGAGCGCTTTGCGCACCTGCAAGACCAGTTCATGTAGAATGGGCCGATCGTCTTGAAACTTCACTTCGCGTTTGGTCGGATGCACATTCACATCCACCGTATGCAGCGGCACCGTGAGAAAAATCACGCCCAAGGGAAAGCGGCCAGACGGCAGCAATTCGCCATACCCACGGCTCAGCGCATACGACAGCGGCTGGCTCTTCACCGACCGCCCATTCACGAAAAAGTATTGGCCGGTGCGCGTATTGCGATTGCGGTCTGGCGGCGCGATCACCCCGCTCACTTCGATCCTCATGCCCGGTTCTTCCGGCGGCGGAAGCAGAATCAGATTCCGCGCCCAGTCTTTGCCCAGCACCGCTTGGGCTCTGGCGACCGCGGTCGCCTGCGGCGCGGCATCAAACACAACGCGCTGCTCCCAGGTAAAGACGATGCGCACCTCTGGCCGTGACAACGCGAGACTCACTAACATCTCTTCAATGTGACTGCCCTCACTTGTCGGCGATTTGAGAAAGGCGCGACGCGGGGGCGTGTTGAAGAAGAGTTGCCGGACGGTCACCGTCGTTCCCACCGGAGACGCGGCAGGTGCGGTGTCCGCTGGGATGCTGCCACTGACTTTCACCCGTATCCCTTCACCCGCATCAGGAACCCGCGTCAGAATTTCCAGGTGTGAGACCGCGGCGATACTGGCGAGCGCCTCCCCGCGAAATCCCAATGTCGATAACGCGAAGAGGTCATCACTTTTGTTCAGTTTGCTGGTGGCGTGTCGCTGCACGGCGAGTTGGGCATCGTCCGGGGTCATGCCATCGCCATCATCTTGGACGACGATCTCGGTGATGCCGCCGCCGGTGATGCTCACGCGGATCGTATGCGCGCCAGCGTCGATGGCGTTCTCGACAAGTTCCTTGACGACCGACGACGGACGTTCAATCACTTCGCCAGCGCGAATTTGCTCAATGGTGAGCGAGTCGAGTAAGTGGATGCGGCTCATGGGTGGGGAAGTAGTCAGTAGTCAGTAGCCAGTAGTCGGTAGTTCGGAGTCAAAGGCAGTTCGGAGTCTGAAGACAATGGAAAAGGTCTTGCCTTTATCCTGACTACTGACTACTGACTACTGGCTACTTCCTGAACAATCCTAATTGGGCGGGGTTATCGGTTGTAGCCCCTCTCCGCCCCCGCTTCGGTGGACGAATCAGGTCCGCGCCTTTCTCTTCTAGTCCTTTGAGAATTTCTTCCGCCCGTTCCGTCACCGAACGGGGCAGGCCCGCGAGTTTCGCTACGTGAATTCCATACGACTGATCGGCGGCGCCCGCAATCACTTGATAGAGAAAGACCACCTCATGCTTCCATTCCCGCACGGCGAAGGTAAAATTCGCCACCCCGGACAACAAACTCTGTGGCTCCGTCAGTTCGTGAAAATGGGTCGCGAAGAGCGTCCGTGGCCGTGGCCCACGCGGATCAACCAAGAACTCGATGATCGCCCGCGCGATTGATAACCCGTCCGACGTTGACGTGCCACGGCCAATCTCGTCCAACAGCAACAGGCTGCGCGCCGTCGCGTAGTTCAGAATCTGCGCGGTCTCGATCATCTCCACGGCGAATGTGCTCTCGCCCAAGGCCAGATTATCCGATGCGCCAATACGCGTGAAAATCCGGTCCACCAAGCCAATGTGCGCGGTCTGCGCGGGCACGAAGGAGCCGACCTGCGCGAGCAAGACAATCAACGCCGTCTGCCGCAGATACACCGACTTGCCGCTCATGTTCGGCGCGGTCAGCAGCAACAGTTGCTGCGTGCCACGATCGAGCATCACATCGTTAGCGATAAACTTATTGTCGCGCAGCAGCGTCTCGACCACTGGGTGACGGCCCGCCGTGATGTGGATCACCGCGTCCTCGCTCACCGTCGGTTGCACATACTGCTGCCGCACGGCGACCTGCGCGAAACACGTCAGCACATCAATGGCGGCGATGGCGCTCGCCACCGTTTGAATAGCGCGCACATGCTGTACCACCTGGTCACACAGGTGCGCGAACAACTCCTGTTCAAGTGACTGCGAGCGCTCTTCGGCATGCAGAATCTGGTCTTCGTACTCCTTGAGTTCCGGCGTGATGAACCGTTCGGCATTGGCCAGCGTTTGCTTGCGTGTGTAGTCGGTGGGAACTTTAGCGCGGTGGGTATTGGAGATTTCGATGTAATAGCCAAACACCCGGTTATAGGCCACCTTGAGCGAGGAAATACCGGTCCGTGCACTCTCCCGGACTTGCAGGTCCGCCATCCATTGCTTGGCGTCGGACGCGAGAGAGCGTAGTCGATCCAGTTCGGCCTCATAGCCAGCGGCAATCACCCCACCATCACGCAGATGGACCGGGGGCACCTCCACCAGCGCGCGACTCAAGGTATCCCGCAGCAGCGACAGATCGACCGCCAGTTGTTGTCGGTGCCGCACCAGCAGAGGCGCGGCCACGGATGCCAGGGCCTGGTCCACCGCTGGCACCCGCGCCAATGAATCCCGGAGCGCGGCGGCATCTTTCGGGGTGGCCACGCGCGCGCTAAAGCGTGCCACCAAGCGCTCCAGATCACGAAACGACGCCAACGCCGCGCGGATGCCGTCGAGCAACGGCGGCTGTTGGACAATCTCGGCGACCGCGCTCTGCCGATGATGAATCTCCGCCACCGACAGCAACGGGTTGCGCAGCCACACGCGCAGCAAACGCCCACCCATCGGCGTCAAGGTCTCATCCAGCACGTCACACACCGTCTTGCCGCGATAATCAGGATTAGCGGGACGAAAGAGTTCCAGGCTGCGCTCAACGACTGGGCCGAGCATCATGGTCGTGCCACGCTGGAGCCGCTTGGGCAGACCGATATGCGGCAACGCGGTCTGCATGTGCCCTTGCAAGAATTTCAGGATAAAGGCCACGGCGGCGGTGGACACCTCCTCCAACTCAAGCGCGCGCAGCGAGTCGAGCCGAAAGAACGCGCGAATCGTTTCGACGCTCTCGGTATATTCGCCACTCCAATCATCTAGCCGCGTCAGCACCGTGGTCGGCGACATGGTGCTGTACTGTTGAATGGTCTCGGCAGCCGCGAGCGCCTTGGTGGTGACGATCTCACTGGGCGCGAGTCGTTCGAGCGCATCGGCGATGGTTTCCTGACTTTCCTCCCAAAACTGGAGCGCGCCGGTGTTGGGCTCAAGCGCGGCCAGCCCCCATTGCTGGTCGATCCGATAGACGCCGACTAACAGCGGGCTACTGGGGTCGGCATCATTCTCGATAAACGTGGAAGGCGTGACGACCCGGGTCACTTCGCGTTTGACCAAGCCTTTGGCGGTTTTCGGGTCCTCGACTTGTTCACAGAGCGCGACTTTCTTGCCCGCTTTCACGAGGCGGGCGACATAGCCCTGAACCGCATGATGGGGGACGCCACACATCGGCACTTTGCCCTCACCGCCATCGCGAGCGGTCAAGGTCAAGTCGAGCAGCGAGGCGGCCAGCGGCGCATCATCAAAGAAGACTTCATAGAAATCGCCCAGCCGAAACAGGACAATCGCATCGGCGTATTGTCGTTTCACGTTGAGGTATTGTTCCATTAGGGGAGTAAGAGGCATCGTTTCGCTTTCGCTGAGAACTTGAGGCTTGAGACTGGAGACTAGAGACTAGAGACTGGCTCAGTTATCCAAGCCTCAAGCCTCAAGTCTCTAATGGCCCCTTACTTATCTACTTTCCGAGCACGTGACCAGCGGGCACGGACCAAGCAAGCCGCTCTCACCTTGATCTCCTCCCGGAAAGATGGACAAATGGCGCGAGCCGACACCAAGAGGAGATTGAGAGCATGGTTACGTTGACAGAAGAACAACAGCAGATTGTCGCCACCGTCCGCCGCTTTATTGAACGTGAAGTGAAACCCGTCGCCAGTGAGCTGGAACACCGCGACGAATATCCGCATGCCCTCGTCGAGCGGATGCGGGAACTCGGCCTGTTCGGAGCCATCATTCCCCCCGAGTACGGTGGCTTGGGCGTGTCGTTCACCACCTATGCCATGATTATCGAGGAGATTTGCCGCGGCTGGATGAGCTTGTCTGGGGTGCTCAACTCGCATCTGCTCTTCGCCCACATCATCGCCAGCTCAGGAACGGAAGAACAAAAACAACGCCTCTTGCCAGCGATGGCCAAAGGGGAAAAGCGCGGCGGGCTCGCGTTGACGGAACCGCATACCGGCAGCGATGTCCAGAACATCCGCACCGTCGCGAAAAAACAGGGCGACATGTATGTCCTCAATGGGTCCAAGATGTTCATCACCAACAGTCGCCACGGCAACATCCTCTGCGTCGCCGCCAAGACCGATCCGACCGCGAAACCCGGCTACAAAGGCATCAGTCTGTTCGCCGCCGAGAAAGGGGCTCCGGGCTTCACCGTGAGCCGTGACATCAAGAAACTCGGCTACAAAGGGCTCGACACCTGCGAGGTCGCGTTCGAGGATTTCCATACGCCGACCGCCAGTTTGATTGGCGGCAAGGAGGGCGAAGGGTTCAAGCAAGTGATGAACGGGTTGGAAGTGGGGCGGATCAACGTCGCCGCGCGCGCGGTGGGCGTGGCGCAGGCGGCGTTTGAAGAGGCGATTCGTTATTCCCAACAACGCGAGACCTTCGGCAAACCGATCTGTGAACATCAAGCGATTCAGTTGAAACTGGCGGACATGGCCACCAAGATCGAAGCGTCACGGTTACTGGTTTACCAAGCGGCCACGAAAAAAGATCGCGGCGAACGTTGCGATCTCGAAGCGGGCATGGCGAAGTTGTTCGCGTCTGAATCGTGTCAGGAGGTCGCGCTCGAAGCCATGCGCATCCTGGGCGGCTACGGCTACACGCAAGAGTTTCCGGTCGAACGGTTTTATCGCGACGCGCCGCTGATGATTATCGGCGAGGGCACCAGCGAGATTCAGAAGTTGGTGATTGCCCGCAATTTGTTGCAAAAGTACAAAATATGAGAGGTGATGAATTTTGACGTCCAAGTTCGGTAATAGTAGCGATGTTGCTTCCAGGTTCCCTCTCCCGGATGGGCAATGGCATTAAGTTAAGGGAGTGCCTGTCATTGCGAGGAGTCGAACGACGAAGCAATCTCCAACAAAACAAAGATTGCTTCGCTGCTCGCAATGACACGGTTGCTTAACTTAATGCCATTGCCCTTTGGCGCGAGGAACACCTCCTACGATCTCAGGAGTGTCTTATGGAAACGTACTTGATTATGTTGCCCTTTGTGGCATTTATCTTCGTCGCCTTCGTGGCAATCCTTGCCTTTGGGCTAATGCAACATTCGATGAACAAAATCCTCCGCCAAATGGACGAGCAAAGAGCCCGTCAGGATGAATTCTGGAAGCGCCAGGATGAAATCTGGCGACAGATTTTCGCCAAGGCCGAGAATACCGAGCGCATGTCCCAAGAAATTCTGACACGCCTCGCGTCACGGGAGATTCTTCATTGACCTCTCGCCAACGCTCAGGAGTGCGTTATGGAGAATTTTTGATCCCCTTCGTCTGGCTCCGGCAGCGGCTGTTGATGGTCCGCGAGAACAGCCAACGCGTCCTGACCACGCGCAACCGCTTGACGAATAGCTCGGGCGGGATCTCGGTCATCGAGTCCGAGAATCCCGGCTAATTGAGGGATCCGCGCGACATACATCTGCTCTTCCGCGCTCCAGGCAACGATGACTCGATAGGGAAACCGTTTAGTTCGTATCATTGCGCTGCTCCACCTTGTTGCTTTCCACCAGTCCGTGCTGCCGCGCGAGCCGGACAAGCTCCTTGAGGTAAGGCGCTTTCACGTCCCCGCGAGGATCGAAACCCCAGACCACCCCTCGCGGATGGAAATAGAGACGATGATCGCCTTTCCCACGCCCTTTCTGCTCCGCAAAGCCGAGGAGTCGGGCCAACTCATCAACCTCCACCGCGGACCATCCATTCGGTTGCTTTTGCGCACGCGCCCACAATCGGTGCAGTCGTCTCGTCATGCCATCCTATGTAATCGCGGCGTGGTCGGCTGTCTATCAATAAAGAACGAGCCGCGCCGCTACCCCACCCGCTTCTCAAACAACTGATGTCCCCACAGCCAGGAATCCTGCCAGGTTTCCACGAGGCCGAGTTCCCGCATGCGCGCGAAGGTCGGCTCGAAGTCCCGCACGATGTGTTGCGGCCGTTCCACATCTTCTTCGGCGTGAATGCGCGCGAACAGCAGCCCGCCTGGCCGCAATGCGCGACACAGTTGCTCGGCCACTTGCACCGGTTCTGCCAGATGCTCGAATACATCCATCGCCAGGATCATATCGAAACTCGCGTCGGGCAAGGTCGCATGTTTCAAGTCGAGCGCCTGAGTGGGCACGTTGCGCTGCGCGAAGCGCCAGCGCGCGAAGTCGAGCAGCGTGGTCGAAATATCCGCCAGCGTCATGCTGATACCCGCGTGCGCGAACAGTAGTGCCCCGGAGCCAATGCCGGACCCAAAGTCCAAACACGTGCGTACCTGACGTTCCCGCGCGATCTCCAACCCCAGCACGTAGGCCAGCGGTCCGGTGTCATCCCGCAACGTGTGCCACTCGACCAACTCGTAGATGGTGGTGGGGCTTTCGTAGAAATGTTCGATCTTCGCCTGGGGGTTGGGCTCGTTCGACTCGTGCCATTCATGGCGCAAGGTCGTCACCGCGTCGGCGCACAGACGTTCCACCTCGGCCAAGTCGGCGATCTCGTAGTACGCGGCCACCTCGCGAAACAAGCTGGTGCGGAGGTCCTCGGCGCTGTTCGTGATGAGCGCCGCGCCCCATTGGTGGCGGTAGTCGCTCAACCACAGTTCTTGTTGCGCGGCGCAGGCTTCCGCGCTCATGCGCTTCTCGTCAACTTCTTTCCACAGGTCACGCAGACGGTCAGGGAGTAGCATTACCATACGGTCTCCTTTCGGCGGTACACCACATTATTGAGAAGCAATACCGCACTCCTCCTCAACTAGCTACTGGTCACCGACTCCCGCGTCCCTCTTTTTACCTTTTGATTTTTGCCTTTTGATTTGCCGCCCCCGCCCCTACTCCACCTCGAACGACTGCAATTCCACTGGCACGGTATTCAGCGTATCAGTATCCGTCGCACTGTTGTTGCCTGGCGTCGGGTCGGTGACGCCGCCCGGTGCCGTCACGGTTGCCGTGTTGTCCAGTGTCCCGGTGGCCGACAGTGTGATCGTACAGATTGCCGTGTAGGTCACACTGCCCCCTGCTGGCAGGTTCAGCGTGTCAGTGATGTCGCCCGTGAACGGACCCGCCGTGTTCCCCGTGGCCCCACCCGCCGCCACACTGGTCGTGCTCATACTCGTACATGCAGCCGGAAACGTATCCACCACCGTCGCTCCCGGTGCATTGCTGGGCCCGGCATTTGACACCACGATCGTGTAGGTCACCGGCTGATCCGTATCTACCGTGGTCAGCCCATCCGTCTTGGTGATAGCGAGGTCCGCTTGCGGAGTGAGGGTATCGGTATCCGTCTCGCTGTTGTTGCCAAGAGTCGGGTCCGGCACCAACACACTACTGACATCCGCGGTGTTCGCCAGCGTTCCGGTCGCTGAAGCGGCAATCGTACAGGATGCCGTGTACGTCACGGACGCGCCGCTCGGCAGGTTGACGATCTCGTCAATATCTCCACCCCCACTCGCCGTACAGGTTCCCCCACCAGCTCCCACGCAAGTCCACGTACAAGTGAGCGCGGATGGGAAGGTATCCACCACGTGGGCGTCGGACACAGGGTCCGCACCGGCATTCGAGGCCGTGATCGTATATGTGACCGAGCCTCCAGGTACCGCTGTCGCTACCCCATCCGTCTTGGTGATCGCCAAGTCTGCGCTCAGCGGGCGGCACGCGGTGACCGTCACGTCGTCAATCGCCACTCCAGCCAGTTGAACAGTTGTATCCGAGTCCAGGTGAAAGCGCAGTTCGGTGTTGAGTCCGGCGAGGCTGTCGGCACGCGCACGGACGGTCCCCCAGCCCGCACTTTCCCCGATATTGACTACTGGATTTCCCAGCACGTTCGTCATCGTCGCATCATGCCATTCAAAAAGACGGGTGGGGCCAGCGCCACCGGCTTGCTGGAGATCGACGGAGTAGTGATCGAAGTTAGCGCTTTCCATTTGATACCGCTGCGCCCAGGTGACCACCACTGGCGCACTCAGCCCCGCGAGGTTGATGTTCGGCGACAACAGGTCCTGGCTGTTCGATACGTTGTAGGTGTTGTCGAGATCGGTCTTCCAGCAGCTTGTCCCACTGTTACAGGTACTGAACCCCGCGACGGGGTTGGCGGTCGTGGTCGCGATCGTGGCGGGCAGCCCAAGCTCCCATTCGTCCGCAGTTCCGGAATGGGTAAACCCAGCCGCGCCGCTCTCGAAGTCAGTCGAGAATACCGTCTGTGGCGTGAACCCGGTGGCGCACGCGGGTGGCGGTGCGGGTTCGCAGATGCGCAGGCTCCAGCTCGTCAAGGTGCCGCCGTTCGCACCAGCGGTATCATCACGCAGATCAAGCGTCCAAGTGCCACCGGCATTCTCCCCGTCGAACCAAGACAGGCGATAGGCCAGCTCGGGCTTGACCTTGATCGGCCTGAGAACCGTAAACGCTGGCGGAATGGCCGCCTCGTCATCGAAGGTGATGTCCATCTGGGTTTGTCCGCCAGTAGCCGCGGAGCCAATGTCGGTGAACAAGCCGTTGTCATTGCCCGCGGGCGAGCGCAGATGAGCATCGATATCCGCCATCAGCGCGTGATTAAGAACGATACTCACATCCACGTCGGCGATGCGCGGGTTGCCGGGCACGGTAATGGTTGAGCTGACCAAGCCCGTCCCTGGGCCGATGGTCTTAGGAACATCAGTACTCGTATAGGTCGTGCAGTTCACTCCCGCATCCACCGCCGGGAATACGGTGACGCTGAGGTGATAGGTCGCCGTCGGACCGCCGGTCGCCGCAGTGGCCGAATCCACGAATGCAAAGTAAGTCCGGCCGTCTTCACCGTCATGAAGAATGCCTCGGAGGGCCGATTAGGATTGGGCGTGACGTCCCCGGTTCCGGCATCATCAACAACGAGTATCTGATTGTTCACATCACCGAAAAGGGCAAAGCCGAGTCGCCCATTCCAGACCGTCCCATCGCGCTCTGGATCGAGGTCGAGGCTGAGGAATACCGTATCACCAGCGTTGAGCGTCAGGCTGTGCCAGTCCTGTTCGGTCGCCGCAGCCGGATTACGCGTGCCGCTCACCCAACGGTTAGCCGGCAGAGGGTTCGCGGTCGCCGGGGTGTCGTTGGCTTCGACCTCGGGCGTCGGCGTCCCACTTTGTAGTCGGAGATAGAGTTCGTAGGGCCGCTCCGAAGCGGTGCCCGCAGTAAAATCGTTGGCCCTCAGGAAATACATTCCCGTCGTCGGGATCGTAGCCCCTGCGATCGTTGAGGAAAGACCGGCGAAGAAGCCATTATCGTCGTCGAACTCGATCACGGTAATGCCATCCGAGGCGATCAAGGTAAGCTGGCTGTCAGTGCTACTCCCGGCCGAGAAGGAGGTCATCGTCGCCGCATAGATGCGGTCCCGCAGTGGCGTTGAAGGAATAGAAATCCACATCGCCATTAGGAAAGAGATTCGCCTGCACGCGCGCACTGGTGCCGCTCAAAGGGGAGGCCGTGGCAAATGTGCCGTTGGGTTCGACTTCTTGAGCGAAAGCCGGATCAACGAGGAGCAAGGACTGGGGAGGGCTGATACTGTTAACACCGGGAAGATTGGGGGTGCCACTTTGCCGCTCTTTCTCCGCAAGCGGCTGCCCGCGCCGTGCTTTCTCCGGGAGTGACGGATCCGACTCGCTATCGTCCAGCGCTGGCGCGAACTGAAGCGCGACACCGGGCCGTGTCTGACTTTCGCCGGTGACGACCGTCGCCGCGCAAAACAAGAGCACCATAACAATGAATGGCCATGTCCGAGATGGGTGCATAATCTGCTTCTCTCCAATTCATGCCCTCGCCGTGGAGGCGAGTGGCGGGTTGTTCCGTGCCGCGTCCTTGCGCCTGAAGGCCGCTCGCGTTGTAGCTAGGGAGCGAGACGAAAACAAGCGCCGGGCGTCTCTTCACGCATGAATGGCCACCTCCGAGATGAAGTGTACTCCCAGGCAGGCACATGCGATAAAAGCGCCCCTATTTCCCGTCCTCAATCCCAACGGGATTCCGTCTTCCAGCCCAGGGTTGTTGCAACCCTGGGCTGCGGATCATGTTCCATCCCCAACCCCGATGGGGTTGTGATCGGCTCGCCCCATAGCTTGCGCCTGGAGCTGAGCGCCGAGTCCAAAGCTGCGCCCGGAGCCCGAAGCTGAGCATCAAGCCCAGAGTAGCTACGCTCGGAGCCCAGGGTAGCTGCGCAACCCTGGGTTGTGTTGCGCAATCCCGTTGGGATTGGCAGCAAGGGGCGGGCTGGAGGGACGAAAAGTGCTGCGACAAAGGAGCACAGGGAGGCTGGTAGGGAGCGGAGCGACTTCCCGCCTGGAGGCGGTGCGCGCCACGCTGGGATTCCCGTTGGTCATCCCAGCCTACCTCTCTATTTTTGCCTTTTGCCTTTTGCCTTTTGATTTGCCGCCGCCCCCTCCCCTACTCCACCTCGAACGACTGCAACTCCACTAGCACGATGCCCCCGAACTCGATTTGATAACTAAGGAATCATAAAACAATTAACTACCGCAATTGGGTGGCCGGACGAGGCAATACCTCATAGTTCCAGTCGCTATGAAACCTGTTCCGACGGATGCGCAGGGTAACAGACTCTCGATCATTGACCTTAGGAATTATAAAACAATAAACCACCGAATTGGGGGTGTCAGAGACACTGGGCGTGAGGCATGTTCGGGGGATGGCAAATGAGCATGTGGGCGCATGGAGTCGCAGCAAGTTTATCCAGATGGGGAACGATTTGAACGAACGGGGACGACGACGCTGGGCCACAACCGAAGC
>CAMBFS010000117.1 GCA_945865755.1 Klebsiella pneumoniae
CTGGGAAAGTTCGGAGTTCGGAGTCTAGGACAGTTCGGAGCAGTTTAGAAATATACGTCATTCGTATGAGAGGAGCATGGAGATGACAGAAGTACAGTATCAAGGCGAACTACAACGGATCGCGGAACAGTTGCTACCATTCCTGCGTACCTTCGAGGCGGTACAAGAGGAGATTCATTTTGGCCGCGAACGCGAGGCGCAAGACCGCGTGCGCACCGCTGCTGAGGCGATCTTTCCGGCGCTCACCACGGCGATCAAGGAAATTGCTCCTCCAGCGGACAGGCAAGGCGTTCACGCGACAGTGACGGAAGCACTGTCGTGTTGCGAAGAGGCGTACACCGATTTGTTGAAAGGATCAGGAAGAAACTTTGCCGAGTGGTTTCTGCGCAGCCGGCAGTCTTTGTGTCAGGCGCTCTACCTGCTCTACGATATGCGCGCGCAGCTTCCGGCGCTCCAACCATATTGGCTCACCGCGACGGCACTCGCTTCGTCAGCGACTCTCGAAGCGCGGACCACGAATCCGCAAGCACCCGTGGGCTTTCTCCAAAACCCGCGGACCGAGAAACGTGGGGCGTACTCACTCTATGTGCCTGAGCATTACACGCCAGAGCGGACTTGGCCGCTCATCGTCTGTTTGCATGGTGGCTACGGTCAGGGGAATGAATACATCTGGACGTGGTTACGCTCAGCGAAAAGCAATGGCTACCTGCTGCTCTCGCCCAAGTCGGCGGGACCAACCTGGTCGGTGCTGAATCCTCCGCTCGACATCGCTTCGATTGAGACGATGATGAACGAAGTGTCCGCGACCTATCGGGTCGATGACAAGCGCACCTACCTGACTGGCCTCTCTGATGGGGGGACCTTCTCGTATTTACTGGGCCTTGCGCGGGCGGAGCGTTTTGCCGGCATCGCGCCGATCGCTGGGGATTTTCATCCGATGGTGGACCCGTTGCTGCGTCAAGGAAAAGGAAAAACGACTCCGCTGTTGGTGGTTCACGGGGGAAAAGACCCAATCTTTCCCATCGCTTCCATCCGGCAAGCCTGGGCCTTATTCCAACGGCTTGGTTACAACGTGACCACGCGCGAGCTCCCGGAGTGGGGACATGCGTATCCGTACACGATTAACGAACAGATTGTGTTGCCGTGGTTCGAGAGCTTGGCGGGACGCTGATTGATCTCACGCAGAGACGCAGAGGCGCGGAGACTGAGAGACTCCGAACTCCCAGACTCCTAGACTCCCAGACTCCGAACTCCGAACTGCCCTCACCGTTCTCCCCAGCGCAGCTTGCTATGCAGGACATCGAAGAAGGTGCGGCTGGGGGGCTTAATCAGCGAGACCATGATGCCTGAGCGCTGAATGCCGACGGTATCGCCACCCTTCATTTCGTGTCCTTCTTGCCCATCCAAGGTGAGAATCACGTCCTCATCGGCGGTGCGGAGGACCACTTGGATATTGGCGCGATCGGACAGGACAATCGGGCGGTTGCTCAGCGTGTGTGGACATATCGGCGCGAGCACCACGACACCCACGGTGGGATCGATGATCGGACCACCCGCCGCGAGGGCGTACGCGGTTGAGCCCGTTGGGGTCGCGACAATCAGGCCGTCGGCTTTGTAGGTGCACAGGTACTGGTCGTCCACCCACGTTTCCATGTCGATGATCCGCGCCAAGGCCCCTTTGTTAATGACGACATCATTGAACACTTGAAAGGAACCAATCCGGTCGCCGGCGCGGGTGAGAACCGCTTCGAGCAGGCTGCGGCGGTCCACTTCATAGTGTCCACTCAACACCTGCTCCAAAGCGGAGAACAATTCCGTGGTCGTCGTGCTGGTGAGAAACCCCAGGCCCCCAAGGTTCACACCCAGAATCGGCACCTCTCGTTTGCTGGCGCGGCGGGCCAAACTCAGTAGCGTCCCGTCCCCACCCAGGACGATGGCGAGGTCCGCCTGTTGCATGATCTCAACCTTGCGCCAGCCCTTATCGAACCCGAGTTCTTCGCTGGTTTGATCTTCCGGCATGATGGTTTTTCCGCGTTCGCGCAACCATGAGGTTAGTTGACGGCCCAAGGCGACTGTCGCGGCGGAGTTCCGTTTGATGACAAGCCCGATGATGTTCATGTCTGTTCCGTGGAAACTAATCCTCTCCCTTTTCTTCGCACCTTGGGTATAATGCCGCCCTATGCCGGAGCAGGACACCGATTTGTTCGCCCATAGTGCCGCAAAGGAAGCAGCCAAAAAAGCCCCTCTCGCCGAGCGCATGCGCCCCCGCACGCTCGAAGAATACGTGGGGCAGACCCGCGTCCTCGGCCCTGGCCGCTTGCTACAGCAGATCATGGAACGAAAGTCCCTGCCCTCGTTGATTCTCTGGGGGCCGCCAGGCTGTGGAAAAACCACCCTCGCCCATTTGCTGGCGAAGACCGTGAATACCCCGTTCGCGGCCTTTTCCGCGGTCTTGTCCGGGGTCAAGGAATTACGACAGATTATTGATGAGGCGCGCGACCAGCAGCGACGGCACGGCAAACCGACGCTGCTCTTTGTCGATGAGATTCATCGCTTCAACAAAGCGCAACAAGACGCCTTTCTGCCACACGTCGAGCAAGGACTCATCATTCTCATTGGCGCGACCACGGAGAATCCCTCGTTTGAAGTGATCGCGCCACTGCTGTCGCGAACTCGCGTGGTCGTGTTGGAAGCGCTGAACGAAGAGGCGCTGGTGTTGTTGTTGCAACGGGCACTCGCTGACGCTGAGCGCGGATTGGGCGCGCAACACTTGGCCGCGACGGACGAGGCCCTGGGCTTTATCGCGCAGCATGCGCAAGGTGACGCGCGCATGGCGTTGAACACCGTGGAAGTCGCCGCGACCCTGGCCGCGCAAAAGGGCACGACGGAGATCAATCTGTTGTTGGCCGAGGAAGCGGCGCAACACAAAGCGTTACTCTACGATAAAGGCGGCGAGGAGCATTACAATGTGATCTCGGCGTTCATTAAGAGCATGCGCGGCAGTGACCCGGATGCGGCGGTGTACTGGCTCATGCGCATGATCGAAGCGGGCGAGGACCCCATGTTTATCGCGCGGCGCATGGTGATCTTCGCCGCCGAAGACGTTGGCAATGCCGACCCACACGCCTTGCCCCTCGCGATCGCGGCGAAAGAGGCCGTGCATTTTGTCGGCTTGCCGGAAGGGCGCATTCCCCTGGCACAGGCGGTGACCTATCTGGCCACCGCGCCGAAATCCAACGCGTCGTACAAAGCGATGTTGGCCGCGGCGGAGGACGTGAAAACCTACGGTCCGCTGCCGGTGCCGCTCCATTTGCGCAATGCCCCGACCAAACTGATGAAAGGGCTCGGCTACGGCAAGGGCTATCAGTATGCCCACGATCACGAAGGAGCCGCTATCAAACAGCAACATTTGCCGGACAAGCTCAAGGAACGACGATACTACGCAATAAAAAATGAAAAGTTATGAGTTATGAGTGAACAAATTCCGACATGTTCTCTTCGTCCTCAACTCATAACTCATAACTCATAACTCATAACTCATAACTCATAACTTTCCCCAGAGAAGGAAGGACCTATGTCACGCCATACAACGCCAGAACCATTTACGATTAACGTTCCCGACTCGGTATTGACCGATCTGCGTGAGCGGCTTGACCGCATGCGGTGGCCGGGAGAGGTGCCGAACACCGCGTGGGATTATGGCGCGAACCTGGCCTACATGAAGGAGTTGGTCGAACACTGGCGCACGCGCTACGACTGGCGGGCGCAGGAACGTCAGCTCAATCGCTGGAAACATTTTCACGTCACCATTGACGGCCAGCGCATTCACTACATTCACGAACGCGGCAAAGGGCCGAAACCGTTTCCGTTGATTATCACCCACGGCTGGCCAGGGTCGATTGCTGAGTTCATGGAAGTCATTGGCCCACTCACTGATCCCGCGGCGCATGGTGGCGACCCGGCTGATGCGTTTGATGTCATCGCACCGTCGCTCCCTGGCTACGGCTTTTCTGCTCCGACGCACGAACGGCAAGTCAATATCATTCGCATCGCTGAGTGGTTCGCCGTGCTGATGAACGATGTTCTTGGCTACGCGCGCTACGGCGCGCAAGGCGGAGATTGGGGGGCAATGGTTACGTCCCGGTTGGGATTCGCCGACGCCCAGCATGTCGCGGGGATTCACCTCAATATGGTTGGTGTCGCCCCGCATCCAGCCAATCGCCAGAACCTTTCGCCAGCGGAGCAAACGTTCTTGAAATCAATGGACAGATGGCGTGGCGAAGAAACCGGCTATCAACACATCCAAGGCACCAAGCCTCAGACGTTAGGCTATGGGCTGAACGATTCACCGGTGGGGCTGTGTGCCTGGATCACCGAGAAATTTCGCACGTGGAGTGACTGCAACGGCAATGTCGAGAACTCGTATACGAAAGACCAGCTCCTCACCAACATTATGATTTACTGGGTGACCCAGACCATCAATTCCTCGACGCGGCTGTACTATGAAGAGCGGCATCATCCGTGGCGCATGGGCAAAGACGACAAGGTCACGGTGCCGACCGCGATAGCGTTGTTTCCCAAAGAGATCGCCACGCCGCCACGGGAATGGGCGGAACGGGCGTACAATGTTCAACGCTGGACCCCAATGCCCGCCGGTGGCCATTTCGCGGCGATGGAAAAGCCGAAGTTGTTGGTTGACGACGTGCGCGCGTTTTTTCGCGGGGTGCGGTGAGGAGGGCGAAGGGGCCCGTGAAGAATCGTGAAATCCGAGGAGATGCGTATGCTGGAGCAGAAAATTATTGGCCGCTATGTTGTTACTGACCCCCGCATCTGTCACGGGCAGCCAACCTTTCGCGGCACCCGGATAATGGTCCGACAAGTGCTGGAGCAGGTTGCTCGCGGCCTAGCGTGGGAAACCATCGTGGAAGAATGGCGAGGAAAGGTGCCGAAAGAAGCCATTAGCGAAGCCATCTCGCTGGCGATGCAGGCATTTGTTGAACATGCCGATGAGTATGTCATTGAGACCCCCGCGGCATGATTATCCTGGATGAAAATTTTCCTGAAAGCCAACGACAACTACTGCGTGGGTGGCGAATCCCAATCCGACAGATTGGCTATGATATTGGTCAAAGTGGGATGCAAGATGAGGAGATCATCCCGTTCCTCTTGCAACGTCGGCGAGTCACCTTCTTCACGCTCGATCAAGGATTTTATAAACGCCACCTCTGTCACGCGCGTTACTGTCTGGTCTATCTTGATTTGGAGCAATATGAAGCGGCGGCATTTGTCCGGCGCGTACTCCGTCACCGGCAGTTCGATACGGATGCCAAGCGTGAATCGACAATTCTTCGTGTTACGCATGGCAAGATTACCGTATGGCGACTTCATGCCCAAAAAGAACTGCACTTTGAATGGCCTCGGTAGCCCGGATTCCACTCCGTTCCATCCGGTAACCTTCCGCTCTTCCCACGCGCCTCCCCGGATTACGCCGCGCTTCATCCAGGCTTATCGTGGGAGTCCCCTTTGCCTGCATTGACTAAGCCGTTACAATTCCCCGCCTCTAGTCACGACAAAGGGGGGACCTCATGTTGCAAGACGCCACGCCTCAATACGATATGCTCATCCACGATGAGCGCATTCACAACTCGTTATACACCGATGCGCGAGTCTTCGAGGACGAGCTGGAACGCATTTTCTATCGCGGCTGGGTCTTTATTGGCCACGAGAGCGAAGTGCCACGGCCCGGCGACTTCTTGACCCGCCTCATTGGGCGACAGCCAGTGATTCTGGTGCGTGGGAAGGATGGCGCGTTCTCGGTCTTGCTCAACCGCTGCGCGCACCGGGGCTCGACCGTGTGCACGGTCGAACAGGGCAACGCGAAAGTGTTTACCTGTCCCTATCATGGCTGGACTTACGATCTGGCGGGTTCGTTGTTGAGCGTGTCGCATCCCGGCGGATTCGATCAGGCTTTTGATAAGAGCAAGAACGGCCTCACCCGCGCCGCGCATGTCGAGAGCTATCGGGGATTCATTTTCGCCTGTCTCAATCCAACGTCCGTTTCATTAGCGCAACATCTGGGCATCGCCACGAAACTCATTGATCGCGCCTGTGACCTTTCTCCTGAAGGAGAAATCGAACTCACCGCCGGGTGGATACGACATCGCTACAGCGCCAACTGGAAGATGCTGCCGGAAAACGATACCGACGGGTACCATCTCACGTTTACCCACGCCAGTTTTATGAAGGCAGTGGATTCTCAATACAATCTGTTCGCCGGTAAGGAAAAGGATGTGCGCGCCGTGCTGCGCGACTGGGGCAATGGGCATACCGAGATCGACTGGGCGCCGGGTTATACGCGCCCGTTCGACTGGTTTGGTGGCGGGCCGGAAGGCAAGTTCGCGCGCTACCTCGGCGCGATGGAACAACGCTATGGCAAAACCGTCACCCAACAGCGCGCGTTCGATGGTCCACCCCATGCCATCATTTTCCCCAATCTTTTTCTGGCCGAGATGAATATCGTCATCATGCAACCGGTGAGTGTGGATGTCTCTATCCAATGGCACACCCCCATGTTTCTCAAAGGCGTCCCGGAGTTCAATACGCGGCTGTTGCGGCAGAGCGAGGCGGCGATGGGACCCGCGTCGTTTCTCACGTCCGATGACGCGACCATTGCCAGCCGCAACCAAATTGGCTTGGCGGCGCGGAACCCGGAATGGCTCGACATTGGTCGTGGGCTGCATCGCGAGGAGACCGATGGCGAAGGTCGGCTCGTGTCACACCTGACCGATGAAACGACCAACCGCGCCTTTTGGAAGCATTACCGCACGGTGATGAGCGCCTAGTCAGAGGAGCCCATGATTTCCGACGCTGAGCATAAAGCCATTGTAGCCTTTCTCTACAAAGAGGCGCGGCTCGCGGACGAGTCGCGCTACGACGAGTGGGAAGCCTTGTGGGAAGATGACGCGGTGTATTGGGTCCCGGCGACGACACGGGAAGATGCCGATCCCAATCGCCACATTTCCCACATCTACGACAATCGGGCACGGATCGCCACGCGCATACGGCTGCTGAAAAGCGGCTTTCGCTATAGTCAGACCCCCGCCTCGCCGATGCGCCGACTCATCTCGAATATCGAGATCGAGAAAACCGAGCAGGGCGAGTTCGTGGTTGGGGCTAACTTCTTGCTGCTGGAGCTATCCATCCAAGCGAAACACGAAACCCATCTCTGGGGTGGGCACACGACTCACAAATTGCGCTGGACCAACGGTGCGTTGAAAATGTTTGGGAAGAAGGTGGTGTTGGTGAATGCGGGTGAGCCGATTCCGAATCTCACGTTTCTGGTGTGATCTCGAACGCGAAAATCACCGCGTACCAGCCGATCCACTTGAACACTTTGGCGAGGAAGTATTTGTGTAGGAACAGGGGGATCACCTCGGTTTTCACTTTGTCATCCTCACGCCAGACCGCGGTGCCCTGGAAAGTGGTCTCTCCGATCTGAACAGTGACCGTTGGGGTTTTGCGCAAGTTCTTGACCCACTGCGCGTCCTTGCCACGCGCCGACGTGACGAAGACCTTGCCATTCTCGGCGACGAACCAAATTTTCACTGTATGTGGGTTTCCGCTTTTGCGGCCGACCACGGTGAGCGAGACTAATTTTTCACGATTCAGTGCCTGAAAGTCCATCATTGAAATTCCCCCAACAAGCTGGCACGTTCTAACCAATCCCCAGTGGGAAGGCAAGAAGACTGGGCGACATAAAACGTCAATAGGAAAAACGTAAAAGGAGCAGGGAAGGGGAGGGATGGTTACGGTTTCCGTTTTATGTTTTCCGTTTTCTGCTTTCCGCTTTACGTCCCCCGCATTCCGTCCTATGTTTCATTTTTACCTATGTACGAAGCATTCTACGGATTTCGTGACCTCCCGTTCCGTCTGACCCCAGATCCCGACTACCTCTTCTTGAGCGCCAATCACCAAGAGGCATTAGGCCACCTCTTGTTTGGCATCAGTGAAGGGAGTGGCGTCGTCGTCATTACTGGGGAGATCGGCGCTGGGAAGACGACCCTGATTCGCACCCTGGTCCGCAATCTCGATGCCCAGACCACGGTGGCATACGTCTTTAACCCAGTGCTCTCCGCGTTGGAACTGTTGCAAACGATCAATGCTGACCTCGGCTTGCCAGCGACTTCCACCAGCAAGAAAGAACTGACCGATGCGTTAAATCGCTTCTTGTTGAGTCAACAAGAAGCCGGACGACGGACGGTGGTGATTATTGACGAGGCGCAGAATCTTGAACCCACGGTCCTGGAGCAACTGCGCCTCTTGTCGAATCTGGAAACCGAACGCGCGAAATTACTCCAAATCATTCTGGTCGGCCAACCCGAATTGGCGGAAATTCTCGCGAGACCCGATCTGACGCAATTGGATCAGCGGGTCACGTTACGCTGGCACTTGCATCCCCTACCGTCTGGAGACACGGGCGCCTATATTCGACACCGACTTCAGGTGGCGTCGGACGGGCGGACTTCGGTTGTGTTTACTCCCGGCGGCATCCGACTCGTGCATACATACTCTGGCGGTGTGCCACGGCTGATCAACGTCTTATGCCATCGGGCCTTGCTGATCGCGTATACACGTGAGGAGCGACAAATTTCCGTTGCCGTCGTCCGGCAAGCGATAGACGAACTGCGTCGGCACCGACAAGAAACCCGCTCGTTGCTCCATAATCGTTCTTTTGCGCTCAACGTGGCGGTCGCGGTCGCGCTGTTGCTCGTGATCGGCGTGTTCTCCGTTGTCGCGGCTTCCCGTGGCTGGCTTCCACAGCCGTGGGGAGTGGTCATTTCGCGGAAAGATGCACCAGCAAACGGCTCTGCCGTCGGTGTGGCCACCGAAAAGAGTGAGCCTGGACAACAGGAACCTCAACCCACTGGCGTCTCTTCAGAAACGCTGCCACAGTCCTGGTCTCTCCTCACTCCACAAACAGCGTTGGTATCGCCGGTGGAAGTCCCTCTCTCCAACGCCACACCTGAAGCGAAGGCCCCCACGTTGTCCGATCCCACCTCCATCACGCCACCCCCCGCTTCAGTGGGGAAAGAAAAAGAGCGGGCGGCGATGGAGGTGTTTCTTCGGGACCTCCGGGCGGTGAACATGAAAGAGAGTGCGTTCCAAGCGAGCGACGCGTTGCTTCACGCGTGGGGAGTGGAAGGGATACGGAATGGTGAGGTGCGCAATGGCAACCTTGATCTTGGTGCGCTGGCGCGGGCACGCCGTCTGGCCTACCTGCCCTTCAGCGGCAGCCTCAACTTGGTCGGGCTCCTTGACCTTCCCATCATCCTCGAAATCATGTTGCCAGATATGCAAGATACACGGTTCGTGCTCCTGCTCGGTCTCTCACAAGACCAATGTCGAATCTTCCTTGACTATGAGCGGGAACTGCCGCTTCAGGTACTGACCGAAAATTGGTTCGGGAAAGGGTATCTCCTATGGAAGGACTTTGAGGAGATCGGGACGCAACTCACCGTGGGCAGTGTCGGACTTAATATCCAACGCCTCCACCGCTTGTTGGCCAAAACTCCGGGCGTGGGTGCGGATACTGTGCTCGCTACGGGGGAGACCATTTTCAATCGGCAAACCGAAGCTGCCGTTGCCCGATTTCAGCGGACCAAGCGGCTCACGCCCGATGGGGTGGTCGGCCCCCTAACGATGATTTTGCTCTACAATACGGTACCAACTTACCCCCATCCTCGCTTGGGGTGATGGCAGGACGCGCGCGGGAGGGACGATGAGCACTATTCTTGATGCGTTACGCAAAATTGAAGAGGAGAATCGCACCCGAAACGCCGATGCCCGAACCCGTTTGCTCGCGACTCCCCAGCGGTTCGACCTGCGTCCGCCACGACGCCAGCGCGTCTCCTGGCTGCTCAGCGCTGGGTTGATTGTGGGCGGGATTGCCGTTGGGGCTGGTCTCATGGGGTGGGGGTGGTATGCGCGCTCACCCTCTCCTCCAGTGGTCACGACGGCTCATGTGCCCGTCCCTCATGCGCAACCAACTCCCGCGCCCGCTCCAGCGGCAACTCCAGCTCCTTCAGCTCCTTCAGCTCCTTCAGAACGCATGACCTCGGTCGCGCCCTCCGTGGAGTTGTCACCACCAGCGGTGACAACACAAGAGCCGACCATCATCGTGGTTTCGCCCTCACCTTCACCCGTTACCACTGCCGCTCTCGCGGACGTGGCATCGACGAGTGTCGATCCCGCGAATCCCGTCCAGCGCTCGCCTTTTGTCAACACGGCGGAACCTGAACAGATTGCTCCCCCCCCGTCCCCTGTCGAACCGCGCATTGCCGCGAAGCCCAAACCGGTACGGAAACCAGTCCCGACCCCGCGTGTGCCGGTCGCGCAAGAGAGTGCGACGGCGACTCCTGTTGAGGAGGCGATGCCCACTCCTCTGGAAGAAGATGATGTGGAGGCAGTGACGCCATCGGCCCCTGTGGAGGAAGGAGAAGCGGAGGATGGAGCCGAGACCTCGCCGCCACCAACACCAGCATCCGTGAGCTTTTTGCAATGGTCCCCGGAACCGGAGAAGCGTATGGCGTTCATTAAAGTGGGGGATAAGCCAACAACACTCGCGCATGAAGGCGACGTCGTGAATGGCGTGACCGTCGTGAAGATTCGCCAGGGAGCGGTCGAGCTGCGGTCAGGAAAAAATCGTTGGACGCTGAAGGCGCGCTAACGAGGCAAGGGGGAAACGGGAAAATGGAACAAGGGGCAACCGGATGGGCGTGTGTTTGAATGCCCTCCCCCGGCTGGGCAATGGCATGAAGTTAAGGGAATTTTTGTCGTGGTGGAAAGCGGCCCCGCGCCTCCCCGCGCCGGGGACTGAACTCCCCGGCTACCCTCATCGCCTCGCTCCGCGAGGCCCGACCTGCCGCGGAGCGGCAGTTGAGGGTAGCCGGGGGTTTCAACCCCCGGTTTGCTGCGAGCAGTAACGTTTCGGCTTAACTTAATGCCATTGGGCTGGGAGAGGGGGAGGAGGAGGGATCAAAGAGAGATTCCTTGACGACTTTGGTTCGGAACATAAGGAAATTTTCTCAGCGAGAGGAGCCGGTGCTTATGCTTTCTTCTGCGCTTTGAATTCTTTCACGCGGGCTTTCAGACGCTTCTCCCGGCGTTTGCGGCGTCGGCGAATTTCACGGTCACGTTCGCGATGCATGTCTAGCGGTCACCTCCTCTCATCAAGCTCATCGTTCTGGGTGTTATAGCGCGCTGACTCACCGCTGCAACGGGGGCGTTCGGGATTTCCTCCTCACTACTAGATATTGTGGTGGGAGGATTTTTCTGCTACGGGGCCTTGTGTTTCAGCCAAATTGAGGGAGACTCTCGCAGAGAACTGTAGTACTGCCGCGTCGCGTGGGTGGGGTGTGGACATCTTTACAATCAAGGGACTCAAATCCGGACCAACTTTCTTGTTCGACGACCAGTCGCCGTTCCTGGATATTCTCCACGCGGTGGAAGAAGAATTCGCGCGCGCCAAGGGATTCTTCCGCGACTCACCCGTAGTGCTGCATTTTGGTGACCGCACCCTGAAGAAAGAAGAATGGCGGGAATTGAAAGAGATCCTCCATCGGGAAGGGTTACTCTTGCGGTATGCCGTTGCCGCCACCACGACCAGTCGTGACCTGCTCTACAAGGAAGGACTGACCGTCCGCGACAGTTTGTCACTCTCTGGGCAGGAGAAACCCACCGCACCAGCGATCGAAGAAGTCGTCAATAATAGTCGGGGGACCGCGTTGTATCTGCGGCGGAGTCTCCGATCCGGCCAGAGTGAAGTCTTCGAAGGCGATGTGATGTTGGTCGGAGATGTGAATCAGGGGGCGGAGGTTATCGCGGGCGGAGACGCTATTATCTTTGGGACCCTTCGAGGGATGGTTCATGCGGGATACCCGGATAATCGGGAAGCTATTGTGATTGCGCTGAATTTGATGCCGTTGCAGTTGCGCATCGGGCCGTTCATCGCGCGGGCCGACGAAGGACAAACTCATCGGCGCGTCTTGCGTCCGGAAGTGGCGCGCGTCAGAGAGGAACGGATTGTGATTGAACCCTATGTAGGGAAGGTATCTACTTTAAATTCCAAGGCAACCCGAAAAATCGCCAAAATATCTTGACAAATAGCCGCTAAACACACACACTTTATGGACTTTGAACAGAGAAGACTTACAGGCTGAAATCAACGCCATCGACCAAGAAATCGCCCAACTG
>CAMBFS010000118.1 GCA_945865755.1 Klebsiella pneumoniae
CCACCACCGCCACCACCACCACCACCGCCACCACCGCCACCTCCACCTCCACCGCTACGGCCACCGCCGCCGCTACGGCCGCCAAATCCACCGCCACCACCGCCACCGCCACCACCTCCACCGAAGGAGCGGCCACCGCCTCCGCCACCGCCAGAACGTGGCTCTTGTGGTTTTGCTTCATTGACTGTCAGTGCGCGGCCTTGGAGTTCGTGTCCGTTGAATCGCTCGATTGCGGTTTTCGCCTCGTCGTTGTTGCTCATCTCGACAAACCCAAAGCCTCGGGAACGGCCTGTGAACTTATCACTAATGATATTAACTGAAGAGACCGCACCGACTTCGCCAAACAGCGACTCTAGGTCCGCGGATGTGGTGTTAAAAGGAAGATTCCCTACGAACAACTTTGTTGCCATCACTTACCTCCATCGGGTACAAAAAAAAGGCCCCTAACCCATGAGTGGGTTCAGGGGCCTCAACAACTCGCGAACCGACTCACTTCAACCGAACGGTACGAACCGAACAACGATTTAACGCGGGGCAACCCTACCAGATTATTTTTCTGATTACAATGAAAAAAAACAGAAACTGTCATCTACAAAATAAGGCGCGCTTACAGCCCGCGCGGATTTTTCCGTGCGCGCGGAGCCCGTGGTTTCATTGACAAAAGCGCGGCATCATGGCCGCGAGCAGCGCGGCGGATACCGTCTCACGCGCGAAGCCTTTCCCGATCACGACGACATGCTCTGGTGGCTCCGGCAGCAGATCAATCCACTCCATGGCGAAGTCGCCCAGCACATATTGAAACATCCACTGCTCGTCCGAGTCGGTGAAACGGACGAATCCTTTTGCCCGCCAAACAGTCGGCGGCAAGGTACGCATCACCTGCTCAAAGCGCTCGCGCACGAAGGGCTGTTCGCACAGGAGGGTCATCGTATGAAAATGGTCATGGACCGGAGCGGCGGGCGTCCGTGTCGGCACGCGCGTCACCTCGCCGGGCGTTCGCAACAAGCGGGCATAGTCCACCTGCCCGCGTTCGGTCCACAGAATCTCACCGCGTGGGTTCAAGGCTCGGACCTCGGCGGTCAGCGCGTGCAAGGTCTGTTCATCGGCGAGGTCGCGTTTGTTGATGAGGACGACATCGGCGAGTTCCGTCTGCTGGCGAATGCCGGAGTGCATCTCTTCCGCGAGCCGCGCGAAGTTGATGGGATCCAGCACGGCGATCATCGACGCGAGGCGCACGAAGGGGAGCACATCCTCCTTGGTAATCTGGTCCACCAACTCAATCGGATCGGCGAGCCCAGTGGTTTCAATGAAAATCACTTCCGGCTTGAAGGTGAGAACATCTTGAAGGGCGAGGCCGAGCGTCCCACCAATGGTGCAACAGATGCACCCATTGGTCATCTCGCGCACGCTGTAGCCTTGCCCGCGCAGCAGCTCACCGTCGATGTTGATCTCACCATATTCGTTCATCATCACCGCCGGTTTGATGCCGTTGGCGATGCAATACGAGAGCAACTGCTGGAGCAGCGTGGTTTTCCCACTCCCCAGGAAGCCGGAAATCAGATGGACGGGAATACGCTCGGCATCCACGAAGACAAGTCGTTCTTTTATCTCGGCCATTGGTCAGTCACGAAAAAGTCGCACGAAAAAGTCGCATTGATGAATTGCACGGTATGATTGGGATTTCCATCGGTGGTGTCAAGCCGAGAGGAGTCGGTGGGCGGGTTTCTTTTTTCTCCGTGGAGAACCTGCTATGGCCGAGGCTTCCATAACAACAGAAGGGAGCAATTCCGTGGCCTCACAATCAGAACGAGCGGGTCTGCAACTTGGGCTTTTCATGCCCAACTGCTCAAATATGTATGCCATCAGTACCTACCGCACCGAGCCAGACGAATGGCCATTCGAGACCAACAAGAAGATCGCACTCGCGGCGGAAGAGGCCGGACTGCATTTCCTCTTCCCAGTCAGTCGCTGGCGTGGATTTGGCGGCAAGACCAACTATCTCGGCACCTCGTTGGAAACGATGACTTGGGCGTCGGCCTTGCTCGCGGTGACGCATAAGATTCATGTCTACTCAACGGTGCACATCCCGGTGTTTCATCCGCTGGTAGCCGCCAAGATGGGAGCCAGTCTTGATCACATTGGCAATGGCCGCTGGGGGATCAACATCGTCAGCGGCTGGAGCAAGGAAGAATTTGGCATGATGGGCATTGAGCTGTTGCCGCATCGGGAACGCTATCAGCGCACGACGGCGTTCATCGAGATTCTCAAGGGCTTATGGACGACCGAGCCGGGCACCTTCAATCATAATTCACCCTGGTACCACATCGAAGGTGGATACGTGATGCCGCAGCCTGTACACAAACCGCACCCACCCATTGCCAACGCTGGCATTTCTGAAGATGCCAAAGACTTGGTCGCACGACTGTGTGATGTCGCCTTTATTGGTCCACCGTCGATTGAAGGCACTATCGACCTGACGCGCGAATTCAAGGAGCGGGCGCGACAGTATGGCCGAACGGTGCGCTGCGCGGGGTTTCCGTTTGTGTTGTGGCGAGAAACGGAGAAAGAGGCACAGGACGAATGTCGCCGTATCGTCGAGCACATGGACAAAGTCGCGGTGGAAAACTGGGCGCGGGGGCTGAATATCGGCAGTGGGTCGTTCGATCAGTTCACGCTGGAGATGTTCACCCTTGGCGCGGGCGCGTTACCGGTGGTTGGCACCGCTGAACAAGTGGCGCTCAAGCTCAAGCGGTTGTACGACTTGGGGATGGACGGCGTGTTGATGGTGTTCTTGTCGTACCATGAGGACACCGTGCGGTTTGGCAAGGAGATCATGCCGCTGTTGCGGCAGATGGGGGTGGTGGCGTAGCGAATTTCACGAGTCACGGAATGGTCCCAGGAAGCACCCGCAATTTGATGCGTGGCTCAAGCACCGCGAGCTGACGGTCATTGGTCCAAAATTCATCACACCCACTAGCAATAGCGGCAGCGGCGTGAAGCGCATCCGGGGTTTTCAGACGATGCTGGGCGCGGAGCTCCGTGGCGAGATCGAACACTGAGGAGGTCAACTCCAAGGGCAGCAACCTTCGGAATTGAGCCTCGAACAACGCCCTCTTTTCCATATCCCCGCGTCGCACGGGCTCAACCAGACATTCGAGACGGACCAAGTCGCTGTAGCAGAATGTCGATTGCGCGGCGGCTCTCAATGCCTCCGCTACGGGATGAGAAAAGGAATTTGGCCCATCAACAAGATAAATGAGGATGCAACTGTCGAGATAGTTCTTCATTCGTCATCTCCCCAACTCTCACGCTCTTCTCGGAGATACTGGTCAATTTCTTCCTTGGAACGATGGCCAGGGTGATTTTTTCTCCACTCCTCAACGAGCTGTAAGATCGCTTCGATATTGGATCCTTTTAGCTCTGGGACAAGGACAATAACCTCAGCCTTTCCCGGCGCTACCTCCGGGGGCAGGGTAATCCGCAGCTCCCGGCTTTCCGGCACGACGACTTGTAACTTTACTGCCTGCATGAGTGGTTTCTCCTTATCGCACTAATGTCATTTTTTCGAGGACGCTACGCCCGCACATACCGCACCGCCGCCAGCGCCGCCGTCGCACCATCACCCGCCGCGGACACCAATTGCCGTGACGATTCCGCGCGGACATCACCCGCGGCGAAAATTCCTGGCACTGAGGTGCGCATACTCAAGTCGGTCACAATCTGGCCTTTCTCATTGAGCGGCACCAGGCCGCTGAGGAACTGGGTATTGGGAGTCAATCCGATAAAGATAAACGCCCCGGTCACATCCAATTGCGCTCGTTCGCCGGTCTTCACATCCGCAAGTTGCACCCGCTGCACTTCGTCGGCTCCTTCAATCGCGGTGACAACCGTATTGAAACGAAACGTCAGTTTTTCATTCGCCCGCGCTCGCTCGCGCAGCATCCGGCAGGCGGTGAGTTCCGCGCCGCGATGCACGACCGTCACCGAGGAGACGTACTCCGTGAGGTGCAGCCCCTCATCAAGCGCCGCGTCGCCGCCCCCGATCACCACGACGGGTTGGTCCGTGAAAAAGGCACCGTCACAGGATGCGCAGTGCGACACACCTCTGCCGTTCAACTCTTCTTCACCAGGAATGTTGAGCTTGGAAAAACTGGAGCCCGTGGCGATAATCAACGCGCGGGTCCGTACCTCACCATCGTCCGTTTGCAAGACTTTCATCTCACCATCCACGACAATGCTCTGGACCTCGGCTAATTTCATCTCCAGTCCCATATTCGTGGCCTGCTGCTGAAGCAGTGGTCCCAACGTGTAGCCCGCCACGCCGTCGGGGAAGCCGGGATAATTCTCGATATGGGGGCAATTCAATACTTGTCCGCCAGCGGAAAAGCGTTCGAGTAACAATGCGCGACAGCGGTCGCGCGCGGCATACAGGCCTGCCGTGAAGCCCGCCGCCCCGCCGCCAATGATGATGATGTCATATTCGCCTGCCATGAGGTGTTCTCCTGCGTTCGTTTTTTGGTAAGCCAGCCTAGCAGTAAAAAGTGGATGGGGTAACGAGGACGGAGAAGACGGGGGACCGAGGACCGGCGACCGATGCCTGAAGCCTGGGAGCCAAGAGCTGGCAGTTCCGTTTGTGCGCTCAGCCCTCAATCCCCGGTCTCCCGTCGCCGGTCCCCGGTCGTTCCCGCCGGGGCTGTCCACCCGACACAACTTGCGATACAAGGCAGACCGTTTATGAAGCACGTTTCTCATAGTAGCGGTGCGCTCCGGCGCGGAAGAATTTTCTCCGTTCTTGTCCTGTGTCTCTTGCTGGCGAGTTGCACCAACAATCCCTATCGCCCCAGCGAAGCCGGGCGCAACATTTATTACGACACCTTCACCAGCGAACCGAAACACCTTGACCCCGCGCGTTCCTACTCAAGCGACGAGTATGAAATCTTGCACCAAATCTATGAACCGATGGTGCAGTATCACTTCTTGAAACGCCCCTATGAGCTGACCCCCCTCACGGCCACCGCCGTTCCAGAGGCGCGACTCCACGATAAAGACGGCAATCTCCTGGCCGCCGATGCGCCAGCGGAAGCCGTTGCCCGCGCGGTCTACGAGATCACTCTGCGGGCCGATGTCCGCTACCAGGAACATCCCGCCTTCGCGCGCGCCGCCGATGGGCAATATCGTTGGCACCTGCCTCCGGGCGCGTCGTTTCCGCCTATTGACCACCCCGATGAGCTTCCCGAAAAAGGATCTCGTGTACTGCGCGCGGAAGATTATGCCTATCAGATCAAACGCCTCGCCCATCCGTTGTTGGACTGTCCGATCTTTCCCATCCTGACCAATTACATCGCGGGCTTCGCCGAACTGCGCAAAGCCCTGGAGACCGACCTCGCGCGGATTCGCGCCGAGCGCCGTCAGGCCGCTGGCGTCTTCTATAACCAAGAGGCCGACGAACAGACCAATCCCATCTATCTTGACCTCCGTCAGTATGAGCTGCCGGGCGCCCAGGTGGTGGACTCACACACTGTGCGTATCACCCTGACCAGGAAGTACCCACAGTTCGTCTACTGGCTGGCGATGCCGTTCTTCACGCCGATTCCTTGGGAGGTGGACCGCTTCTACACCCAAGCCGCCGCGCGTGAGCAGAACCTGACGCTGAACCGTTTTCCGGTGGGCACCGGGCCTTTCACGCTCGCGGTCAATCAACCCAACTATCGCATGGTCCTCCGTCGCAATCCCAATTTCCATGAGGAGTTCTATCCCACTGAAGGGGCCGCCGAGGACGAAAAGCTCGGACTGCTCGCCGACCGGGGCAAACGGCTGCCGTTCTTGGAGGAAGCCGTCTTCGTGCTGGAGAAGGAGAGTGTCTCGCAGTGGAACAAATTCCTGCAAGGCTATTACGACAACTCCGGCATTGGCTCGGAGGTCTTTGACCAAGCCATTCAGGTCTCGCAGGCCGGAGGCACGGAACTCACGCCTGTCATGCGCGAGAAAGCCCTGCGCTTGCTCACCGCCATAACCCCGTCAACGTACTATTACGCCTTCAACATGTTGGATGATGTCGTGGGGGGCTACGACGAAAAGAAGCGCAAGCTGCGGCAGGCGATCTCCATCGCGTTCAATGTGGAAGAGTACATTCAGATTTTCGCCAATGGGCGTGGGATCGCGGCGCAAGGACCGATTCCCCCGGACATCTTTGGCTATCAAGACGGTCGGACGGGCATCAACCCAATCGTCTACGAGTGGGACGAACAGCGCAACGCGCCACGGCGCAAGAGTCTGGAGGTCGCCAAACAACTGCTCGCCGAGGCCGGGTATCCCGGCGGGCGCGATGCCAGTGGCAAACCACTCGTGCTGTTCTTCGACACCGCCGCAGCCAGCGCCGGCGCGAAGTCCGAGTTCGATTGGCTCCGTAAACAGTTCGCCGCGCTCGACATTCAACTGCAGGTGCGCTCGACCGACTCTAACCGCTTCCAAGAAAAGGCGCTCAAAGGCGATTTCCAGATTCTGCGCTGGGGCTGGAACGCCGATTATCCCGACCCGGAGAACTTTCTGTTCCTGTTGTATGGAGCGAACGGCAAGGTGAAGGCCCAAGGCGAAAACGCCGCTAACTATGATAACCCCCGCTTCAACACCCTGTTCCAACAGGTCGAGAACATGACCAACTCGCCGGAACGCGCCGCGCTCATTCAAGAGATGCTGACCCTCGCGCGAGAAGATGCGCCGTGGGTTTGGGGCCTCCATCCGGTCGCATACGGGCTCTATCACGAGTGGTTCCTGAACACCAAACCGATGTCGTTTGGCACCAACACCCTCAAGTATAAACGGGTCGATCCGCAAATGCGGGAAGCTCGCCAGCTCGCGTGGAACACCCCGGTCACCACGCCGCTGTGGGTCGCATTAGCGCTTCTCGTGGTCAGCGCGATTCCCGCGACCATCGCGCTCTATCGTCGCGAACGGGGAGCCACACCGGTAGTGACACATGGAGAGACGCTCAGATGATCGCTTACATCGTGCGCCGCTGCCTCTACGCCATCCCCATTCTCATTGGCGTGAACGTCATCGTCTTCTTGCTCTTCTTCTTCGTCAATTCGCCGGATGACATGGCCCGCACTCATCTCGGACAGAAACGGGTGACGCCAGAACAGATCGACCAATGGAAGCGCGAACACTCGCTTGATCTCCCTTATTTCTACAATGCCGGCTGGCGACGGATTGGGGCCGTGGTGGCGACAAAGGCGGAGAGTACCGCGGAACTCCTCACTGCTGGAGAGGGGAACTATGCGCTGACAATTGAAACACCGCCAGGCCAGAAGACTGGCCCCCCACGCGTGGGGCAAGCACGGACCGTGCGGGTGGAAAGTACCCAACCCGAACGCCTCACGCTGCCCGCCGAGTTTGATGCGCGCGGCACCCTGAGTCTCCCCGCATCCGCACCCACGCAACAGTTCGTGTTTCGCATCACCCCGGCCCAGAGCGCCGGACACGCACCACCGACCCTTCGTCTCACGTTGACCGTTGAAACCCCAGCGCCCACGCAGCGCGCCGTGCTGACGTATCAAGCGCCCATTGCCTGGCTGTCGCGCTTCACCGATACCGTCTTCTTTCAGCGCTCGCTGCGGATGCTGTTCTTTCAGTACGGCAAATCGGATGATGGCAAGATCATCAGCGAAGAGGTCTTTCGGCGCATTGGGCCCAGCCTGACGATCACGCTGCCCGCTTTTCTGTTGGCGCTGTTCATCCATGTGTTCTTCGCGATGATCGTCGCCGTGTATCGCGGCACTTACGTGGATTACTGGAGCATCATTCTGTGTGTGTTGTTGATGTCGATCTCCGGGCTTTTTTACATCATTGGCGGACAAGCGATTTTCGCCAAGACGCTCCGCCTCGTGCCGATTTCGGGATTCGACTATGGCGGTCACGCGCTCAAGTTCGTGCTCTTGCCCGTGGTCATCTCGATTGTGTCGGGTCTGGGTGGCAGCGTCCGCTTCTATCGCACCATCTTTCTTGAAGAGATCGGCAAGGACTACGTGCGCACCGCTCGCGCCAAGGGACTCCCGGAAGGGCGCGTCCTTTTCGTCCATGCCCTCAAGAACGCCATGATTCCGATTCTGACGAGTGTCGTGGTCAGCCTGCCGTTTCTCTTCGCGGGCAGCCTGCTGCTGGAATCGTTCTTCGCCATCCCTGGCATGGGGTCGTACATGATCGACGCGATTCAGCGGCAGGACTTCGCCGTTGTCCAGGCGATGGTGTCGTTGGGCTCGTTTCTCTATGTGGTGGGGCTGCTGATGACAGACATTAGTTACACGCTCGTCGATCCTCGCGTGCGGCTGGAGTAAATGGTGGGCAGTCTATTGCAATCCCTCTGGCTAACCCTGGGCTTCCAACCGGTCATTCTTTGGAGTGACCTGCTGATCTACTTGCTGTTGGGCTGCGGTGGCGCGTGGCTCGTGCTCGCGTTGCGGCGCGAAGACTGGCAGGTGGCGTTGCGCCAAGTCGTCGCCAATCGCGTGGCGATGATCAGCTTCTGCATTCTTGGGTGTTACGCGACCATCGGATTTTTCGACACGCTGCACTTCCGCGTGGTCTCTCCCGAAACCCCGACTGGCGAGGGCATTCAGAGCGTGCTCGACCTGATGAGCGCGCCCCTGGTGGAGCGGACGGAGAAAACCTATTCCGCGCCCTTCGCCACGCATCTGTTCTCCAAGGAAACCATGCAGACGCCGGAGGGCCGTCAAATCCGCGACTTCCCCCGCCTCCAGTACGCGGGCAGCCACCTGCCTAATCCCGATGATAAATGGTCCGACATCGGCAAGCGTGTCCTCATGGGCCTGGGGTGGGGGCTCGGCATCGGTGGTGGACTTCTGCTGATGACCGTGTGGCTAGGGGGGCGGCTCTGGTTCGGCGTGTTTCTGCTGGTGGCTACATTGGTGGTGACGGAAACGGTGGCCCTGAGCCAGGGCTACCACATTTTAGGAACCGACAAGACCGGGCAGGATGTGTTGTACCTGGCGCTCAAGAGTGTGCGCACCGGTCTCATCATTGGCACGCTGACCACGTTGATCGTCACACCGTTCGCCATTCTCTGTGGCATTCTCGCTGGCTACATTGGCGGGTGGATCGACGATCTCATTCAGTATGTCTATTCCACGCTCGATTCGATCCCCGAGATCCTCTTGATCGCGGCGGCGATGTTGATTTTCCAAGTTGGGCTGCGCGAGGAAGAGACGGTGATCTCCGCCGACAAACGACTGATTTATCTCTGCGTGATTATGGGAATCACCTCGTGGACGGGGCTGTGTCGCTTGATCCGCGCCGAGGTGCTCAAGCTGCGCGAGATCGAGTATGTCCAGGCGGCGGATGCCTTCGGCGTCAGTCGCGCGCGGATCATGCTCCAGCACCTGGTGCCGAACGTGATGCACATCGTGCTGATTTCCACCGTGCTGCGGTTCAGCGGGCTGGTGTTGGCGGAAGCGGTGCTGGCGTATGTCGGGATTGGCGTTGATCCCTCCATGCAGTCGTGGGGGAACATGATTAACCAGGCGCGGCTTGAACTCGCGCGTGATCCCGTCGTGTGGTGGAACTTGCTCGCGGCCTTTGTCTTCATGTTGGGGCTGGTGCTGCCAGCCAATCTTTTTGGTGACGCGGTGCGGGATGCCCTTGATCCGCGTCTCAGGACGCGGTGATTCATGCTCCTGCGAGTCCGTGATCTCAAAACCTATTTTCGCATCAAGGACGGTCCCGCCCGCGCGGTGGATGGCGTTTCGTTCGACATCAACGAAGGCGAGACGCTGGCACTGGTGGGTGAGTCAGGGTCGGGTAAGAGCGTCACCGCGCTGTCGATCATGCAATTGCTGCCGCAACCGGCGGGCTACTACGCTGGCGGCAGCATTGAGTTGCAGGGGCAGGACCTATTGCGGTTGCCGGAAGCGGAGAAGCGCAAACTGCGCGGCAGCGCGATGGCCATGATCTTTCAGGAGCCGATGACCTCGCTCAACCCGGTCCTGACCATTGGATTTCAATTAGTGGAGCCCCTGCTGTACCACCAGGGGCTGACGCGCGAACAGGCATACGCCAAGGCCATCAGCGTACTGGGGCAGGTCAACATTCCCGACCCCGAACGGCGCTTTCACGAATATCCCCACCAGCTTTCCGGCGGTATGAAACAGCGGGTGATGATCGCCATCGCCATGGCCTGCGAGCCGAAGCTGCTCATCGCCGACGAGCCGACCACGGCCCTCGACGTAACGATCCAGGCGCAGATTCTTGAGTTGATGAAGGAGTTGCAGCGGGAAAAGGGGACGGCGATTCTGCTGATTACCCATGACCTGGGGATCGTGGCGGAGACGGCGGATCGAGTGGCGATCATGTATGCCGGGCGCATTGTCGAGAGCGCCGCCTGTCAACAGGTGCTCGCGCATCCCGCGCATCCGTATACCGCGCGCTTGCTGCAATCGCTCCCGTCGGGCGAGCAACGCGACCGCGCGCTACAAACCATCGAAGGCCGGGTGCCGCCCGCGCATCGCTATCCACAAGGATGTCGCTTCGCCGAGCGCTGTCATGTCGCGCAGCCCGCCTGTCGGACCATTGATCCGGTGTTACTGCCGATCACGGACGCCCACACCGCGGCGTGCCTTCTGTATGACGAACAGCAACAAGGACGACGGATGGACCCGGTCGAAGTGCGCACGCCGCTCCCGCCTCGTCCGCGTGCTGATAGCCGCGTCAGCGGAGAGACGCTGCTACGGGTCGAAGGACTCAAGGTGCACTTCCCGATTCGTCGCGGGATTCTCAAGCGCGTCGTTGGCCATGTCAAAGCAGTCGATGGTGTTGATCTCACCATTGCCAAGGGCAAGACGTTAGCGTTGGTGGGCGAGTCAGGCTGTGGCAAGACGACCTTAGGGAAAGCGTTGCTGCAATTGATTCGCCCAACGGCGGGACGCGTGCTGGTCAATGGGCAGGACCTCACCACGCTGGACCGGCAGGCATTGCACGCCTATCGACGGAGACTGCAAATTATTTTTCAGGACCCGTATTCCTCCTTGAATCCCCGCATGATGGTCGGCGAGATCGTGAGGGAAGGCATGACGGTGCATGGCATTGGATACGACCGCCAAGACCGGGAGGAGCGGGTCAAGGAGATTCTGGGGCACGTCGGACTCGACCCCGACGTGCGCTACCGCTATCCGCACGAATTCTCCGGCGGGCAACGCCAACGCATCAGCATCGCGCGCTGTCTGGCGGTGAACCCGGAGTTCATTGTCTGTGACGAGGCCACCAGCGCGCTTGATGTGTCGGTGCAGGCGCAGATTCTCAATCTGCTAGAAAAGCTGCAAACCGACCTGGGGCTCACGTATCTCTTCATCACCCACAACCTGGGGGTGGTGGAATATCTCGCTGATGAGGTCGCGGTCATGTACCTGGGGCGCATCGTCGAGCGGGGGAAGACCGAGGAGGTCTTCCAGAATCCTCGTCATCCCTACACGCAAGCGCTGCTGTCCGCGATTCCCAAGATTGATCCTCACTCTGGTGGTGAAAAGATTCGCCTTGCCGGTGACATTCCTTCGCCGAGCAACCCGCCACCGGGGTGCCATTTCCATCCGCGCTGCGCGCACGCGCTGCCGCAGTGTCGGGAGCAGTATCCGGCGGCGATACCGCTTTCCGCGTCGCATGCCACGAGTTGTTTTTTGTATGAGGGGAGTGAGCGTCAGCCTGCGAGTGACAGGCGATAATGTAAAAACCGCGATATCGCTTGTTCCCACTTAACGAAGACTTCGCCGACGCACCGCGAATTGGGTATCCGCAATAATTTGTCCGGCTTCGATTGCGGCTATGCCTTCATATATGGTTAGTACCCTCAGATCTTCACGAGTGCCGTGGTGCCCCACAGCGATGGCGACGAAACGCAGCGCCCCGAGTGACTTCCGCTTGTCCAGCCACGCCGACATCGTTGCGAGAATTTCACTCCATGCAACATCCGTCTTGAGGAAGTCGCTGATCCAATGATCGACCCAATCAAAACGGCCCTCGGCGACCATCTTGTCGAATTCCGCCATGGCGAGATCACGATCCCATTCTTGTTGAGGGAATGGTTCCCGCAAGCG
>CAMBFS010000119.1 GCA_945865755.1 Klebsiella pneumoniae
TGGCTGTTATCGTACGAACCTTTGATTATTCTGCTGAGAAAACTGCTTGTTGCTTTCTGGGTGTGGCAAAATAATTTTCGTGCTGGGCGAAATCGGCGAAGAAGCCTAATAAATTCAGTAACTTGAAATAAGTGTCCTGACATCAGGGGCCGCGGTGTGGTGGCGCTACGCTAGTGACACGCCAGCGTTGAATGCCCGCATCACGCCCGCCGAACGGACCTATATCGAGTCTCAGCTCCCGCCACCTCCAGCCAATCCTTTACCGCTCTCAGTGGTGTTTACCAACGGTCCCCTGCTAACCGTCGCGTTCGCGTACATGTGTTATGCCTACGTGGGATGGATGTTTTTGTTTTGGATTCCAACTTACCTCGTGGAAGCGCGGGGGTATGCGCTTGGCGTCATGGGAATCATCGGCATCCCCCTGCACGCCAGCGCCTTTATCGGACTCGTCGGGGGCGGCATGTTTGGCGACTATCTCTTACGTCGCGGGTGGAGTTCACAGTTTGTCCGTGCCCGCATCGGCGGGATTGGACTGGCGCTCGCCTTCCCGTTTCTCTTGGCTGGCGCCTTGGTCCCCTCCGCGACCCTCTGCGTGATCTGCTTGATTCTCTTCTACGGATTATTCACCAGCGCGCTGGCGTGTTTCTCGACGGTGGCGATTGAGTTTAACCAGCATCTCGCTGGTGCCATCTTTGGGCTGATTAACACCCTCGGCACCTTCGCCGGGTTTCTGGGGCCTCTCACCGCGGGCTACATGCTCACGGGCAGTGACGGGAACTGGCTGGTGCCCATCTTTGTCGCCACCGGAGTTGGTATCGTCAGCGCCACGGTGTTGCTCACTGTCCCCATCCGCCCCATTCAGATTAAAGACGTGCCCTCAACCGCGGCGGTCCCCGTGCAGGGAATGGTGCACTGACCGTCTATTCAAGGAGAACCATCATGGCGAAATTTCCCACCATCCTCACTGTTGTCGTCAGTCTTAGTCTTGCAAGCCTCGGTGCACCCACGTTCGCGCAGACTCCACCGGCCCAGAAACCGGGCATGAGCACGAGCGATCTGGCGACTGTCGATCACCTCCTCAGCACCACGCGCTCGGTCCGCAAACGGCTCGACCTCACCAAACCCGTCGAACCCGAAGTGATCGAAAAAGCCATCGACATCGCGCTGCAAGCGCCGACGGGCTCAAACAATCAGAACTGGCATTTCATCGTCATCACCGATCCCGACAAGAAGAAAGCCATCGCCGACTTGTACCGCAAAGGAGCCGACCAATACGCGAACAGCCCAGCCCCGGACTACGGCAAGGACGATCCGCGCACGGCCCAACGCAAACGAGTCTACGCGTCGGCTGGCTACCTGTATGACCATTTGCATGAAGTGCCCGCGATCATTATCGCGTGCATTGAGGGGCGCGTCGAGAAAGAAGCGCAGGTGCGACAAGCCTCCACGTATGGCTCGATTCTCCCCGCCGCCTGGTCGTTCATGCTGGCCTTGCGTGCGCGCGGTGTGGGCTCGGCGTGGACGACGTTGCATCTCATCCATGAGAAAGACGCCGCCAAAGTGCTCGGCATTCCCGACACGGTCACTCAAGCCGTGCTGATGCCGGTGGCCTATTACAAAGGAACGGATTTCAAACCCGCCAAACGCTTACCCGCGCGCGACCGCACGCACTGGAACACCTGGGGACAGCGACGCAGATGAAGGGTGACGATCAAAATCGGTAATCACATTGCGACTCCCCCTCACCCTGACCCTCTCCCAGCCGGGCAATGGCATTAAGTTAAGCAACCGTGTCATTGCGAGCAGCGAAGCAATCTTTGTTTTGTTGGAGATTGCTTCGTCGTCCGACTCCTCGCAATGACAGTCTCCCCCTTAACTTAATACCATTGTCCCAGCCGGGAGAGGGAACCTGGAAGCAGCCTCTCTACTCTTCCCGAACTTGGACGGCAAAATTCATAAGGGGAACATTATGACAACAACTGGCGCTTTGCACGGCCTGCGCGTACTTGACCTCACCGATGACACTGGTCGCTTCGCCACCAAACTGCTCACCGAGGCTGGAGCGGATGTGGTGCGTATGGGACATGGCTCTCCAGGCTCGGCCATGACCGGCGAGGCGGGCCAGCACGGTGGCCTGCTCGACTGGTGGTACGATGGCGGCAAACATCGTGTGCGACTTGATCTCGATTCGCCTGACGGCCAACGACAACTTACGGAGCTTGCCGCTCGCGCCGACCTGCTCATTGAAACCGAACCGCCCGGACGCTTGGCCCGTCTCGGACTCGATTTCGCTGACCTGCACGCCATCAATCCACGCCTTGTCCATGTTTCCCTGACGCCATTTGGTCGGCACGGACCGCGCGCGCAATGGCAAATCAGCGATTTGGTGGCCGCCGCGCTCGGTGGCGTCTTGTCCTTTACCGGAACTCCCGACGCGCCGCTCAATGGCTGGGGCCGACAGTGCTTCAATACCGCCGGCCTCTTCGCGGCCATTTGTGGACTCGCCGGCGTGTATGACGCGCGCCACAGCGGACGCGGACAGCATATCGACCTCTCGCTGCAACAGTCGGTGATCGCATGCACCGAACAAATGTTGATGTATTGGTTCTTCGCGAAATTTTTTCCCACCGCCGTTGCCCAACGACAAGCGTCGCTCCACTGGAGCGGTGCCTTCGAGGTGATGCCGTGCGCGCGTGGGCACGCCATGGTCACTCCAGGTATGCACATGCCCACGCTGGTCAAATGGCTGGATGAAGATGGCATGGCCGGTGACCTGAAAGAGCTTGATCTCTCGGAGATGTTGAAGATTCTCCCGCATATTCGTCACATCATGGAACTCCTGCATACGTGGGCACTGACGAAAGACGCACGTGACGTGTTCCTGGGCGGGCAGCACCGCCATCTCCCGATGGGAGAAGTGCTGAATGTCGCCGACATTGTCAACAATGCCCACTTTCAAGCGCGGGGATTTTTTCGTGCGGTGGACTGGGACGGACCGGCGATGCACATGCCAGGACCACTGTTTCGCACGGAAGCGACCCCTGCTCCAGCACCACGGCCACCCGCGGCAATCCCGGTCGATGCCGCAACCGTACTCCAACGGTGGACACCCGTCGCGACAATCCCCACACCAGACACTGCCCCGCATAAGCCGCTCGCGGGAGTCCGCATTCTTGATTTCACCTGGGTCCTCGCGGGCCCCTATTGTACGCGGGTGCTCGCCGATCTTGGCGCTGACGTGGTCAAGCTGCAAACCGAGGAACGCTCCCAGGGCGTCAACGGCAACGCGTTTCCCTACTTCGCGCTGTGGAATCGCAACAAGCGTAGTGTCAGCCTGAACATGAAACATCCAAAGGTACTGGCGACCCTGCGACGGCTGGTCGAACAGGCGGATGTGATAGCCGAGAACTTCAGTGTCGGCGTGCTCGAACGCTGGGGCATTGGCTACGACACCGTCCGCGAGTGGAATCCCCGGATCATCTACATGAGCATGGCTGGTGCGGGCCAAAGTGGTCCGTGGCGGGACTTCGTGACGTACGCGCCGACGATTCACTCCTTGTGTGGTCTCACTTCGCTCACGAATCCGCCGGGGCGCCAGGACATCGGCCTCGGCTGTGCCTATACCGATCACCTCAGCGGGCTCTCCGGGGCACTGGCATTGCTCGAAGCGCTCGAAGCACGGAGGCGGACAGGCGTCGGGCAACGCATTGACCTCTCACAGTTGGAGGTTGGCGCCTATCTGGTTGGACCGTCGTTCGCTGATTTGCTGAACAACCAGCGAGAAGCGCATCCACAAGGAAACCAGGATGCCTTCTGTGACTATGTACCGAACAACGTCTATCGCTGCCTTAATAACGAATGGCTCGCGCTCACCGCTCGCGATGACCAGGACTGGAACCGGTTGTGTCAAGCCATCGGCGACCAGACACTTGCGAACGATAGTCGGCTCGCCTCCGTCGAAGGTCGGCGCGCCCATCGGGCGGACATTGAGCAAGCGCTGGGCGTGTGGGCAGCGCAACAAGACGCCGAGCAAGCGATGCGTCAACTCCAAGCCGCCGGCGTTCCCGCGGGTAAGGTCTGCACCATGCGCGATTTCAGCGAATGTGACGAACAACTCGCCGCACGGCAGTGGCTTGTTGAAGTCGAAAACAAGCTCCTGGGCCGTCACCAGCTCGACCGCTTCCCGGCGGTTTTTAGTAACGCGACCTTCGATTACGCCCCGGCCCCTTTCCTGGGAGAACACAACTTCGAGGTGTACAAGGAGCTGCTGGGCATGTCGGACGAGGAGATTGCCAGGGCGATTGGCGAAGGATTGTTTACGTAAAACGTAACCGCCTTTATGTTTTACATATTTACGTTTTATGTCTTACTCAAGGAGAATCCGGTATGAAAGCCATCCGTATTTATGAATTTGGCGCACCTGAAGTGATGAAGTTGGAAGAGGTCCCGGACCCGAAAGCCGGGCCCGGACAAGTCGTCGTGCGCATTCGGGCCGTTGGCGTGAATCCCGTTGAGACCTACATCCGCTCCGGCATTTATCCTAAACCGCCAACTCCCTTCACCCCAGGCGCGGACGGCGCGGGCGAAATTGAGTCCGTCGGCGAAGGCGTGACCAAGGTGAAAGTGAGCGACCGCGTCTACACGGCGGGCACGCTGACCGGCACTTACGCGGAGAAAGCACTGTGCAAGGAAGGCCAAGTGCAACACTTGCCGCAACGCGCCTCCTTCGCGCAGGGCGCGGCGATGTTTGTTCCTTATGGCACGGCATATCGGTCCTTGTTCCAACGCGCGCATGCGGCCCCAGGGGAAGTGGTCTTCGTGCATGGGGCCAGCGGCGGGGTTGGTATCGCCGCCGTGCAACTGGCGCGAGCGGCGGGCATGACAGTCATTGGCACGGGTGGCACCGAACCCGGGCGACAGTTGGTCGCCAAAGAAGGCGCGCATCATGTGCTCGATCATCGTGCGGCTGGCTATTTGGATAAAGTGCTGGAATTGACCAAGGGCCGTGGCGCGGATGTCATCCTGGAAATGCTCGCCAACGTGAATCTGGGCAAGGACCTGAGCATCGTGGCTCCAGGCGGGCGCATCGTGGTTATTGGCAATCGAGGGCCGAATAACCAAGGCACCGCGGAAATCAATCCACGCGCGGCGATGATGAAGGACGCCGCGATCCTGGGCATGAGCCTCGTCAATGTCTCACCCCTGGATATGGAAAGGATTCATGCCGGGCTGATCGCCGGGCTGGAGAGCGGTGCGTTGCGGCCAGTGATTGGCAAAGAACTCCCGCTGGCGGAAGCAGCGCGTGCTCACCATGAGGTGATTGAATCGACGGCGTATGGCAAGATCGTGTTGATTCCGTAGCAACAGAAAAAGGAGCCCCCTGATGATCCTCAGCACCACCTCACAACTAGAAGGCAAACCCATCAAGGAATATCGCGGCATCGTCACCGGCGAAGTGATTGTCGGCGCCAATGTCGTGAAGGATTTCTTCGCCAGTATTCGCGATATTGTCGGTGGCCGCTCGGCGGCATACGAACAAGAGTTACAAAAAGCCCGCGCCATGGCATTCGAGGAGATCGAAGCCGCGGCCCAGAAAGTTGGGGCCAATGCCGTCGTCGGGGTTGATATCGACTACGAAGTGATTGGAAAATCCGGGAGCATGCTCATGGTGAGCGTGAGCGGCACAGCCGTGATTATTTAACGAAGGAAAGGAGCATGGACATGGCCTACAAAGTCACCAAAACCGAGGAAGAATGGCGTCAACAACTGACTCCGGCGCAGTATGCCGTATGTCGGCAGAAAGCGACTGAGCGCCCGTTCACCGGCGAGTATTACTTCAAGAACCCGGAAGGCATCTATCAATGTGTGTGCTGCCAGGCTGAGTTGTTTCGGTCCACGACCAAGTTCGATGCGGGCTGTGGCTGGCCGAGTTTTTGGGACCCGATCACGCCCGACAGTGTGGTCATTGAGACGGACTACAGCCTCGGCATGGAGCGAGTCGAAGTCATGTGCGGGAGTTGCGGAGCCCACCTGGGGCATGTCTTCGAGGACGGCCCGGAACCGACCGGGCAGCGGTATTGTATGAACTCCGTCTCGCTCACGATGGAGAAGAAGTAGTCTCTCGTTGTGAGGAACTGAGGTTTCTACGTATGGATGGAAGTGACTTTTCTATCTATCGAAGGCCTGATGAATAAGAAATCCCTGGGCGAAACCGACATCTGTGCCAAGTTCATCACCCCTGCTGTCATTCGGGCCGGGTGGGACGAAGCCATCCAGATTCGCCGGGAGGTCGGTTTCACCAAAGGCCGCATCATCGTGCGCGGCAAGCTGGTCACACGTGGCAAGGCCAAGCGCGCTGATTACGTGCTCTATTATCAGCACCTCCCCATCGCTCTCATCGAAGCCAAGGACAACAACCACGCCGTGGGCGATGGGATGCAACAGGCGCTCGACTACGCCACGACACTCGACATTCCTTTCGTGTTCGCGTCCAACGGTGACGGCTTTCTGTTTCACGACCGTACCGGCAGCCCGGCGCAATTGGAAACAAGCCTTGCCTTGAGCGAGTTTCCCAGCCCTGAAACGCTGTGGGCACAGTACCGTACGTGGAAGGGACTTACGCCCGAACAGGAACAGATTGTTCTGCAGCCCTATTACGACGACGGCAGCGGCAAGGAACCGCGCTATTATCAACGCAACGCCATCAACGCGGCGGTAGAGGCCATCGCCAAGGGGCAGAATCGTATCTTGCTGGTCATGGCCACCGGCACCGGCAAGACCTACACCGCCTTCCAGATCATTTGGCGGTTATGGAAAGCCGGACAGAAGAAACGCATTTTGTTTCTAGCCGACCGCAATGTGCTCATCGATCAAACTATGGTCAACGACTTCCGCCCCTTTGGCGCGGCCATGGCCAAACTGAGCACCGCAGCCAAAACCATTGACCGCGACGATGGCAGTAGCATCGAGCTGCCGACTGCCATCGACAACAAACGTCGCATCGACACCGCCTACGAAATCTATCTTGGTTTGTACCAGGCCATCACCGGTCCAGAGGAGCGACAAAAGTTGTTCCGTGAGTTCTCCTCAGGCTTTTTCGACTTGATCGTGATCGACGAGTGCCACCGTGGTAGCGCCGCCGAAGATTCCGCCTGGCGCGAAATCCTCGAATACTTTTCCGCCGCCACGCAGATCGGCCTCACCGCCACGCCTAAAGAAACCGAATACGTCTCCAACATCAACTACTTTGGCAAGCCGGTGTATACCTATTCGCTCAAGCAGGGCATTCACGATGGGTTCCTCGCTCCATACAAAGTCATCAAAGTGCATCTCGACGTGGATGTGGAAGGCTATCGTCCTACGCAAGGCGAGACCGACCAGCACGGCTACGAGATTGAAGACCGCATCTACAATCAGAAAGACTTCGATCGTAGCTTGGTCATCGATGAGCGCACCAAGCACGTCGCTAAATGGGTGTCAGACTACCTCAAACAGAGCGGCGACCGGTTCCAGAAGACCATCGTCTTTTGTGTGGATACCGAACACGCCGCCCGTATGCGTCAAGCGCTGATCAACGAAAATGCCGACCTTGCCCAGGAAAACGTCCGCTATGTCATGCGTATCACCGGCGATGATACCCAAGGCAAGGAGCAATTGGATAATTTTATCGATCCCGAGGCCAAATACCCGGTTATCGTCACGACTTCGCGGCTGCTCTCCACTGGCGTGGATGTGCAGACCTGCCGCCTGATCGTGCTCGACCGCGAAGTCGGCTCCATGACCGAGTTCAAGCAAATTGTCGGGCGCGGCACGCGGGTGCATGAAGACACCAAGAAGTACTACTTCACCTTGATCGACTTTCGCAAAGCCACCAATCATTTTGCCGACCCTGATTTTGATGGCGCGCCGGTGCAGATTTACGAACCGGGCGAAGACGACCCGGTGACACCGCCTGACGACGTACCCTCACTCAGCGACAAAGACGAAGACCCCATCCCGCCTGAACCTGGTAACGATGAAACCGTGGTGGTGGCTGGTTATCCGCCGCCTGACATCACTCTGACGCCCAGTGTCTCTGAGTCGCCCGCCAAGTATTACATCAAAGGCAAACCGGTCCGCGTGCTCACCGAGCGTGTGGAATATCTCGATGACAACGGCAAGCTGGTCACGGAATCGTTGCGCGATTACAGCCGCAAAGCTATTCGTCAGCAGTACACCAGCCTTGATCAATTTCTGCGTCGCTGGAAAACCGCCGAGCAGAAAGAAGCCATCATGGAAGAACTGGCCGAAGCAGGGTTGCTCCTCGACCCGTTGCTCGAAGAAGTCGGCAAAGACCTCGATCCCTTCGACCTCATTTGCCACATTGCCTTCGACCAGCCGCCCCTCACTCGTCGTGACCGCGCCGACAACGTGCGCAAGCGCGATGTGTTCACCAAGTACGGGCCGCAAGCCCGCGCCGTGCTCGAAGCCCTGCTCGCCAAGTATCAGGATGAAGGCATCGTCACCGGCCTCGACAACACCAAGATTCTGGAAATCCCGCCGTTCAACACCATGGGCACCCCGTTCCAACTCATCAAGCAATTCGGCTCGCGCGCTAGCTTTGAACAAGCTGTCCACGAACTGCAAGCCGCGCTCTATCAGGAAGTCGCCTAACACATGTCCGCAAGAAACACCGTCAAATCCATTCAAGACATCATGCGCCAGGATGTTGGCGTCGATGGCGATGCGCAGCGTCTCTCGCAACTGTGCTGGATGTTCTTTCTCAAAATTATTGACGACCAGGATCAACAACTGGAGGTGATGCAGGACAACTACCGTTCACCGATCCCCGAACCTCTACAATGGCGGACTTGGGCGGCTGATCCCGAAGGTATCACTGGTGACGCGCTGCTAGCCTTCATCAATACCGACCTGTTTCCCCGGCTCAAGGAACTACCCATCACCGGCCACCAGGCCAGTCGCAGCCGCGTGGTGCGCAGCGTGTTTGAAGACGCCTACAACTACATGAAGTCTGGCCAACTGATGCGACAAGTGATTAACAAGATCAGCAGCGTGGACTTCAACGACCTGGCCGAGCGCAAACACTTCGGCGACATCTACGAACAACTGCTCAACGATCTGCAAAGCGCCGGGAACGCGGGCGAGTATTACACTCCGCGCGCCGTCACCGCTTTTATGGTGGATCGCATTGACCCCACACCGGGCGAGATTCTGTTCGACCCTGCCTGCGGCACCGGCGGCTTTCTTACGTGTGCCATCCGCCACATGCGCGGCCGCTATGTGAAAAAAGTAAAAGACGAACAAGCCCTGCAAGCCAGTCTGCGCGCGGTGGAGAAGAAGCAACTGCCGCACATGCTGTGCGTCACCAACATGCTGCTGCATGGCATCGAAGACCCGAGCTTCGTGCGCCACGACAACACCCTGGCGCGTCCCTACATTAGCTACGGCCAAAGCGACCGGGTGGACATTATCCTTACTGCTCCGACCTTCAATGGCATAGAAGAAAATGGCATCGAATCCAACTTCCCCGCCCATTTCCGCACTAGAGAAACCGCCGATCTGTTTCTGGCGCTGATCATCCGTTTGCTCAAACCCGGTGGTCGCGCCGCTGTCGTTCTGCCGAACAGCTTTCTCTCTGGCGAAGGCGTCAAAACCCGCCTCAAGGAGCACCTGCTGGAAGAGTGCAACCTGCACACTATCGTGCGCCTACCCAACGGGGTCTGGCGAGCAATCAGCAATCTACCAACTAATCTGCTGTTCCTTGAAAAAGACGAGCCGACCAAGGAGATCTGGTTCTACGAGCACCGCGTACCCGCCGGTCAGAAAGCCTACTCCATGACCAAGCCTATCCGCTTCGAGCACCTGCAACCGTGCATCGACTGGTGGGGTGGCACCGGACGCAAAGGCCGGCAGGAAAGTGAAGTGGCGTGGAAAGTCAGCCTCGACGAGATCAAAGCCCGCAACTACAACCTCGACTTCAAGAATCCCCACACCATCGCCGACAACCACGGCGACCCGGCAGAGCTGCTAGCCAAACTGGAACAGGATGAACAACGCACCGCTGCCCTGCGCGACCAGCTCAAGGCCATCCTGACGGAGGCACTATTGAGATGAGTAACGAACTGGCTTTCTACGGTGAACTGCTGGGCGAGATCAAGAGCCGTATCCGGCAGGCGCAAGTCAAGGCCGTACTGTCTGCCAACGCGGAAATGATCCTGTTGTATTGGGATGTCGGAAGGATAATTCACCTGCGCCAGCAACAGGAAGGGTGGGGCACGGGCGTCATCCCGCGACTGTCACGGGATATTCGTAACGAACTGCCCGAACTCAAAGGATTTTCCGAGCGCAATATCGGTTATATGATCCGGTTTGCCCGCGAATATGCCGCCTCCGTAATTTTGCAACAGCCTGTTGCAAAATTGCCCGTACCAGCGAACGACACCAAAACTCTTGTGCAAACAGGAGCACCAACGATAGTGCAAGAGCTTCTCGCACGAATACCATGGGGTCATAACGTCTTGTTGATGGAAAAAATCAAAGAGCTACCCACTCGCCTGTGGTACGCCCGCCAAGTGATCGACCAGGGTTGGAGTCGTGACACCCTGACCTCTATGATCAAAACTCAGGTCCATGCGCGACAGGGTGCAGCAGTCACCAACTTTGCTCGCCGCCTACCTACCCCACAGTCCGAACTGGCCGAGCAACTGCTCAAGGACCCTTATCTCTTCGACTTCCTCACTATCGAGGAACCCTTCCACGAGCGCGAACTGGAAACTGGACTGGTGCGGCATCTGGAAAAATTCCTGATCGAACTCGGACAGGGCTTTGCCTTTGTCGGACGGCAATACCCCTTGAGCGTGGGAGAAGACGACTTCTACATCGACTTGCTCTTCTATCACCTGAAACTGCGTTGCTTCGTCGTCATTGAACTCAAACGCGGCAAATTCAAACCGGAATACGCCGGTAAGATGAATTTCTACTGTTCGGTAGTGGATGACAAACTACGGCACGAAGCCGACCAGCCCACTATCGGCTTGATCCTCTGCCAGACCAAAGACCGTTTCATAGCTGAATACGCTCTGCGCGATATTCATAAGCCTATCGGTGTCGCCGACTACGAATTCACCCGTGCCTTGCCAGACAGCCTGAAGTCCAGCCTGCCTTCCATCGAAGAGATCGAAGCGGAACTGCAGAGCGAACTGGCTAATAAACCTGCGGTAACCCGAGGCAGACGACGATGAACCTTGAACGTCTGCTGCAACACTTCGATCGCATCGCCGAAGCACCCGACGCCATTCCGCGCCTGCGGCGGTTCATTCTGGATTTGGCCGTGCGTGGCAAACTGGTGGAACAAGACCCCAACGACGAACCGGCGTCAGAACTGCTCCAACTCGTTCAAAAGGGAGCCGCTACACACACCGACCCGACCGGTTGGATTTCTGGGGCATTTGGCAGCCTTCTTGAAATGCAATACGGAAAGGGGTTACCGGCAAAGGATCGGAAAGAGCAAGGTGACGTTCCGGTCTTCGGCTCGAACGGCATTGTTGGATATACAGATGCGGCGCTTACCGACACGCCTGCAATTATTGTTGGCCGCAAAGGCTCTGCGGGCGCTCTGAATCTGTGTGACGGCCCATCATGGACAACTGACGTCGCGTACTTTCTAGCTCACCTTACGCGCCAGGGACAAAAAAGGTATAGCATCGCCGATATGAAAGCACAAGCGATAGCCGATTTGTATTCCGATTACTTGCTGGCGTCCTTTGGGGCCACCACCGCGACGGGGCTCAGCGAACTGCTGGAAGGGGAAGTGAGCCATGATCAAGTGACCCGGTACTTGGCGGGCACGAA
>CAMBFS010000120.1 GCA_945865755.1 Klebsiella pneumoniae
GAACAACTTCTAAGAATTGCTAAACTGAGTTATTCCAATGGGTTAGAAACTATGGGGCGTGGCTCTATCAGAACTGCCCTCTTCAGGTTGGTGTCCACATAGTCCTTGAACTCACTCGTTTCATGATTTTTCAGTGCGATTCTTGATCAGAATGACCTTTTCGTATGATCCTCAGTTGTCAATTCTCAAAAGTGCTTTAAGAAATGAGCGAAGCATGAGGATAAGTCTTGAGAACTTCAGTCTATTATATTCAGCTATTGTTCAGAGGTCCACATTCAAGGGACTTCGAGAAGAACGATATGCGTTCTTGAATCATTGATCCATAGGATATCCATAGGAAATTGTTCTACCCTCATAAACCAGATAAAACACGAACCCATAAAGGAGGGCGAACAATGCCAGACTGGAAAGCGCCGACACAGGCTGAGGTGGAAGGATACTTTAAGCGTCTCAATAACTGGGGCCGTTGGGGTAATGACGATCAGCGGGGCACGATCAATTTGATTACCCCGGAGAAACGGGCCGCCGCTGTGGCGCTGGCTCGTAAGGGGAGGGTGGTTTCGTTGTCACGTGATCTCACCGCCGATCAACCCACACTGGATTACCACATGCTCTGTCCAGTGCGCCGCGGCAACTCCAAGGCCGCCGTGGACTATGTGGGCATGGTGTTTCATGGACTCGGCGTGACGCACATGGACGCGCTCTGTCACGTGGAGTTTCAAGGGCAGCTCTATAACGGACGGAGCTTTGAGGACAGCGTGCGTTTCGGTGGCGCGCAGTGGGGGGCGCTGGATGCGTGGTTTGATGGGATTGTCACTCGTGGTGTATTGCTCGATGTGGCGGCTGGACGGACAGAAGGCTACGTCGATATTGGCAAACCAGTGACTCCGCCTGAGTTGGATGCCGCCGCGGCCCGTGCCGGGGTGAAGGTGGAGTCTGGCGATGTGGTGGTGATCCGTAGTGGGCGCGAGCCTTATGAGGCGGCGAAGACCAGCCTCGCTTCTTCGATTTCTTCACGGAGTTTCGCGGTGGCTTCGCGCCCTGGGCTGCATATCGCTTGTCTGGAATGGCTGCGTGCGCATGATGTCTCTGCTGTGACGTGGGATATGTTGGATGAATACCCCGTGGGCTATGACGGCATGGATTTTGGCGTCCACCTGGGGATTCCGTTTCTGGGGCTGTGCCTGATTGATAATGCCTTCCCCGAACGGTTGGTGGCGGCCTGCGCGGAGGAGCAACGGTATGAGTTTCTCTTTGTGGCTCTGCCGTTGCGGATTGTCGGGAGTACCGGGTCGCCATGTCAGCCGGTGGCGATTTTCTGAGAGACCTTTTTTCTCACGCGGAGACGCGGAGTCGCGGAGAAAGGCAGGCGTGTCGCCCAGATGACATGGCGTTGCCCTTCGATCAGTGACAGCATTCTTTTCTGCATGAAAATGTCCGAAGAGTCTTCAGGTGTCCGCTCGCCAGGGAAGTCCGAGCTCGGCCAATAAGCGGCGGATGTTGACGAGAGCCGGGGAGTTCATCTGTAACCGGCTTACTGTTGCTCGCCCAGATGCGGAGAGCCCGGAAAGTGAGAACGGTTGTTGCTCGGACCACTGGAAATGATCCTCCCACCTCTGCGTCCGAGGATTGAACAATGCGATCCATTGTCCTGACTCTGAATCTTCTCCGTCGATGTGCGCCCATTTGCGCGCGTTGCAGTGTGGGCACGCCAAGGCAACATTGGAGACCTCTGTCTGCCCACCGCGCGAGCGAGGGAGAATATGATCAATCTCAAAACCGCTGATCTGAAGGTGCGCGGGCAGTTGGCAGTATTCACAGCGATTGCCCGCGCGTCTGATCACTGCCTTACGGAATTGTTCTGATCCCGTGCTCATAAGCCGGGCACGGCATCGGGAATCGCTACGCGGAGTCGAGCTAACGCGGCTTGGGCTTCGAGTTTCTCGATCGTCCGCTCGTGAAGGAATGCGACGAGGGCGAGTAATTCCTCATGTTCCGCCGTGGTGAGAAATTCCTTTCGTTCACCTAATTCATGGATACGGTTGTGCAAAGGCGCGTCGAGTTCGTAGTCCGCGAGCTTGTGGAGCGCCACGACGCAGGCCTGGATGGCCGATTGGAACTGAGGGTCTGCTGTCGATACGGTTGGCATCGTTGGTGGGCCTCTTTCTCGTGTAATGAGGGAAGGAAGTCATTGCCGCCAAGTATCCGGGCATCACCAGAGGCAAAGCAAGCCGTCAGCGAATTTCGTGGTGAGCCCCCCTCACGTGGTCCCGACTGAGAATGGTTGAGGGGGGCAACAGACAGGTTCTTTCTTTTGCCAGAGCCCGATGCGCTCAGGCTCCAGCTAAGAATTAGCGGCTCCGCACGATATGCCCTGGTCGTGCACCCGTGTCCTTGCCGTTTTCTTGCACGATTTCTCCGCTCACAAAGGTCTTTTCATACCCAATGGCGGTTTGCATCAGGCGCGGCATGCCCGCTGGGAGATCGTAGACCATCTCGGGATGGCTCACTCCCAGTTTCTCGTAGTTGATGATATTGACATCCGCCTTCGCCCCTGGCTCCAACGTGCCACGGTCGGTCATGCCAAACAACCGCGCGCCGTCCTGGGTCAATTTCTTGACCACGACTTCTAACGGTAGCCGTCGCGGATCTTCAAGGGCTTTGTCGCGTGACCAGTGCGTCAACGCGTATGTCGGCACACCCGCATCCATGATCTGCCGCACATGGGCACCAGCATCACTGCCACCCATGACGGTAATCGGGTCGCGGATCAATTCGTGCAGGGAGTTGCCGGTCCCGTCCGCATAGCCAGCGGCGGCATACATGAGGAAGGAGCGGCCATTGTGTTCCAACATGAGGTCATACACCACTTCACGTGGGCTACGCCCTTCGCGCTTGGCGATGGCGGCGATGCTGTTCTTGCTGTCCGGTTCGTAGCTCAGCGGATAGCCCATCGGATAGGTCCGCTCCCACACCATGGGGCTCTGATACAGCACCGACATGCCAGTCGTGTTGGGGTCTTTTTCCGTCACCAGCTTTTGCCGTAACTCTGGGTTCCGCAGCGCGGCGACTTTTTCATCATGCGAGAGCTTCTTGAGCGGCTGAAAGCTCGGCAGGTACTCAAACGGGTTGTCCCCTTGGAAACTGAACAGCACGCACACGGGGCGGGTGAAGACCATCGGGACAATGCGGACGCCACTTTCCACGGCGGCGGTGCATTTGGCCATGACTTCACGCCATTGCTCAGGATAGTTGTTGCTCTGCGCGAGCAGGAAGGTGAGCGGGCAGCCGGTCGAACGAGAGATGCGGATCATCATGTCCACTTCGTCGAGCAGTTCCCCGTTTTCGCCAGCGATGCCCCGTGGCACCATCTCAATGATCCCGCGCCCAGTGGAGCGCACGGCTCGGGCAATGCCACTGAGTTCTTCTTCCGTCGCGAAGGTGCCCGGCACGGGTTCTCCATCGTTCGCGGTATGGACCAGGGTGCGTGAAGAGGAGAATCCCAGCGCACCAGCTAACACGGCTTCTTTGACCAGCGCGGCCATCTGAGCAATGTCTTGTGGGGTCGCGGGTTCGTTCTTGGCTCCGCGTTCGCCCATGATAAAAGCGCGGACAGCACCATGCGTGACCATGCCGCCGACATCAAGCGTGCGGCGCATCTTGTCCAGCACATCGAGATATTCCCCGAAGCTCTGCCAGCCCCACGGCAACCCCGCCGCGAGCGCGGGCGCGGGAATATCTTCCACGCCTTCCATCAGACCAATCAGCCAGTTGTGACGATCAGGTGTGGCTGGGGCAAAGCCGACGCCGCAGTTGCCCATCACCACGGTCGAGACCCCGTGCCACAGCGAGGGCGTCATCTGCTCGTCCCACGCGACCTGGCCATCATAGTGCGTATGCACATCCACCCAGGCTGGGGTCACGAGAAGATCATCAGCATTGATAATCTTTTGCGCGCCGCCGAGGTTCTTTCCCACAGCCGCGACACGCCCATTGGCGATCGCCACATCGCCGATGAACGCGGGCTTTCCGGTGCCATCGACAATTTTTCCGCCACGAATCACTACATCATGCATGAATTTTTCTCCTTCTTTCGTTATGCTTATGGCAATCTATTGGTGAGCGTTCCGCTGAACACTTCCCCTAATTGTGTTGCACCAGAAACCGTTTTGCGTCGTAGCCGTCAACCACACTGGGCTGGCCAAACTGCTCAACGGCTGGCGCGACTTCAGCGAGAGACAGCGTGAGATAGAAAAGCCGCGTGGCGTCCTCTGGAAGAGCATCCACGGGAAACTGGTCTACATACGGTAACACCTCTTCCATCCGGGCAAGCATGGCATCGTAAAATGCCTTGATGTCTTGCATGGTGCTGGCCTGGCGTTTCCGGCTCCGTTCTTGTTCCGTCGCCAGCGACCACGCCAGCCATTGCTCGAGATCACGAAACTGCGCGGGTAACAATGACTTAGACACGGACCGTTGCCTCCTTCCCATTGGCGCGTGGCACCGTACCAACACCAACCGGCTGGTTATTGATCATCTGATCCACGACATGATGGCTGTGCCGAACCAGGATTTCTTCATCATGGAGGTGGAATTCTTTTTTCGCCCCTGACGAGAGCACGGACTGTGACTCTTCGAAGGTGCGCCCATCTTCCAAAATAATATCGCGGAAGATCACATTGCCGTATTCCTGACTAAACCGTTGCGCGGGACTCTTGGCCTTGGGGAAATACTGCGTCGATGTCCACAGGGTACGGTCCACCGCGAGCGGGATGAATTGATGGGTAAAATACGACCCTTCCGACACATCGACAAAGAAGGCCGGGAAGATGACATTGAGGTCAAGGGACCACTCTTTGCTGCGTGTTGGGTTCACCGCGGGTGGCAGCCGGGATTCGGAAAAATCCTTGCGAATGATCAAAGCCCCATGCCGGAAGGCCAATTCCGCGACCGGCGTGGGCTGAAACTCCGCGTTGCCATAGATGCCCATGCTGCCGTGGCGAGGATACAGCCGCACATCCAAGGGACTCGCGTAGGGATTCGCTTTACTGGTGAAGGAGTCGGGAATCGACCGTTTGTGCAAAAAGGCGACATGGTAGACTTCCTGGAACGCATCCTTGACCACTTTCCAGTTGGCCTTGACCTCGGTGCTCCAAGAGGTGCTGGTCGCCGACCATTCGCCAAACGGATAGCCCGCCAGCCCAGTCCCCAAATCACCGAGATATTCTTGGAGGGTTTCTTGGGGGGTGGGGTCCACATTGATGAAGATGAATCCTTCCCACACATCCACCGCCATCGGCGTCAGGCCGAGGGTGTCTTTTTTCAAACCAAAGAAATTCTTTTCGTCCGGCACGAAGGCGAGCTTACCATCCAGTGCATAGGACCAACCGTGGAATTTGCAGGTGAACATCTGACAAGTGCCTTTGTTGTCCCAGGCGACCTTGTTGCCGCGATGCGAGCAGATGTTGTGAAAGGCATTCACCGCGCCAGCCTTGCCGCGCACCACGATGACCGAGGTATTGCAGACGGCCAGGTCTTGTACAAAGTAGTCACCAGGACGAGGAATCTGCTCGACCCGTCCCACATTGAGCCACACCTTCTTGAAAATATGTTCCCGCTCCCGCTGGAACTGTTCCTCGGACGTGTAGACGTTAGCCGGAAGTGGGGCTCTGCCGAGGTGCGGGTAGGTATCGTGCCATTTCGTTCCGGTTCCATTTGTTGTCGTGCCGTTTTTCATCGTGGTCCCTCCTTTTTTGATCGTTAGGTTCAAGTGTCCAACGCTCTACCATTACGCGCGCAGCTTGCCTACCAGGTGGTTCGGCGGCAGCATGCAGGGGTTGTCGCTCTTGATCTTCAACGCACGGTGGGTCGATTCCATGCGCCCCAGTGGCCCTTCCCGGAGCATCGTGACGCCGTTCCGTTTTCGTCGCTCCGAGTGACGGTTACTTCATGGGTTTCAGCTTTGCCCCATGCTGGGCAAAGTATGCGCCCACGCGCCCGGCTTCCGCATCTGTCATACTGTCGGTGAGACGACGAATACGGTCGCCGGCAAACACGGCGCGCTCTTCGCCTTCCATACGACAGTCTGGTGCACCGGCGAGCGTGTAGGTCCCCGCCCAGCGTACCCATACACCGCCATCTTTTTCGCTTGGACCGTCGAGGACGGCGATGGCGCGTGAATCGAACCGGCGGTCCAGTCCGTTGACGGAATTCTTGAACTGCGCGAGCACCGCCGCGCGGCCTTCATACTTTCCCCCGAATGGCGCGGGCGCGACAAATTCATACACTGTGTCCTCGGTGAAAAACGGTTCGATCTTGGACCAGTCATCACTGGCATACGCTTCTTCAAATGCCGTCGCATACGCGACATAGCGATCAACGATTCCCATACGATTCCTCCTGTGTGAGCGATACAGCTTTCAACGATAACGAAAGAGAGTAGCAGACCGAGCAAACTGGGGCGAGATCATAAGGCGGTACGGGAGGAGCGCGCAATGTAGACCTCGACGCGCACAAATCACCGTGGTACGATGCGCGAAAATTAACGGTACAAATCTGTGGCGCAACTCACCAATCTCTTTCGTGGTTCACCAAAACCTCGCTGCCCATCGTGTCATAAGTGGAATCGCATTTATCTGACTGGCGGGTCGTTTCTGTCGCACTGTGTCCATTGTGGAGCCACTCTCGAACTGCGCCGTCCCACGGTGTTGTGGGGCGTGTTGTTGGTGCTTGGGATTGGCGTCCTGGCGCTGGCCGCGGCGATCCCGCTGTTGAATCGGTAACACCCCATGCCCATTGGCGTACAGCTCGCGCAGATCGAGCAGATATTTGTCATTCTGGATCGGCTGGAGATTTCTCGCGAAGCCGTGGTGATTCCCTTGCGACCGCACGGCGCGGGGAGTGTCACAGCGCTCCCGAACAGCAAGTTCGAAATCGTGGTGCCCGCCGACGTGCCATTTGAGCAGTGGTATGCCTCACTCGAAGGCACCCTTCGACAACTCCACACCGCTTAAAAATTTCCAACTCGTCTTCTTGCTCGTGCTCACGCTTGGGCTGATGATCCAGAGCTGGGGAGATCGCGCGGGATTCTTGTCTCACCCCGCGCGGGGTGGATTCCTCGCCGTGGTGGCGATCAATGTCCTTGTCCTGCTGTTCATCCCGTTTGAGTTCTCCACTCCAGGAGTGAAAGACATTCCGCAGCAGCGATGGACGACGTATCTCGCGTTGGGGGCTGTGGTGGTGTTGTGTTGGTGGTTGCCCTACGCGGATCGCCGCGAGTTGTGGGTGTGGCCGGAAAGCGACCTCATGCGCTACTGTGGCTTTGGCGGGGTCGCGGTGGGCTTGGCGTTACGGGTGGCGGGGACCGCGCAACTGGGACCCTACTTCAGTGGTTTCGTCGCGGTCCAAGAAGACCAACCCTTGATGACTTCGGGGTGTTACCGTTGGGTACGGCACCCGATCTACAGTGGATCGCTACTGGCGGTCGCGGGATTTTTGCTGGTGTTTCGCAGTCAGATGATTGTCGTGGTGTTCCCGCTCTATCTCATTGGGACGCTGTGGCGCATCGCCGATGAAGAGCGGCTACTCGCGGAAACGTTCGGCTCCGCTTACGAGGAGTACCGTGCGCGGAGCTGGCGGTTGGTGCCGTTTGTGTATTGAGGGCAGTAGTCAGTAGGCCGACTACTGACTACTGACTACTTCATTTTTCCAGCGGCAAATCCTCGCGATTGCCCCACTCACCCCAGGACGCATCATAGTTGCGGACGTTGTCGAAACCGAGAAGCCGGAGGGTGAAGAGTCCGTGCGCCGCACGGATGCCACCCTGTCAATACGTGATGACTTCTCGCTCTGGGACGACACCTGCCTGCTGAAACATCGCGCGGAGTTCAGCGGCGGGCTTGAACTCCTTGGTCTTGCTATCGACGTAGTTGAGCCACTCAAGATGGATCGCCCCAGGCACGCGCCCGCCCCGTTTCGTGCCCCGACTATTCACGCCGGTCCATTCGTCATCGGACCGTACATCGAGAATCGTGCGGGACGGGTTGCCAATCGCGTCGCGGACGTAGTCCGCGCGTGCAATCAGTTCCTCATGCGGACGAGCGGTGAATGTGGCCTTCGTTGCTCGTGGGGTGTCGTTCGTGATGGCGCGTCCTTCCGCCAGCCATTTATCCCACCCACCATTGAGCACTTTGACTTGTGTGTGACCGTAGTAATTGAGCGCCCACCAGAACCGCGCGGCATACAGCCCACTGAAGCTGTCGTAGGCGATGACCAGCGTGTCATCGCCGATTCCCAAAGCACTCATCGTTTCGGCGAACTTTTCCGGTCCCATGATGTGGAGCGCGCCTTCTTCTTCTTTCAGGTAGTGATGGCCCCGAAAAGTGATGGCTCCGGGAATATGGGCGCGACGGTAAGCGTCACGGTTATCGCAATCGACAATCCGCGGATTCGTATCGTGCAAATGGGTGGCAAGCCACTCCGTGGCAAGCCACTCCGTGGTCGTGAGCATATCTGGTCGGGCGTACCCTTGCTCTGCCATAATGTCCTCCTTACTCCGTTCCTCTGTGGGTGGAATCGACAGTTGTGCCGTCGGTGATCGCTCAGACTGTAGTGATGCCTGAGACGAATCGCAAGAGACAGCGGGACAGTGGAAGAGCAGTGCCCGCGACGTGGGTCACAAATGCCTGAGACAGGTATGGAGAGAGGCTGAAGGGCGGCTCTCCTAAGGAAGGCTTGTGAGGGGAGCAACGAGCGTGCTTGAAAACCGCTGCCTGGGTGCTGCGTAACGAATAAGGGCCGGGACGCTACACGGCTTTTTCAAGTTTGCTTGAGGAAGAGGGGGGGCGTTTCTTGATGAGAAGAGAACCCGCGGACCGGGAGGAGGGAACCACGGTCATCTCTTTTTCCTTACTGTAAGATTTGTTCGACTTTTTCGAGCAGTTCGAGCGGGCTGAACGGTTTCACCAGATACGCATACGCGCCAATCGCGCGGCCTTGTTCCTTGTCGGCTTCCTGACCCTTCGAGGTCAGCATGATGATCGGAATACTGGCTGTTGCGGGGTCTTGACGGAGCGAACGGGCGACTTCGATGCCACTCATGCCAGGCATCATCCAATCGAGCACGAGCAGGTCGGGATGTTCGACGCGGGCGAGTTCCAAGGCCGATGTGCCATCCGCCGCCTCGATGATCCGATATTTTGGATCCTCTAAAGTGATACGAGCAAGCATGCGAAGATTCGGTTCGTCATCAGCAAGAAGCAGGGTTTTCATCTATCCTCCGAAGCAGTAGAGTTCAATCTTTGTTGGTCTGCATAAGACATCGGCCCACCACGAAGAAGCTTTAACCGGCCTAGCGAGAAAACAGTAGAACGGGTCATATCGCGTGGGGAAAAATCCGTAGGTGCGCACCTTTTTGGGCATATCCTATGGAATCTTGGCGTGTCCGATGGAAATAGCCCCGCGAACAGAGGAGAACGTCCGCCGTGAACCATTCGATCACTCCACCATTGCCGCCCCCTCGGACAACGCCACCACCTCGAACGTCTTCCGTGAGTGAGTTGCCGTCTCGCGAAGAAAAGGCCGTGTTCGTGCGAGCCATGTTTGATCGTATCGCTCCCCGCTACGATCTGCTGAATCGCTGTCTCTCGTTTCGACTCGATCAACACTGGCGACGGGTGACCATTCGCACCGCCGCGGTGTCGGCTGGTGATACGGTGGTCGATCTTGCCTGTGGCACTGGGGATCTCAGCGAGCTTGCGGCTCGGACTGGCGCGCGGGTCGTTGGGGTCGATTTTGCTTATAACATGCTCGTCGGTGCCCGGCGGCGGAACATTCCGGCGACGTTTGTCCACTCCGACGCCCTCGTCACGCCGCTGCCAACGGCATGGGCATCGGTAGTGCTCTCCGGTTTCGCCCTGCGCAATTTTGTCTCGATCGCGGCGGTCGCCAACGAAGCCGCTCGATTGTTAAAGCCTGGTGGTCGGTTAGCGTTTTTGGAAGTGGATACGCCAGCCAATCCGCTCTTACGCTGGGGACATCAGCTCTATTTCACGCGCCTCGTGCCGTTCCTCGGCGCGTTGCTGTCCGATAAGCATGCGTATGCCTATTTGCCAGAGTCGGTGTCGTATCTACCGGAAGACGCTGAGCTGTTGCGGATCATCGAAGATGCGGGATTTCAGCAGGTCGCGAAGCGGCGACTGTCTGGTGGGGTCGCGCAGTTGCTGACGGCGGTTCGCAAAGAACAGTGAGAGGCAAAACAGAAGGCGGAAGGCGGAAAGTAGGCTCAGTAGATCCAAATAAAAGCGGGTGGTGCCATCTTTGGCCCGGCCGCGGACTCACAGCTCCTGCTCCTGCGTGCCCGCGCCATAGTACTCGAGTTTTACCAATTGGGGTAGCAAAAAGCAGCCAGGTTCTGCCATACTTGAAAGATGCTCAAACCTCACAAGACACCGCGTCCCCTGGCCGCTTCGCCAGTATACCTGGCGGCGAGTGCGATCAACAGCCTGCGGCGCGTGCTGCCCGCCAGCACCGGATACTTTATTGGTATCGTGCTGATCACCATGTTTACTGGCCAACTGGGCCACCACCAAGGGAGCTTGGCCCGCGCCGCCTTACCTTATGTGATCCATCTCCGCTGGGGGTGGCATCGGGTCGAGCGAGCGATGGAGCGGGGCCAGGTGTCACTGGACACGCTCTTTGAGCGGGCGGTGACGTGGTGTCTGGCGAGCTTGCCCGTGGAGCCGGTGCGCTTGGGGAGTGAGCAGCGCACCGTCCATGCGGTGGACTCCTCGACCATCGCCCGCTTGCGAGCCAACCCGCACCGGAGCGCGCGGTTGGGGAAAGGGGACTGCCACCGTGCCCAGCGGGCGGTGCAGGCCAACCTGGTGGCGGTGCTCACGACCGTCGTGCTGATTGCTGGGGTCCGGGTCGGCCTCGTGCGGCGCACCCGCTTTGGGGCGACGTGCCAAGAGGCGGTGGCGCAGGTGTGTGCCGACTTACCCGTGAGCCCGGAGAAGCGCTTGTTCAGTGTGGATGCGGGGATTGCGACCATTGAGCAGTTTCGCGCCGCCACCGCGCAGGATGCGTTGGTCGGGCGCTTGCGCAAGAACGTCACCCTGCGCCAGGCGCCTCCCCCCAAGCCCGCAGGCACCCGCGGGCGCCCCAAGCTGCATGGCCCGGTGCTGCATCCGGGGGCCAAGCACCCCGAAGCCCCTCCGGATGAAGATACCACGATCCGGATTGAGGACCGGGAAGTGCGCGTGCGCCGCTGGCGCAACCTGCACTTCCGCCAGACCCCCCAGACGCTGATGGATGTAGTGCGGGTGGATGATCCAGCCTACAAGCGCCCCTTGCTAATCGGCACGACCGCGCGGGAGTTGACCACCGACGAGATCCGCGCCGCCTACCGCCATCGCTGGCCAGTGGAGACCAACTTCTACGTCGCCCAAGACACGTGTGCGATGGAGATGCCCCGGGCGTGGACGGCCACGGCGGTAGAGCGCCGCATCAGTTTGGCGTTACTGGCCGGCTCGCTGCTCAAGGCCATTGCGGCGGCGTGTCCCCCGCTGCCGATGGGCCCGTGGGACCTCAAGGCGGTCTCGTCCGCAGGCCGGTTGGCCAATCACTTAGCACTCCATGCCAAGCATTTTGCGGCCCTTGCTCTCAAAGGCTGCGCCCCAAGAATGTATCGGAAAATCCTAGACCCCAATGAAACCAAGACGTTACCGCTTCCTTTAGCGGCCTAAATTGGTAAAACTCGAG
>CAMBFS010000121.1 GCA_945865755.1 Klebsiella pneumoniae
CCATTGTCCCTACCTGCATCCGGTCTAGTTGCGCCAACAATAGCGGAATGTCATCCATGCGTTCGGTGTTGATTGTGATCTCTTCAGTCATGCCGCAAGCTTACGGCAATTCCGAAAAGTGCGCTCTAAAATGAGCGAAGTGTGAGTAAAAGCTCTTAGCTCTTTATTTCTTCCCCATCGCGCGCGCCAAGGTAATCCCCATTTCGGCTGGGCTCGGAATGATATGCGCGCCCGCGTCACGCAGCGCCTGGATTTTCTCGGCGGCTGTTCCTTTGCCACCGGCGATGATCGCGCCCGCGTGCCCCATGCGTTTGCCTTTGGGAGCGGTCTGTCCACCGATAAACGCGGCCACCGGCTTAGTCACGTTCGCCTTGATAAAGGCCGCCGCGTCCTCTTCCGCGCTCCCACCGATCTCGCCAATCATCACGATCCCTGCGGTTTGCGGATCGTCTTGGAACATACGCAGGACCTCGACGAAGTTCGTCCCATTGACCGGGTCGCCACCAATCCCCACGCAACTCGATTGGCCAATGCCAAGCTGCGTAAGCTGATGCACCGCCTCGTAGGTCAACGTGCCACTACGGGACACGACACCGATAGTGCCGGGCTTATGAATGTAGCCCGGCATGATGCCAATTTTGCATTCCCCTGGAGTGATGACCCCTGGGCAGTTCGGTCCGATCAACCGCGAGCTTTTGCCCATCATGTACCGTTTGACCCGCACCATATCGAGCACGGGAATCCCTTCGGTGATGCAGATCACCAAGGGCACTCCGGCATCGACGGACTCCATGATCGCATCCGCCGCGAACGGAGGGGGCACATAGATCACCGAGGCGTTCGCGCCCGTGGCTTTCACGGCTCGTTCAACCGTATCGAAGATGGGAATGCCCTCGAAGTCGGTGCCGCCACGGCCTGGCGTCACCCCAGCAACCATCTGGGTGCCATACTCGCGGCATGCACGGGTGTGGAGTTGCCCGGTCGCGCCGGTAATTCCTTGAGTCAAGACTTTTGTGTTTTTATTGACGAGAATGCTCATAATTCCTCGAATAAGCACTCAGCTATGAGCACCCAGCGGTCAGCAAAACCAGGCTTCTTCCTATCTTGCTGACCGCTGACTGCTGACCGCTGACCGCTGCTCGCTACTGTTTTTTCACCGCATCGACGATTTTCTTGGCCCCGTCCGCGAGGTCGTTCGCTGGAATGATATCGAGCCCAGACTCGGCGAGAATCTTCTTGCCTTGCTCAACATTCGTCCCTTCGAGACGGACCACTAACGGCACGGACAGTTTCACTTGTTTGGCCGCCTCGACCACTCCCGTCGCCACCACGTCACAGCGCATGATGCCACCAAAGATATTCACCAACACGCCTTTGACGTTCTTGTCGGACAAGATGATCTTGAACGCTTCCGTCACCTTCTCCGTCGTCGCGCCACCGCCCACATCAAGAAAGTTCGCCGGTTCCGCGCCATAAAACTTGATGATGTCCATCGTCGCCATCGCCAGCCCAGCACCGTTCACCATGCACCCGATGTTGCCATCCAGCGCGATGTAACTCAGATCAAATTTCGACGCCTCGACTTCCTTGGAATTCTCCTCGGTCTCATCCCGCATTTCGCGAATATCGGCGTGACGGAAGAGCGCGTTGTCATCGAACCCCATCTTCGCATCAAGCGCGACGAGATCACCAGATTTGGTCAGGACCAAAGGGTTGATCTCCACCATCGACGCATCGCTCTCCATGAAAGCCCGATAGAGCGCGCGCATGAACCCCACCGCTTTATTGATCGAGTCCTTCGGCAGACCAAGGCCAAAGGCAAGTTGGCGACCTTGAAAATCGGCGAACCCAATCACAGGGTCGATGGTTTCGCGCAAAATCTTTTCCGGCGCCCGTTCCGCGACTTCCTCGATCTCCACGCCACCTTCGGAACTCGCCATCATCGTGACTCGCGAGGTCGCGCGATCAATCACGATGCCAAGATAGTATTCCTTGGCGATGTCGCAGCCCTGCTCGACAAAAATCTTCTGAACTTCTTTGCCTTCGGGACCAGTCTGGTGAGTCACCAATTTTTTTCCCAGGATCGCCGCGGCGTGTTGTTTGGCCTCTTGCGGAGTTTTCGCGAGCTTCACTCCGCCAGCCTTGCCGCGACCACCGGCGTGAATCTGGGCCTTGACGACACAGAGCGCGCCACCAAGCTCCTTGGCCGCCGCTTCCGCCTCATCAGGCGTGGTCACCATCATGCCGTTGAGCGTGGCCACTCCGTATTTTCGCAGGATCTGTTTCGCTTGATATTCGTGAATGTTCATAAATAGCTCTCTGTTTTCTGGAGGCTAGCGACTTGGGGCTTGAGACTAGGGACTTGGCGCTTGAGACTGGTTCCTCTTCCAACAAGTCTCTAGTCTCAAGTCTCTAGTCTCAAGTCTCCAGTCTCAAGTCCCAGGTTGACTCGCTTCCGTTACGCCGGTCCGGTCATTTTTTCTGGTCGTACCCATTGGTCGAATTGCGCTTCGGTGACAAAACCGAGACCCAGCGCGGCTTCCTTCAAGGTCGTGCCATCCTTGTGGGCTTTCTTGGCGATCTGCGCGGACTTGTCGTACCCAATGTGAGGGTTGAGCGCGGTCACCGTCATCAACGATTCGTGCAGATGTTTTTCAATCACCGGGCCGTTGGGCTCAATCCCCACCGCGCAGTGATCGTTGAACGCCCCGCAGGCATCGGCGATGAGCTGGATGGACTCAAGAATGTTGTGAACCATCACCGGCTTGAACACATTGAGTTGGAAGTTGCCCTGCGATCCGGCGAACGCCACCGAGGCGTCATTACCGAACACTTGCACCGCCACCATCGTCAAGGCTTCGGATTGAGTCGGGTTGACCTTCCCCGGCATGATCGACGAGCCCGGCTCGTTTTCAGGAATGGTGATCTCGCCAATCCCCGCGCGCGGTCCGCAGGCCAGCCAGCGCACGTCATTGGCGATCTTCATCAAGGCCCCAGCGAGGGTGCGGAGCGACGCACTCGCAGTGACCATTGCATCATGGGCGGACAGGGCGGCGAATTTATTCGGGGCTGAGATAAACGGGTGCTTGGTTTCGGCGGCCATCTTGGCGGCGGCCAGGTCACCAAACTTCGGATGCGCATTGAGGCCGGTCCCTACCGCCGTACCACCAATGGCCAGTTCGTAGAGACCAGGAATCACGAGACGCACCGTGGCCAAGGCCGCATCAAGCTGCGCCGCCCAACCCCCGATCTCTTGTCCCAGTGTAATTGGCGTCGCGTCTTGTAAGTGCGTACGCCCGACCTTCACGACACTCTTGAACTTTTCCGCTTTGGCATGCAGCGTATCGCGCAACCGCTTCACCGAGGGCAGGAGCACCTCTTCCAGTTGTTCGACCACCGCGATGTGCATCGCGGTCGGAAACGTATCATTGGAACTCTGGCCGCGATTCACGTCATCATTGGGATGGACCGGTTTCTTCGAGCCCATCTCGCCACCCGCCATTTCAATCGCGCGGTTGGAGATCACTTCGTTGGCATTCATGTTGGTTTGGGTGCCGGACCCGGTTTGGAACACAACCAAGGGGAAATGGTCATCCAATTTACCGGCGATCACTTCATCGGCGGCGCGCACGATGAGGTCCACCTTGTCTTTCGTCAGCTCGCCCAGTTCGCCATTCGCTATCGCCGCCCCTTTCTTTAGGACGCCAAGCGCGCGAATGATCGCGCGCGTGAAGCGAAACCGCTCGACGCCAATCGGGAAGTTGTTGCGCGAGCGCTCGGTCTGCGCGCCCCAGTAGCGGTCGGTGGCAACCTCAACCGCCCCCATACTGTCGGTTTCAATTCTCACTTTCTTTTCAGCCATGACTTCTCTCCATTGACGCCAAGCGGTCGTCGCATTTGATCCCCCTCACCCTGACCCTCTCCCAGCCGGGAGAGGGAACCTGGAAGCAGCCCCGCTACCATTACTGGGATTGGACGCATCTTTCGTGGAGAAGGTCCAGGGAACGTTTGTTATTGGAATAGACCGACGGAAAGATACCCCGCCCTGAGGTGCGGATCAGCCACGCATCCGTAGCGGTTCTTTACAACGACACGATGGTCACGATGGCATACAGCGTGCACAACAGCGCAGCCCCGTAGCACACCACCGCGACGGGCATCTGCATCCCGCGAAATCCGACATCGTATAAGACGTGGCGAATCCGATGCGCGCAGTGAAAAAATGGCAGCGAGAGCAGCGCGAGGAGATAGAGTTTCGTCAGCGGGTTGGACACTAAGGCGCGCATGGAGCCGGGCGACACCCATTCCATCGGTTCGGCGATGCCGGTCAAGAAGATATGCACCGGCACGAGCATGGCCGCGATCATGCCACCGGCTGAGAAGAGAGACCACCAGAAGGCTTCTTTATACGACTTGGTCATCGCTTAGCTCCACAAGACAATGAAAATAATGGCGAGAGACAATCCGATCCAACCGGCATAATGAGGACCAACGATGAGGCCATCAGGAATTTTTTCTTCCCCGCGCCGGACGATGATCACCTTCGGGGTGAGGTTAAACCAGGTCGCGCTATGATAGATCGCCGCGATCAACGCCACTACGTGAAAAAGCATCCACAAGAACGAACTCCGGCCATCCAGAAACTGGGTGTAGGCTCCGACGTCTCCGCCCAATTGCGCGAGCTGTCTCAGGTAGAAAACGAGATACAGCCACACGAACACCGCCGTCGCTTCACGGCACATAAAGAGGATGTAGTTGTTTTTCGCCAACCACCAGGTTGACGAGATTGGACGTCGGTAACTCATCGCGACCCCCATGGCATAAGGACGGACTTCACGAGATCAATCGCGCCCGCCGCCTTTTCTTGTTGAATGGCACCAGCCGGGTCCACATCCTTCGGGCAAACCACCGAGCACTCACCCACGAACGTGCATTCCCATATCGCTTCATGGCTGAAGACGACATCCTTGCGCAGCTCCCGCCCCTCATCCCGCGTATCCAAGTTATAGCGATGCGCGAGCGCGAGCGCAGCGGGACCGACGAAGTCGGGTTGGATGCCGTACACGGGACAGGCGGCATAACACAGCAAGCAGTTGATGCACATGCTGTACTGCTTGAAATTAGCGAGTTCGGCTGGGCTCTGGCGGTATTCACCTTCGGAAATCGGCTTCTCTTCCTTGCGAATGATCCATGGCTTGACCGACTTGAGCTTCTTCATAAAGTCGTCGAGGCTGACGATCAGATCACGCTCAACCGGAAAGTTGGCCAGCGGTTCGATCCGCACCGGGTTGGGATAGTATTCCTTGAGAAATGCCGCGCAGGACAGGCGCGGGGTCCCATTGACCATCATCCCACAACTGCCACACACACCCATGCGGCATGACCAGCGAAACGATATCGACCCATCAATCTCGTCCTTGAGATAGTTGAGCGCGTCCAAGACCACCCAGTCCTCGCGGAACGGGACCGTGAAGCTCTGGAAGGTCGGTTCTTTCTCTTTTTCCGGTCGGTACCGGAACACCTCTAGCGTAATGGTCCGCTCAGCCATTATTTTTCTCCATACGTGCGTTCAGCCGGTGGCCAGTTGGTGATGACGACGTCCTTATACTCAATGCGTGGGGCGTCGGTCGTGCGATAGGCAAGGGAATGGGAGAGATAGTTGACATCATCACGTGTAGGATAGTCGGAGCGCTGATGCGAGCCGCGGGACTCCTTGCGCTGGACCGCGCTGTGCGCGACCGACTCGGCGATGTCAAGCATGTTCTCCAACTCAAGGGCGGTCGTCAGCTCGGTGTTGAAACAATTACTGCGGTCGTCAATCGTGAGATTCTTGAAGCGATCCTTCAATTCCGCGATCTTCTTGCAGGTGTCTTGCAGCGGCCCTTCTTGGCGATAGATACCAGCCCCGGCTTCCATGGTCGAATTCATCTCGGTGCGAATCGTGGCGATGCGTTCCTTGCCGTCCATCTTCGTGAGGAAATTTTTGCGAATCCGAGCCTGTTCGTCTTTCGCTTGCGCTTCGAGTGAGGCCGTATCAATCTTGCCATGCTCCTTGGCGAATGCCGCCGCATGCTGCCCAGCGCGCGCGCCAAACACTAAAATCTCAACGAGTGAGTTTGATCCCAGTCGGTTGGCTCCGTTAATACTGACGCAGGCGCATTCGCCGGCGGCGTAGAGCCCCGCTAATGAGGTCGCCGCGTTAATGTCGGTATGGACGCCGCCCATCATATAGTGGACGACCGGACGCACGGGAATGGGCTCGTACACGGGATCAATCCCCGCATAGTTCTTTGACAGTTCACGCACGAAAGGAATTTTCTTGTCGATCTTTTTCTCGCCGAGATGACGAATATCGAGGTAGACCACATCGCCATACGGGCCAGGAATCGTGTTGCCCTTGTCTCGCTCCTTCATAAAACACTGCGAGAGTTTGTCGCGTGGACCCAGCTCCATCGTGCGTAGTTGGGGATGGCGAGGATCATTCACGTCCAGCGGCTTCCCTAGCGCGTAGTCCTGGAGGTAGCGATAGCCATTCTTATTGACAAGGATACCGCCCTCGCCACGGGCCGCTTCGGTAATGAGAATTCCCGTTCCGGGCAATCCGGTGGGATGGTACTGCACGAACTCCATATCCTTGAGTGCCACCCCGGCCTGATAGGCCAGCGCCATGCCATCGCCGGTTTTGATCGCACCATTCGTGGTAAAGGGAAAAATGCGACCACCACCGCCTGACGCCAGGATAACGGATTTGGCGAGAATCGGCTGCATCAAGCCGGTCTGCATTTCAATCGCGACGATACCCTGACAGCGCCCATTCTCCACTAACAGTTTAGTCACAAACCATTCGTCGTACCGTTTCACCGATTCATACTTGAGCGAGGTCTGAAACAGCGCATGCAATAAGTGAAAGCCAGTCTTGTCGGCGGCGAACCATGTGCGCTCGATTCGCATGCCACCAAAGGGACGCACGGCGACGTGACCGTCCGGCTCACGACTCCACGGGCAGCCCCAATGTTCAAGCTGAATCAGCTCGGCGGGCGCGGCTTTCACGAACAGCTCGACGGCGTCTTGATCCGCCAGCCAGTCCGCCCCGCTAATGGTGTCCTTGATGTGTTCTTCAATGCTGTCGCTCTCTTTGATGACAGCGGCGGCTCCGCCCTCCGCGGCGACAGTGTGGCTGCGCATCGGATAGACTTTCGAGACAATCGCGATGTCGAGTTTAGGATCGGCCTCGGCGGCGGCGATGGCCGCGCGGAGCCCGGCTCCTCCACCACCGACAATCAGTACATCATGCACATGCGCCATGCTTCGTTCTCCTCAGTGTTCATCATCCGTGTTGTATCAGGAGACCGCGTGCTCACGCTTTTTGTGCGAGGACTTTATCCATCGCCGTCACCAATTCCTGGACGTGGCTGACGGAGACTTGCATCTCGCTCTTTTCCTTGTCACTCAACTGCAACTCGACCACGCGCTCAATGCCACCAGCACCAATCACGACGGGGACCCCAAAGTAGACATCCTTAATGCTGTACTCCCCTTCGAGGTAGGCCGCGCAGGGAAGAATTTGTTTCTTATCAAAGAGGAAGGCTTCGGCCATTTGGATCGCCGCCGACGCGGGCGAGTAGAAAGCGGACCCGGTCTTGAGCAGCGCGACGATTTCCCCACCCGCTTTGCGGGTCCGGTCTTCGATCGCTTCGAGCCGAGGGCCAGGGATCAGTTGTTCCACCGGCTGGCCCCCAACTTGGCAGTAGCTACGCACCGGCACCATGTCATCGCCATGACCACCGAGCACCATCGCGGTGACGTTGCGCACCGAGACGTGTAACTCCTGGGCGATGAAGGTGCGATAGCGAGAGGAATCCAGCACGCCAGCTTGTCCCACCACACGGTTTTTCGGGAAGCCGGTCACGCGCTTACAGAGGGTGACCATCGCGTCCAGCGGGTTGGTGATGACAATGACAAAAGAGTTTGGCGCATATTTCGCGATATTTTCCGAGACATCGCGCATGATTTTACAGTTGATGCCCAAGAGGTCGTCGCGGCTCATCCCTGGTTTACGGGCGAGACCCGCGGTGACAATGCAAACGTCCGCGCCTTGAATATCGGTGTACGAGTTCGTCCCAGTCAGGTTGATGTCATACCCTTCGATCGGTCCGGCTTCGACGATGTCGAGAGCTTTGCCCTGCGGTAGGCCATCAACGACATCGAACAGGACCACATCGCCCAACTGCTTGAGCGCGCAGAGATGCGCGAGGGTACCACCGATATTACCAGCACCAATCAGTGCTATCTTTTTCCGTGCCATTATTTTGTACTCCAAAAACGATCAACTGCGAATGAGGAAGTGATGCGTGGGGGCAAGCCCTGACTTGATTCCCCCGCGCGCCCGCGACGAGACCACCCGTGGCGAAGCCAGGGAAAGATGCCAAAATTACCCAAACCTGTCTAGGGCAGGCAAAGGTTCCCCAACGAAGTCCCGGCCCGTCATCATCAGGAGTCTCCAGTCCACGGTTTTCCTACTGGCTACTGACTACTTCCCCGCGCATACCGAGCACGGCCCGTTTCGTACAGGTCGGCCCCGTGCACATCATTGAGAACGATGAGCGGAAAATCCTCGACGATCAAACGACGAATCGCCTCGGTCCCCAAATCTTCGTAAGCAAGGATCTCCGCGTGCTTGATGTATCGCGCGAGCACGGCCCCTGCCCCACCGACCGCACCAAAATAGACGCACGGGTGTCGTTGCATCGCCTCGCGAACAGCAAGAGACCTCGCCCCTTTGCCAATCATCCCTCGTAGTCCGAGTGCCATGAGGCGCGGAGCGTAGGTATCCATACGACTGCCAGTGGTCGGGCCAGCCGAGCCGATAATCATGCCAGGGCGTGGTGGTGACGGACCGGTGTAGTAGATCACGTGGCCACGCACGTCGATCGGCAGTGGCTGGCCAGCATCCAGAAGCGCCACCAACCGTTGATGCGCGGCGTCACGCGCGGTGAGCAATTCGCCAGAGAGACGGATACGATCACCCGCGTGCAAACTGACAACAAGGTCTTCAGAGAGTGGCGTCGTCAAATGTCGGATGTCGTGGTCTGCCATGCGACGTAGCTTTGCTCAGAGCACCGCTTCTTGATGGCGATGCGCATGGCACTCAATCGTCACCGCCACGGGCAGGCTCGCGATGTGACAGGGATAGGTATTGATATGAATCGCCAACGCGGTCGTATCCCCACCGTACCCTTGCGGACCGATGCCCAGCGCGTTCGCGGCCTCAAGCAATTCTTGTTCAAGCGCTTGCAGTGATGGGTCTAGGTTGGGGTCACCGATCCCACGAAACAACGCACGTTTCGACAAGAGCGCGGCTTTCTCAAAGGTCCCGCCGACACCCACCCCAGCGATCAATGGTGGACAGGCATCTGGTCCCGCTGTGCGAATGCACTCAACGACAAACTGCTTGACTCCAGCGATCCCCTCGGCGGGCGTGCACATCTTGTACTTGCTACGATTCTCACAGCCCCCGCCTTTGGCCATGACCATCAGCGTCAACCGATCACCAGGAACGATTCGCGCATGAATAACCGCGGGAGTGTTATCGCCCGTGTTTTTGCGCTGAAACGGATCACCCACGATCGAAGCGCGCAGGTATCCTTCGGTGTATCCGCGCCGCACGCCTTCGTTGATGGCGGTCTCGAAATCGCCATCGACAATATGCACGTCTTGACCAATATCGGCGAAGCAGATGACGAAGCCGGTATCCTGGCAGTAGGGCACCCGTTGCATGCGCGCGAGGTGGGCATTTTCCTTGAGAAGCGCGAGGACATCACGACCAGCGGGAGAGCGTTCCGTGCCTGACGCGCGATCAAACGCCGCGAGCATGTCGGCACCAAGGTTGTAGTTCGCCTCCATGCAGAGTCGGGAGATCGTTTCGGTGATGTGCTGAGTATTTATTGTTCGCATGGCGAGGTTCAAGAGCAGCGCTTATTCAGCGGAGTTCTACGGGAAGGCTCTCAATAATGGTTGCGTATGACATGCTCAGCTCTCGCGTTTTTGTTTGGCGACAACCTAAACCAAGAAAGACCGCGGCGTCATATGCACTCTTGGTCCGCTTGACACGACTCGCGTTGTTCGCTGGCAAACTTAGCGGCTTCCTCAAGCGGAAGCATCAACCGTTTCTTAACAGCCTCCGCATAATGTACTATACTTTACGCGGCTTGAGATGACACTTGTGGAGGTGCCTTTTTGGCGACGGGAAACAGGTGGACATTGGACTCTTCGCCCAGGACCGGGACCGCTTTGAAGGTCTGAAACTTTAAGGTCAATAAGCTCGCTAAGGCGGCGCGGTGCAGGGTTGGCGCCTGGGCGATACAGGTACGGATCGCCTGCGCGAAGGCGTGGTAGTCGGCATAGTACTTGGAGTACAGACATTGCTTTTTGACAAACTTCCAGAAGCGTTCAATCAGATTCAGATTCGGGGAGTACGGGGGCAAGAAGAGCAACTCAATGCCGAGGCTCTGGGCCAGAGTCTGGACCAAGTGGCAGCGCTGATACCGGGCATTATCCAGGACGATGGTGAGCGGGACACCCGGATGGGCACCCGCCAGCAGGCGCAATAACTCACAGACCGTGACGGAAGTAATGTAGGTCAGATTGGTCACCGTGACGACTTCGTGCGTGATGGCGTCGAGGGCCGCGAGCACGTTGACGCGCTGGCGGCCACTGGGGGCTTTGACGAACAAGCGGGTAAAACACCACACCACGCCTAAAAAGGGAGCAAAGACAAAATGGGCCGCATCCATAAAGAAAACGCGGCGTTGGCCCGCTTGGGCTTGGGCTAATCGGGGCTCCAGCTCCTGGGTCTTGAAGGTTTCTTGCGCTTCCACATCGGCCTTGGCGGGAATCTGGCCGACTTTGCGGGGCTTCATCCCGACCGACTTGAGGAACTGCCGCACCTGGGTCGGGCCGCGCCTGAGCCCCGTCAAGTCCGCAATCCGCTGCGCCGCTTCCGCGACACTGGCGGGCGGGCGCTGGCGAAACTCCTCCGCTATGAGGCCCCGGTAGTCGGTCAACTCACTGTGCCGGCGCGACACGGGGACCTCCTGGAGTTTGGCCAGACCGCCGCTGCGGTACGCCCGCCGGTAGCGGGCATAAGTCGAAGGGGAAATGCCACACAGGCGACAGACCTCGGCTGTCGCTACGCCTTGACTCTTCAGATTCAAGACCTCCATTTTGCGTTGCACCTGCGGGTTGCGATGGTGAAAGCGCCAGTACTGGAACGCCTCCCGCTCTGCTGTGCTATACTCCACCTGGTCCATGAGAGAGCCTCCTGATCGCGTGGTTTCTTTGGTGAGAAACCTCACTCTATCAGGAGCTCTCTACCGGGTCATTTCAGCCCGCGCGCAGTATAACCAAGCATCCTAACAAGAGCGACTGTCAAGAGGGCAATAGAGGAAATCGGATCTCGGGAAGATTAGGTGGCGACCCCCCGCTTCACCACCGCCTCTGGCGCACGCACATACACGGGCACTAAGCTCTGGAGATCATCAGCCCCACCAACCTGAAGCCGCTCCCATGCCATCCGTGCGATGATCGCCCCGCGCGGATGATGCGTGCTGAACGGCAGAATCTCCGCCAACGCTCCACAGGTATGCTGAATCAATGCGCGATATGCCGTCGCGCCATCCCCAACGAAAAGACAGGGTTCC
>CAMBFS010000122.1 GCA_945865755.1 Klebsiella pneumoniae
GAAAGCCTACCCGAAGGGACGCAAGGTCAGTGCTCAAGAGTATGCAGCCCTGCGCATCCGCCGGAACAAGTTTCATGGCGACTGGAACTATGAGATCTTGCCTCGTCCTGCCACACAAATGCGGTAGTTTATTGTTTTATGATTCCTAAGTATGCGTGGGTGGCTGCGGCGGTGTGGGAGAAGGCACCCCCAGAATGTGGGAAGCCAATTCCCCGTTCGCCGTGTAGGTGTAGGAGACCGACGGGGGACCGGCGACCGGAGCCTGCGTGAGCAGCCGATCTTGCGCGTCGTAGGTGTATGCTGTCTCGCCCCCTGCGGTGGTGGAGGTCAGACGGTTGCCATTGGGGTCATACGTGTAAGTCGCAACGACCACGTCATTGAGTTTCACCTCGGTCAGTCGCCCCGCGAGGTCGTAGGTGTAGTCCTGAATGTCGACGGTCCCCTCAAGCGTCTCCTGCTTTTGCGTGATGCGCCCCAGGGCATCGCGGGTATATTCGACCTCGAATTGCGGCACTCCCCCGATCAAGGCCCGATACTCTTTGGCTTCGGCGAACGCGAGGGTACGGCCCAGGGGGTCGGTGACAGTCTTGAGATACCCAGACTCATAGGTCGCCGTGGCCGTGCGGGTCCCCTCGGTGGAAGACCGCCGGGTTGCCTCAGTGACGCGCCCCCGCTCATCGTAGGTGATTTCCAAGGGCGCGAGTTCCGGAGTCTCGACCTTAATAACCCGCCCTTTCTCATCCAAGAACCGCCATGCGATGCGCCCTTCGGGCGTGGTGCTCGTGATCGTTCGGGCTTCGGCATCATACGCAATGGAGAACTGGCGTCCGGTGATCGTCGGGGTCTCTTCCGCCGCGATCACCGACAGCGGATCGGCGGGGTCCTGTAACACGATGGATCGCGTGTTTTCGATTTGTCGCGTGAGTCCGCTTGGCGTCGTCGAGGTGCGCAGCGCGGGGACGGGGGCGAGCATGCCAAAGCGGGAATCTGGCGTGCGTTGCAGAAACGCGGATGTGCCGCTGGAATGACTCTGGGTGAAACTGTCATCGGGCAGGGCCGTGGTCTCGGTGTGAAGGTCACTCAAGGTGTTCGCGATCCGCCATCCTCCTTCTGGAAGTTGGTCAAACTGGCGCACGAAATGCAGGTCCGCCATATCGACCGAGACCCGATGCCCATTGAGCAAGGGCGTTTTGGCGAGACTCGCCGTTCCTCCCATTGCATTCTGATCGAGCACAAGCAGGCCGTCACTATCGTAGGTATACCGCAGATGGTTCCCATTGGGCTCAATAAGATCCGTGAGCTGCCCATTGGTGTATTGGAAAGAGACGACTTTACCCGCGGGATTCCGGATGTCCGTGAGCAATCCGTCCGCGTTGACCGTGAACTCGGTGCGCTGCCCAAAAGGACCGACGATAGCGGAGATATCCCCATTGAAGTTCCGTTCCAGGGTCGTGACATTGTCGTTGACATCCGTCACCGTCGTCAGGCGGCCTGCCGTTTCATAGGTAAAGCGAAATCGCGAGACACCGGTCAGCGCATCAAGCGTATTGAGATGACGTCCCTCCGCATTGAACTGGTACACCACACTGCCCGCCGTATTCGGGATCAGCTTGTCACCTTGGGAATATCCGGGCATGGAGGGGGAGATGGAATGCAAGAGGTGCGTCGCGCCGTTTGGCAGATAGAGAAAGCCGTTAGGGGCAATGCCAAAGCCGTACACCGCGCTGAAGTAAAACGCTCTAGGGTTGCTCCCTTCCTCAAACGTGTTGCAGGAGGTACAGCCAGCGATGGTCGAGATGATGCCATCGCTATTGACTCGGCGAATATAGTCACCAAACGAGTCACTAATATAGAGTCGGTCATCTGGCCCCACCCGAACGCGCACGGGGAAAGACAGGCCCGCTGAGGTGGCCTGTCCGCCGTCGCCAGAGAAGGTCGAGCTACCAGTCCCCGCCACCGTGGAAATGATCCCGCTGGGGCTGACCTTGCGAATGCGGTGATTATACGTGTCCGCGATATAGAGATTGCCCGCTCGGTCAAAGGCCACCCCACTGGGTTCGGTGAGTTTCGCTTGGGTTGCCGGGCCGCCGTCGCCACTGTACCCCCATTCCTCCTGGCTGATCCCTGCCACCGTGGTGATCACACCATCCACGCCGACACGGCGAATGCGTGAGCTGGCTTCGGCAATATACAACGCGCCATCGGGGCCGAGAGCCACGTCATTAGGGCGGTTGATTTTGGCCGCCGTCGCCGGTCCGCCATCGCCACTTACGGGATCGCCATTGCTTTGTCCTTGACCATTGCCTGCGAACGTAGTGAGGTTCCCGTCGGTGTCCAGGTGCCGTATCCGGTTCTGGTCAGGCTCGGAGAAATAGAGAGACTCATCGCGACCGAGGGCGATGCCGCTCACCCGCATCGACGCGTTTCCGGCCAGCGGCGTATGTGTTCCATTGGCCGTGACGCGATAGAGTCGCCCTCCCTTAGGCAGATACATATCCCCGTCCGGGGCAATGGCCACATCGGTGGGATACAGGTCAATATTGTCGGTATTGGGAACCGACTTCACCGTTCCGACTGCCGCCGTATCCGCCTTCTTGTGATCGCCGGTGCCTTTCCAGAGCATCTGGCCGTTGTCATCGTAGTTGTGCCACGCACTCAGATTCCATCCGCCCAGTTGTGAGGGGAGCGCATCCCAGGCTCCGAGCTGGCCACTCCAGTAGTTCTCGAACCGCACTTCCAAATTGTCGCGATCCCGAATGATGTCGGTCGTCACGGGCGGGGAACCAAAGCTCTTCGCGAGCTCAGCGGGATTGGCATAATAGCCGGGATAGACAAAGCCCACTGACACCGACACCGGAGCGCTGCCTTCCAAGAGACGCCCATAGCCGTCTTTTCCATCCCAAGTGAAGGTATAGTCTTGCCGCGGCGTCGGCGCAAAACTCTGCGTTAGACGCTGTCCGGCAATATCCACGCGCAGCTCGATCCGTTTCGTACTGGGTGGAACGGTGTCGCCGCTCACGGGAATCTTGAGTGAATACGGCGTCCGGTAACTGGGGGTCCGCGCACTCTGATAGGTGAACGAGAAGGGCGTCCCGACAATGGGAACCGCAAGATTCAACGTTTGGCTCTGTGAGCCGATGAGCGCGTCGCAGGTCAGAAAATCACGATTCCCAGTGGCAAAGGCGGTCACCGCGTCGCTGGGTTTTGCGCCGGTCGGCAGGGTCGCGCCCGGCGGAGCACCGAAGGTCCAGTTGGGGTCATACGGCGAGAAGTGTTGTACCGCCATCCGCCAGAGGCTCTGCCCTCCGGTGTAGAGCGTCGCCAATTGAACGCGCTCAGCGTCGGTGATCCCGAGCGCACTCAGCGCTGCCCCTTCATCCGCTACGCCATCTCCGGTGATATCCAGAGCCGCCACGCCCCCAGAAATCGAGAGAATCTTGATGATCTTGCCATTGTCCTCCGGAATCCACATTCCTTGCCGTCGATCATAGGAGCCTAGCGGGACGATACTCCCCACGGGAAAATTTAAGAAATTATTCACGTAGAAAACGACTGGTTGAGTAAATTCAATAGAGTCAGCATCGGCGGCGATGGCCTCATCGGCGCTCAATTCCACCGCATACGTATACCCGCTGCTTGGCGGTAACGACGCGGGCATCGCCTTGGGGCCGTTGGGGCCTACGGTGTACTCGGTCGCACGCACATGCAGCGTCGTCAAGGGCTGCGTACTCCCATCCGGCATCACCATTTGCGCCGTCGTCCCTTGTGGGAACAGGAGCGTCGCTTGACGTGTGCCGTCACTGTCCGTCACTTCACTCCCCTGCGCGACTTGCATCGGGGCGGTGTCGGTGAGATCAATCGTCGTCACTTGCGAGTCCAAGGGAACCAGCGCCACCTCGGGCGCGAACACAAAGTCTCGCCATGGCGTGGTCACTTGGCGTTGCGCGGGTAAATATCCCACTTTCTCGTAATTCAGCGTCAACGGCCCTCCACCATTCACTGCCATGTCGAACATGCCGTCGGCGCGGCTCCGCGTGCGCCCGAACTCGGGGTGATTGAGAATGCTGACGTTCACTCCTGATAACGGTGCGCCGTCTCGTGTGAGCACTTTGCCGCGCAGCACCGCTACCCGGCGTGCTTCAATCGTCCCCGCCGCGACTCCAGTCTGAATTGGAGTATTGCCGGTGTAGAGAAACGCGGTGACGGTGAAGAGATCGGTCGCCACCGTGCGGTTGATCGGGGGCGCGACCGTGGCCGGGTCAGGGGGCAAGCCACCGGCCACATCAAGCAAAGTTGTCCCACTATCATTCCCTGCACCGTCACTGACCACGAGCGAAAGACTGTCTCCAGCTTGGGCCGCGAGCTGGGCACTGAAACTGCCATCCGCCGTAGCGGTCACTGTGACACTTGCGCCACTGCGACTATTCGTTACCGTGACCCGAGCGCCGCCTTCCACCCTGCCCGCGCCGCCGCTGACCGTGACTTGTCCGTTCGTCGGGGTCCCTACCGTGACTTGGTTCGCGGGCGGAGCCGTGGGTGCGACCGTGTCGAGCGTCACTTGCACCGTCTCCGTGCCCACGTTGGTCGCAGGGTCGGTCGCCCGCAGCGTGATCGTGTTTGGTCCTTCCACCACGGTCAGTGTCCGCGTGAACGTGCGATCCGCCGCCACCGTCACCGCTTGGTCGTTGATGGTGAGCGTGGCGACCTCACTGACGCTTCCGGTCACCGCTTGCGTTGCTTGCTTGCTTGGTGAGCAGTCCCGCGGTGGGAGTCGTAATCGTGATAACCGGGACAATGCTGTCTATCGTCACAGTGCGGGTCGCGGGCGCCGAGAGATTACCCGCGAAGTCCGCGATGGTTGCGCGCAGGGCCACCGCGCCTTGCGGCAACGCGGCTCCGGGAGTGCAGGTCAAATTAGGCGGCGTGATCGTGCAGGTGCTGGGGACAGCGGTTGCATTGGCTTGGAGTTGGAGCGTACTCGGGTCTACGCCTTGGCCGTGATCCGTGGCGTTGAGCGTCAAGGGTGGACGGGTGGTATTGAGCAGTGCGCCCGCCGCTGGGGTCAGAAAACTCAAAGTCGGCACCACGACATCGGTGTACAGGATCACCGCCCGGAGCGTGGACGTGCCAAAGGTGCGCGTGTGCACCACTTGGCCGGTGATACTGTAATGGCGCAATGTGGAGCCCTGCGCGAGCCATACGGTCTGATCGACCGGGTCCGCCGCTAGTACCACGAGACTGGGGCTCTCATCGTCATCATCATCGCCGCCGCCACTGGTGGGCAGCGCCACATCGATCAAGAGGGCTCCGGTCACCGAGCGCCGCTGTAACCGCGTCCCGGTCGTGAGCCACACGCCGCCGGCGCCATCACTACTGAGTCGTGTCACGCCATTGACGGCGAGGTCCACGACTCGACTGCCATCCGCCGCGTAGCGCTGGAGTCGGCCATTTACACTCACCCACACCGCGCCGCTGAGTGCATCAATCGTGAGATCGCGCACCGTCGGATTCGACCCCAAGGTCAGCGTACTTACCACCACGCCCTGTTCATTGTACGCCTGGACGCTCGTGGTGCTCGCGCGCCACAGCCGATTGGTGAGGGGATCAAAGGCCAGGGCTTGGATCGTGTTGTTCACGGAGAGATTGTGCAGCAACGCGCCCGCGGCACTGAGATGGCGGAGTTGGGTGCCGCGCGCGAGCCATAGACTGGGGGAAATGGGGAAGAGGAAAAGAGGACGAGAAAAGTATCTTTGTTTTTTCCGTTTCCCCTTTGCCCCGTTCCCCCCTGTCCCCCATCCCTACCCGGCCATCGTCAACCCGCCGCTCACGGAAAGCACCTGCCCAGTCACGAAGTCAGAATCAGGCGAGGCGAAGAAGGCCACGGCACCGGCGATCTCTTCGGGTTGTCCGAGGCGACGAAATGGCACAGCCTTGGTCATCGCGTCGATGATCCGCGCCCCTTTACTGCCACCAGTAATTTGCTTGAGCAAGGGAGTTTCGGTCGGCCCTGGGCAGACAACGTTGACATTGATCTTGGCGCGCGCGACTTCCCGTGCCAACGTTTTGGAGAATCCCACGAGTCCAGCCTTGCACGCGGAGTACACCGCCTCTCCGGTCGAGCCCACACGACCAGCATCCGAACTAATGAAGATAATTTTTCCGCTGCCACGCTGGAGCATCTGCGGCAGGACCGTGTGACAAAAGCTGATGGGGCCTTTCAGGTTAATGGCGATGACTTTCTCCCAAGTCTCCGGCTGACTGTCGATGAATGGCTCGATCTTGTCCCAGCCCGCGTTATTCACCAGGATGTCAATTTGTCCCCAGGCATTGAGAATCGACTGCACACAATCCTGCACTTGATCGAGCTGAGTCACATCACACCGGACCGCCATGGCCTGCCCGCCTTGCGATTTAATTTCATCAGCGGTTTGCCGTGCCTCTTGGTCGAGAATATCAACCACGGCCACCTTGGCACCGTCCGCGGCTAACCGCAGACATATCGCATGGCCAATACCACGACTTCCGCCTGTTACGAGCGCGACTTTATCTGTGAGATGCATAAGACCCCCCCCTCTCTTTAAGAAGCCTCAGGCAAGTCTAGGGCAAGTCTCAAGCAAGTCTAGGGCAGTCTAGGGATAGTCTGGGACTTGCGGGGACTGGCTCTAGACTTGCCCCTGACTGCCCTGCGCCAATTCCTCCAACAATGCGCGTTGGGTGCTAGGTGTTAGGGGCTGGGGCTGGTTATTTTTGGCTTTTGACTTTTGCCCTTTGACTTTTGATTTGCCGTGGCCTTGCCTCACATCCCCCACACCTGAATCCCCTTGCCGCGCACCATCTCGGTCCGGTGATACAACTTCTCATCCCACGCCTTGTGCGGCGTACGATCAAAGATGACCAAGTGCCCAGCCTCCGCGCCACAGCGGTCCATATACTCCCACGTCTGCTCTAACCCCTTGGTCAGCGTTTGCTCGATACTCTTATGCAGCAGCTTGAGTTCAATCACCACTTTCTGCACCCCGGCGGGATGCGGCCAGAGAATGAGCAGGTCCGTACGCATGCGCCCTAAGCCATATTCCCGCTCAATGCGTCCGCCACCGTTGACCAGGCGTTGCAGAAACGCTTGCAGCAACAGTTGCGGTCCCGCTTCCTTGTATTGAAACCGCTCCACCCAGTGCTCGGAGTGCTCACGAAAGAACTCCTGAAACGCGCTCAGCAGTTTCTCCATGTCCAACGTCCCGTCGGGCCGCACGTACCACGCCGTCTCTTCGCTCATCCCCGATTGAATCTGCCACCCCAGTTCGCGCGGAATCACTTCTTGGTAAATCGCGTTGGCGATGCGAATGCGTCCGTTGCGCTCTTGCGTAATGAGCCCCAAATCCTCGACATAGCTGACATCATCGGGGCGGAGGTGCTGGGCGAGGTCCACACCGGCAAGCACCGGTTCAATGATGCGCTGGACCCGCTCTTCTTGCAGTTTGTCAGTGAGTTGATCGAGATGCGTTTCACGACGCAGGATGAGATTTTCCTTGGCGGTTTCCACCACCGCCAGGGAAATAGGCTGAGTGCGGTCACGCCCTTCTTGACGACGAAAGCAGGCTTCATACCCCAAGGCATTGACCAACCACGGTTGCCCTTCGGTCAGTTCCCACACCCGAACCAACGCCTCCGGCGTGAACGCTTGGCCGGTGTCCGCGGTATGCTGTTGATACAACGTCGCGACCTCCGCCTGACTGAAATTGCCCAAGCGCAGCGACTCCGCTTTGATATTGAAGGCACTGCCGCCGGTAATGATCGCCTTCTCCGCGCTGGAGTGGATGCGGTAATCGCGCACGTCGCGCACGCCACACAAGATCACACTCTGGGGAAAGTGCCGGGGCCGTTTATCATACCCACCCCGCAACTGTCGCAGGACAGCGATGAGCGTGTCACCAATCAACGTGTCGATCTCGTCGATGAAGAGGATGAGCGGTTTGGAATCATGGGCCGCCCACTGGGCGAGAGTTTCGTCCAACGCCCCAAACGGCCCCACTTTGGTGAAAATGTCGAGCCAATGGGTATCAACAAAGTCATCATTGAGCGCCCAGCGCGCACGTGACGCCACTTGGCCCAGGATGGCCCGCATCGCCGCCGCCACATCCTCGCGCGCCGCCTGTCCGAGTTCCACATTGGTATAGACACAGCGATACTGCCCCTGCGTATTGAGGTAGTCCATCAAGGCCAACAGACAGGAGGTTTTGCCGGTTTGCCGCGGGGCATGCAGCACGAAATACCTTTTCTGTTCGATCAATGGCAGGATTTCGTCGAGATTGATCCGTTGCAATGGAGCGAGGCAATAATGATCTTCGGCATTGACGGGGCCTGTCGTATTGAAAAAACGCTTCATAGTGAGGGCAATCTACCAGCGGCAGCCGTTCAACGTCCAGCCGTGTTGCCCGGCGGAAAAACGAATCGGAGAATCGGCGACGGGAAGAATCGGAGACGAAGAAGGAAAGGTGCCCATTCCCCGATTCTCCGTTTCCCCTCCCCGTCCCCGTTTCCCCTTCCGCCTTGGTCCCCGCATTTTTGCCTTTTGCTTTTTGCCTTTTGATTTGTCGCTCTTCTCTGCTTCCCCAGAGCCAGCAGAACAACGGCCCTGCCTCTTTTCCAAGCACTACGCACGTGCATTGGAGCAACCGCGCCGTTTCCTCAGCAAAAAGCCTCGACTTTCTACCGGGTTTGCCGCGAATCCACAAGCGCAAACGAACGGTCTGGGAATTGCTCTCCTTCCAACACCGCGCAAGGCGCATAGCAAAAATGAGGCATTCACACCCATGACTGAAGACGGACGAAAACATCTCGTGGTGATCGGCAACGGCATGGCGGGCGCGCGCGTGGTGGAGGAAATCCTCGAACGCGACCCAGACCAGTTCGCCATTACCATGTTCGGCGCCGAACCCTACGGCAACTACAATCGCATTCTGCTCTCCAATGTCCTCAATGGCTCGCAACGCATGGAAGAGACCTTCCTCAATCCGCTCTCGTGGTACGAGAAAAACCAGATCACGTTGCATGCGGGAGTCAAAGCCGCAGTGATCGACCGTGACCGGCGCGTGGTGATCGGCAGCCCGTTACGCACCACGGCGGCTCCGTATGGGCTCGACGGGTGTGATGTCAACGCCGCGCGGGTGGAAGTACCCTACGATGCCGTCATTATCGCCACCGGCTCGCGCCCCTTTGTCCCGCCTCTCGAAGGGACCGACAAAGCCGGCACCTTTCTCTTTCGCACCATTGATGATTGTGAACAGATCGCCGCGTATGCCAAACGCTGCCGCACCGCCACGGTGATCGGTGGGGGACTGCTGGGACTCGAAGCCGCGCGCGGGCTGCTCACGCATGGGGTGACCGTGACCGTGCTTGAAGCCTTTCCGCAACTGATGGCCGCGCAGCTCGATCCCGAAGCGGGCGCGATGTTACAGACCGCGATTGAAGGCATGGGCATCCGCGTCCTGCCGAGCACCATCGCCACGCATATCTTGGGCGACGACCATGTCACCGGGCTTCGCTGCAAGGATGGCTCGGTCCTCGACACCGACATGGTGGTCATCAGCACTGGCATCCGCCCGATCGTCGAGATCGCCAAGGATTCGGGCCTGACCGTCGAACGCGGCATTGTCTGCGATGACCAGTTACGCACCAGTGATCCCGACATTTTCGCGGTGGGGGAGTGTGTCCAACATCGCGGAGTCATCTATGGGTTGGTCGATCCGATTTGGGAGCAGACCAAGGTGATCGCCGATGTGCTAACCGGCACCAACCCTCGCGCGTCCTACCACGGCTCCAAACTCGCGACCAAGCTCAAGGTCATGGGTATCGACCTAGTGTCGATGGGCGACCCCAAGCAACTCCCGGCGAACGCGGACGTGGTGGTGTACCGCGAACCGTCGCGGGGCGTCTACAAACGACTGGTGATCCACGATGACATCCTGACCAGCGCGATCCTGCTGGGCGAAACCGACACCGCCGGGGTGTTGACGCAGATGTTCATGCTCAATTCCGCCGTACCGCAACGACGCGCGGACCTGTTGTTTGGCACGTCGAGCGGCATGCCGATTCTCTCGGTGTTCGACCTGCCCGATCAAGCGCAAATTTGTAACTGTAACGGCATCGCCAAAGGCAAGATCAAGGAATCGATTCTGATTGGCAAGTGTAAATCGGTGACGCAGGTCGGCGTGCACACCAAGGCGGGCACGGGCTGCGGCAGTTGCAAAAGCCTGATTATGCAACTCTTGGAAGTGTACGCGGGCGAGGTGGTCGAGGACCCCAGCGAACACTATTACGTCCCCGGCGTGCCGCTGACGAAACCGCTGCTCATCGCCGCGATCAAGGAGCACGGGCTCAAGAGTGTGAGCGCGGTGTTTCGGGTGCTGGCGGGTGGCAAGGAGGACCCGGGCAGCAAGCCGGGGCTGGCCTCGCTACTCAAATCGCTGTGGCCGGGGGAGTACGACGACGAGCGGGACGCGCGCTTCATCAATGACCGCGTACACGCCAACATTCAGAATGACGGCACGTTCAGTGTGATCCCCCGCATCTATGGCGGCGTGACCACGGCGGCGGAACTGAAACGCATCGCCGAGGTGGCGGAAAAATATCATGCCCGCATGGTGAAGTTCACCGGCGGCCAGCGCATCGACCTGTTGGGGTTCAAGAAAGAGGACCTACCGAGCATCTGGCGGGACCTGGGGATGCCGAGTGGGCATGCGTACACCAAGGCGTTTCGCACGTGCAAAAGCTGCGTAGGCACGGACTTCTGCCGCTACGGGCTGGGCGATTCCATCGGGTTGTCACAGAAGATTGAGCGCCGGTTCCAAGGGGTGGAGTCCCCGCACAAGATGAAGCTGGCGACGACGGGGTGTCCGCGCAATTGTTCGGAAGCGTATGTCAAAGACCTGGGGGCGGTGGCGATCGAGGGGGGGCAGTGGGAGATATACGTGGGTGGAGCGGCGGGGAGTTCGGTGCGCAAGGGGGACCTCTTGTGCACCGTCTCCACACATGACGAGGTACTGCTGTATATGGGGCGTTTCATGCAGTACTACCGCGAGAATGCCAAGTATTTGGAGCGGACCTACGGCATGGTGGAGCGGTTAGGGATTGAGAAGCTGCGCGATGTGTTGGTGGAGGATAGCGAGGGGATTTGCGCGCGGCTGGATGCGGAGATCGAAGCGGCGGTGGCGGCGTACACAGACCCGTGGGCGGAGGCGGAGCATCCGGTTCATGCAAGTCAGTTCGCGAATGCGGTGGTGGTGGGGGCGACAACAGAGGAGGCCCGCATATTATGAGAAGCAGCACCGCACAAACCGCACGCATGGACAATACTTGGACCCCTGTCACCACCATCCCACAAATAATCGATCTCGGTCCGGTCGGCTTTATCCCCCTGGGTGAAGGACGCGCGTTTGTGGTGAAGGACAAAACGATCGCGGTCTTCCGGCAACGTGATAGTCGCCTCTTCGCCACCGATAATGCCTGCCCCCATCGTGGCGGCCCGCTGGCCGATGGCATCGCTGGTGGCGGCAAGGTGATCTGCCCGTTCCACGCCTGGAAAATCGACTTGGAAACTGGACGCTGTCAGGGCGAGGATGTGACTGTGCGCACGTATCCGGTGCGTGAGGTTGGTGGGCGGATTGTGGTCGAACTGTCGTAAATGAAGGAAAGATCACTT
>CAMBFS010000123.1 GCA_945865755.1 Klebsiella pneumoniae
CGAGGCGAAAACCACGCGCTGCGGCTCTCCCGAAGGCCCGAAAAGAGGCTACGGCCTGCTCAGTTGTGACGAAGAACCGAGAACCCTGCGCGCCTCACGAAGTTTCCAGAGAAGCCAAGTAGCCGATTTTTTCACAGCCTCTCAGCTTGGCGTCTGTTGAGCGGCGTCGAGGCTTTTCGCCGCGTCCATCAGCTTGCGCAAATCCCACGAGAGCACCGAACCGACGAGAATCACTTGTGGGGATTGATTGACCAGGGCGTACAAACTCGTGCTCACTGGGTTATGCTTGCCCAGGACCAGCGTTTGGGTCCCTACCCCTTCGACTTGGAGGGAAATTTGTGTCTTGGCCGGTTTGAGGCCGTATTCAGAAAGTTCTCCGGCTTGCCCGTCCACATTGCCCAGATTGACGAGCTTCGTGAGCGACACCAGAAAATCATCGACGACCGCCGAAGGAAGTGGCGCGCCAGTTTGTTCCCGCTGCCACCCTTCCGCCGTGCGCTTCGCGACGAGATGCTGCTCGTCGAACATCACCTCAAGGTGCGTGATCTTGTCCGTGTTCCATTCGAAGATCGGATGGTCCTGCTGCTCTTGTTGCGCTTGTGAGGCGAGCTGGGTTTTGGCGGGAGTGGTGACATACGTGTAGCTCCCCAACAGCAACGCTAGGGCCCCAAGCACCATGACTCGTCGGCTTTCCTGTGAACCGATCATCCTCTTTGCCTCCGTCGCGCGAAGACCGCCATGCCAATCAGGAAGACCGCGAGAGGTTCAATCACCACCATCAGCCAGAAGAACAGTCGGGATTGCCACGCGGTGAGATAGAGAGTCTGTTGCGGCGTGAAATTGCGTTTCGTCTCTGGCACATTGGCGACTCGTCCGAGCGCGACCAGCTCTTGGCGGTCCAGCATCCATCCCACGGTGTTCATAAAAAAATCAACATTGCCAGGGATACGCGCATAAAAGTTGTCCGCGAAATTCGAGTCCCCGATAACGACAATCTTGCCGGATTTCCCACTGCCAGTGGGGGCTACCGCCGCGACCGGCAATGGGCCGCGTTCGTCTTCCCCTTCCGCGAAAACCAAGTCGTTCTGGTTTTCCACCCGCGCCCGATTCTTCAGGGCCCAACTGGTGTCGCTCGAAAACGCGAACGCCTGAGCCTTACCATTCTGGACACGCACGGGCCGAACCATCGGGAGAATCGGCTCGCCACGCGGATCACGCGGAAATACTTCCTTGGAAAAGGTACCAATGATCGGCATCAATGGATCGCCCCCTGACATCTGCGTCTGACTATCGACCACGATGTCCTCGGCGAGAGCAAACCCGAATTGATCGAGGAAGCGCGCGAGTTCTGGGACCGTATAGGGGTCAAGCAAAAACAGGCCATTGCCTCCCCCAGCGAAATAGGTGGACAGGGCTTGCAATTCTGGCGGAGAAAAATCCTCTTTCGGCCCGCTGATAACGACAAGGTTGGCGTCACGGGGAACCGCTTCCGCCTGTCGTAAGGGCAGCGGGCGAACACGATAATTTTCCGTTTCGAGAACGCGACGCAGCACTCCATAACCAATGCGCTCTTCCGAGTCGCTCAAATCGTTTTCCCCATGCCCCAGGACGAAATACATGGTTTTTTCCGATTGCATCACCCGCAGGACCGCGTTAAGCAGCCGCTCTTCGTCACTCACTGGGGTGGTGACCTTATTGGTCGCGGTCTCCACGACAGTCGCCCCATACGCGGAGACGCCATAGCGTTGCGCTACCCCTGGCGCGCGGTCGAGATCAAAAAGCTGATACGAGAACAGTTGTGGATTAGCCTCTTGCAACATCGTCATCAGTTCGTTGTATTTCTCACGGTCCCCACGTCGATAGAAAGTTGTCGCCCGCACAGGCTGTGAGAGCGCCTTCAGACTCTGGATGGTCACCTCCGAAAGACTGTACTTTTGGGTCGGAGTCATATCGAAGCGCAGATTCGTGCGGATACAAAGCTGGCCAATGGAGATGACAATGATCAGCAGCAACAGGAATTCCACACTGAGCAAGGCGAAGCGCCGGGTGGACTCACGTCCGAGCACTCCGGTCAGACTCATATCAGCAGGAGGAGCAGTTACCGTATCCCGCGCCATTTTCGCGACTCCAACGACTGTAAGGTGAGGTACAGAAAGAAGAGCGTCATCAACAGGAAAAACACGATGTCTTTACTGTTAATGACCCCCTTGGCGAAATCTTGAAACCGATCAAATAGTGAGAACTGACTCACCACACTGATGACCTGGGTGCCAATCGCTTCCTCGTTCCACGTGAGAAACCAGAAAAATACCAGCAGTCCGTAGGTGGACATGGCGGACACGACCTGGTTTTCCGTGAGCGAGGAGATGAACATGCCACACGCGATAAACGTGGCTCCCAGCAGAATCGTGCCCAGATACCCAGCCAGTGGCGGCCCCCAAGCGAACTCATGCGCGGTGGACAGCAGGAGCGGGTACGCCAGAGTCAGAAAGACCATCAGAAAAAAAATGAAGAAACAGGCGAGAAACTTCCCAAGAATGATATGCGGGTCCTTGAGCGGATAGGTCCACAGCAACTCAATGGTGCCGAGCTTTTTTTCCTCGGCGAACAGACGCATGGTCAGCAACGGCAGAATCAGCATGGTGACAAAGCGCAGGTCGAGAAAGTAGTAGGTCCACAATGACGACGTAATGTCCATGAAGTCACCGAAGAGGTCAAAAAAGATCATGTCGGTGTAGAAGAAGTAGCCGGTGAGGATCAAGAAGGCGGTCATCAGCGAGTACGCGATGAACGACCCGAAGTAGAGCCGCAGCTCTTTCTTGAAAACGCACATGAATTTCATAAAAAGTAGCCAGTAGTCAGTAGTCAGTAGTCAGTAGTCAGTAGAGACGCAAGATATTGCGTCTCTACCGACGCATAGTCAGTAGTCAGTTCGCAATCCGCAATGTTTACTGTTCCGCCACTAACGTCGCGGGAGCAAGGTAGACTCCCGCGCCCGTGCCTTTCGATTGCTGGACAAGTTGCAGATACATATCTTCGAGCGTCAATTCCAGTCCGCGCATTTCGAGGAGTCCCCACCCTTGCTGGAGTAGCGCGCGGCTGACCTCTTTGCGAATGTCTTCGCCCGTGTACTCAACGACAAACGTCACGGGTCCATTCGTTTCGGGACCTTGGACCTTGGACTTGGGACTTTGGACCGTCTCGACTCGCGGCATCTGTTCCAACAGACCGCGAATTCGCGCCTCCGGTCCCTCGACCTCGACCTGTAATCGGCGCGTGCGTTGCAATTGGGCGCGGAGATCAGTCAGCGATTCCGACGCGAGAATCTTCCCACCGTTAATAATAATGACGCGGTCACACACAGTGCTGACTTCGGACAGAATGTGGGTCGAGATGATGACGGTGCGGTCCGCGCCCAGGTCGCGAATAAGTTTGCGAATCTCCACGACCTGTTCGGGATCGAGTCCAATCGTCGGTTCGTCGAGAATCAACACTTCTGGCTTATGAACCAAGGCCTGGGCAATGCCGACGCGTTGGCGATAGCCTTTCGAGAGGTGACCGATGATACGATCACTGACCTTCTCGAGCCCACAGGCTTCAATGACGCGAGCAATTTCTTGCTTCCGTTCGCGACGCGGAACATCCTTCGCCTCAGCGACAAAATCAAGGAAGCTGCGTACCGGTAACTCAGGATAGACCGACACGCGCTCGGGAAAATAGCCGACCATTTGCTTCACACGATGTGTCTGCGTGACCACATCCAGGTCGCCGACAGTGGCATGTCCCGACGTTGGCGGAAAGTAACCCGCCAGGATACGCATGGTCGTGCTCTTGCCCGCGCCATTGGGGCCGAGAAAGCCGACCACTTCTCCACGCGGCACGTGAAAAGATATCTGATCAACAGCCAGAATAGGGCCAAAGCGTTTGGTGACGTTTTCAACCGTGATCATATTTGTTCTTTCACAACCCTTGGAAGTACAGGATTATTCCATTGCTTCACTTTTGTCCATGTTGAGATGTGACTATTCACGCCCTACTCTTTTGCGGCATCTTGTTGTATGAAGGCAGGGTGAGCGAAGAACATTCACTCTTTGACAAGCTCTATGAGGCCGGTGAGGGAGGATTCAATCGCTTTCTCACCGAAATGTTGTCCAATCCCACCGTCGCGACCGTCGCCAAGAAAGCGCTGAAAAACGCGGCGGCCACGAAAGGCAAGATCGACCGTAGCGTTGACTCCTTCCTTCTCCTTTTCAACATTCCATCCAAAGACGACTACAACAAGCTGCTTGCCAAGCTAGAGACCGTGCAGGGGAGTCTCGTCAACGTCAATATGAAACTCGATCGACTTCTGGCCGAACAGCACAAACAGAAAAAGCCGCCTCGTCGTAAAAAGGACCCCACGCCGACTCCTCCCAAGCTCTAAGGGCTCACAACCTGTCAGGCTTGAGCAGAGGAATTTTTTCGGTGTCTTCTCTTTGTGGGGAAGACACCGACGTGTTACACTCCTGCCTACATGCAGGGGGAGGTTTTGAGGACTTATGAGTATACAGGCAAAATTCTTTCGCGTTATTGGGATACTATCGCTCGCGACCGCGAGTGTCACGGTTGGCGCTTCTTCGGCCACCGCTTGGGATGAAGACACTTTTTATAGCAAGACCATCATCGTCGCCCGCCCGTTCACGCTGCCAGAGAAACCAGGGGACCTTAATGCCCAGACCATCATTGGGGCGCCACGCCAGTACACGTTACAGAAAAAAGACACGCTGCTTGACGTCGCCCGCTACTTAGACCTGGGCTACAATGAAGTAACTGGCGTCTATCCCAATATGGACCCGTGGCTCCCGCCTTTTGGTGAGACGATCCAACTGCCAACCTTCTGGATTCTCCCTCAAAGTGGCTACGAGGGGGTTGTCGTCAACATCCCGGAGATGCGGCTCTACTATTTCCCACCGCGAGCCAAAGGCATGACGCAGCGCTCCGTGGTGACGTTGCCCGTTGGTCTTGGCCGTGAGGACTGGCCCACGCCGATCGCGAAATTCAAGATCAATGGAAAAACCCTAAACCCGGTGTGGGTGATTCCCGACTCGATTAAGAAGGAACGCATCGCCGAAAAAGGGTGGACTGAGGATTTCATTCCGGCGGGCTCACCGGATAATCCCATGGGGAAGTATCGCCTCGACTTAACGCTGCCCTTGTATAAGATTCACGACACCAATAATCCGTGGGCCGTTGGGCGCTTGGTCACGCATGGCTGCATTCGTCTGTACCCCGAGGACATTCAACAATTCTTCGATGTCGTTCGCGTTGGCAGTCCGGGAGAGTTCGTCTACCAGCCAGTGAAACTTGGCGTGCTGAACGGCAAGGTGTACGCCGAAGTGCATGAAGACATCTACAAGATCGTGCCCGACTTATGGCAGGAGGCGCAAAAAATCGCTTACGAAAATGGTTTCAGCGAGCTGATCGACTCGCGCTTGTTGCTCAAGGCGTTGATGGCGAAAACGGGCATGCCGACCGAAGTCACCAAGGGCAGCCGCCCCGCGCCGTCGGAAGAATTCGACTCATCAGAAGAAGAATGGCAACACCCACAACAGCCGCAAGAACCCCACGATGTCGAGGTGGAAAAGTTTACCAATGAGGATCTCGCCGCGACGAGAGAATAGGGCATGGAACTCAAGGTGCACACCACTCGGTGAAGTAAAGCACGCCACCCCATCAATGGTTCCTATCCATGCTGCCGATAAAAGAATGGCCAGAATCGGACCGCCCGCGTGAGAAGCTGCTGGAGAAAGGGCCGGAGGCGCTTTCGCCCGCCGAACTGTTAGCGATTATTCTGCGCACGGGAGAAGCGAGCACCGGACAGAGCGCGCTGGACCACGGGCGTGAGCTGATGGGGCGGTTTGATAACTCGTTTCGTCGACTCGAAGAAGCGAGCGTGCAAGACTTCTGTGTCATTAAAGGCATCGGCCCGGCCAAAGCGGCACAGATTAAAGCCGCTCTCGAAATCGCCAAACGTTTCTCGCAAGAGGAAATCCGCCGGGGCGAGCTGTTTCGCTCGAGTGCCGACATCTTTCATCATTATCGCGAACATCTCGGCGGTCTGAAAAAAGAAGAGTTTCATGTCCTCTTGCTGGATGCCAAGAATCGGAAGATCAAGGACGTGCGGATCTCCGAAGGCTCGCTGACCTCGTCCCTCGTCCACCCGCGTGAGGTCTTCAATCCGATTATTCGGGAATCGGCGGCGGCGGTGGTCTTGATCCACAATCATCCCAGTGGGGACCCAACCCCTAGTCAGGAAGATTTGCACATTACGCGCCGCCTACGCGATGTTGGTGATGTCATGGGGGTGCGTGTCCTCGATCATCTCATTATCGGCAGGGGAAAATACATCAGTTTTGTCGATGACGGATATTGGGAGTAACAGGCCCAAAAGAATTGGAGGAGGCATGGGGTTGAATCGCGGATTCCTCGGCAAACAATATGCGCCACAAAACTACGGCGTCACCGCTGAAGCGATGATGCGCTACGCCCATGCGTACAATGACGATAATCCGTGGTTTACCGATACCAGCCGCCCTGGCGGTATCATTGCCCCGCCCATGTTCGGGGTCGTCACCGGATGGCTGTCGATTATGATGGTGATGACCGATGGCGATCTTGGGGTCGATGTCCTCCGCCTCCTGCACAGTGAACAAGACTTGTATTTTTCGCGTCCGATGGTGCCAGGCGACATCATTACCAGCGTCGCGACCATCGCGGCGATCACCGACGAGCCGGCGGGTGAATCCCTGACGGTCGAGGTCCAGTGCAGCAATCAGCGCGGAGAAGCCGTACAGCGAATGCTGTTTACCGCGCTGATTCGGGGTCCACGTGTACGCTCACGTGAACGCGGACGAGCGGGAGAATCCGCGCCCGTGGGAGACCCGTTGTTACGAGTACGACAGAAAGTCGACGACGATCAGACTTTCCGCTATGCGTCCGCGTCTGGCGATCACAACCCTATTCATGTGGACGAGAACGTGGCGAAACTCGCCGGGCTTCCCGGCATTGTCGTGCATGGGTTGTGTACGATGGCGTTCACCTCAAAGGTGATGATTGACCATCTCTGTGATCGCGATCCCCGTAAGCTCCACCGCCTGCGCGCGCGCTTTTCACGCCCCGTCTTCCCGGGGCAGGAGATCACCACCGCAGTCTGGCCAGTGTCAGACCGCGGTGGCGTGAACACCTATGTCTACGAGACGTATAACCCGGAGGGGAAGGATGTGATCCGGGAAGGAGTGGCGGAAGTAAGCGCGTAAAACGGAAAGCGTAAAACGTCTCGGGGGAAAGGGCGATGATGTTTTACGCTTTCCGTGTCATTCCCCTAAAACGGTACGTCGTCTTCTGGAATCGGCCCCCCGCCGAACTCGTCAAACGAGCCACCACCACCACCTCCTCCGCCGCCCGAGCTGGGTGCGCGGCCACCACCGCCACCACCGCCACCACCACCTCCGCCGCCGCCGCCACTACCGCCAGGACTGCCGAGAAATTGCACTCGTTGCGCGACAATTTCAGTGGCGTAGCGCTTGATCCCATCTTTGTCATCGTACGTACGGGAGCGGATCGCGCCCTCAACGAACACTTGCCGGCCTTTGGCCAAGTATTGGCCACACGCCTCGGCGGGTTTTCCCCACACCACGATGTTGTGCCATTCGGTGCGTTCCTGCCGATTGTTGTCTTGATCCAGCCAAGACTCCGCGGTCGCGATGGGAAACTTCGCGACCGCTCGCCCACTTGGGGTGAAACGTACCTCTGGATCTTTTCCGAGATTACCCACCAGAATAACTTTATTGACCGAGGCCATAACAGGTTCCTCCTGGCCAGACCGTAACAACCTGGGTTTTTCAAGTCAATCATTCGTCCGTGCATGGATCGAAACAGGAGTTGGGATTTTCTCCTTACTGAGGGGGGAGCACTATTGCGACATCGCTTCCCAGCCGTTCCAGTACAATTGACCGAGACAACGCGCTTCCTTGAGGAACTCCTGCCGGTCGCGCTCGGTAGTCAGCAGTTTCTCAACTAGCTTGCGCCCTGTCTTTCCATGCTCGCGATCCGCTTCGACGTGGCCAGAGAAGAACCGCAACGTTTCCGGTTTCATGCTGTAATGGGCCTGCAAGCCCGCCAGCATCTTCTCACAAGCGAGGGAAAACCCACCTTCCAGCATCCCAAGCGCGCCAGAGTAGCGGATTTTATTGGTCATCATGTGCCAGAAATAGGCATTCATCGCGCGCGCGGCAGCCGACGCGCTCGACGTTGCCAGTTCTTCGCGCGGCAGTCCCAGCCCCTTTTCCCAGAACTCATAGAGCAACTCGCAATGTCCCCCCGTATGCGTATGTTCCCCCATCGCCTCTTCCGCGAAGTTCTCGGCCATCAACTCCGCTCCCTGGGCGTCCAGCTTGACCATGTTGACGTAGCCTTGAGCGATATACGGGCCAGAATCGCGCACCGTCATTTCGTAGTGCTCAATGGCGAACTGCTTGATGTGCTCCTTGGAGGCTTTGCCCTCGTTGATCCGTTGGACTAACGGGTGCCGTCCAATGTTGAACTCGTCGGCGATCTTTTCCACTTCACGCCAGAATGTTTGCATGTCCATACAATCCTCCTTTGTTGGGTGACAGGTTATGAGTGACCCTCGCGTCATTCCGTTGATTCTGCACATAACCCTTTCTGCTCTTTTTCGACATACCGGGGCGAGGGTGAGGAGGGAGCAAATGACTTTTCCTCATGGAGCCTTGCCTCCACGAAGAGAACCAGGTAGTGCGGGTCGTCAACAACTATGACACAGCCAAACACACTCAGTCCCGCCGCCGAACGGAAACTCCGACTCCTCGTGTGGATCGTCACCGGGTTCGTGTTCGTGCTGATCGGCTTGATGAGACGACCAGAGTTCCATATCGACCTTCCGCCTGGTGTCAGCTTGGACTTCCTGCCCGCCGTGTATTCAACGCTGAATGCGCTGGTCGCGGTCTGCCTGGTGTTGGCGAGGCGGGCGGTGAAGAACGGCGATATTGTGTGGCATCAGCGTTACGTCACCACGGCGATGATCTTGTCGGGTCTCTTTCTGCTCGGCTATGTGCTCTATCACTTCACCAGCACGGAAACCAAGTTCACCGGCACGGGCTGGATACGGCCCGTGTACTTTTTTCTCCTTATTACCCACATCGCGCTCGCCGCGATCAGCCTGCCGTTCATTCTGCTGTCCTATCTGGCGGGGTGGGCGGATCGCCGCCAAGCCCACCGCCGGTTGGTGAAGTGGGTCTTTCCCCTGTGGCTCTATGTCGCTGTGACTGGTCCGGTGGTGTACTTAATGCTTCACGTCTTTTTCACCATTCGTTAGGACCGTGATGGCTCTCCACCCACTGGCGTATACGCATCCCGTAACACCGGCGCGCTCTGGCGATACGGCGCACCAGAAGTTTGTCGCTTGGCGATCTCCGGTAACGCGAAATCGAACCCATAGTGCTCCTGCACCACTGTCGCGCGTTGGCAGACCTCGGACACGCTAAGTTGCTCGCCGTCGGTGCCAATCACTACGATGTTCCCACCGAGCAGGCGAAAGGCCATCGTATGGCGAAAAGCCTGCGCGAAGGTCTTGCGCACCGCGTCATAGACTGAAGTGGAAGCGTGGAGATTGGTCACCACCACCCCACCATCCGTGAGGTTCGCACGACACTCGTCGTAAAATTCCTGGGTACTGAGATGCAGCGGGACTCCGCTCGCATGGTAGGCATCAAGAAAGATGAGGTCGTGGCGTTCGGTGCGACTTGTCTCCCGCAGATACTCGCGACCGTCGCGCACCACCACCTGTTGGCGGTCATCCGGTAGAAAGCCGAAGAAGCGCCGGGCAACCTCCAGCACCGCGGCATCCAGCTCAACGGTGTCGAGCTGGGTCTGTTCCAAATAATGATGCACGATCATCTGCAACCGTCCGCCGCCTAGCCCGATGAGCAGAATCCGTCGTGGGTCGGGTCGCCAAGCGAGGGTGAGCAGCATCGCCTGCGTGTAGTCGGACAGGAGGCTGAGGGGATCGGAGAGACTCAGGCGTGATTGGATTTCTTCCAGCTTGCCACGGGTATGGCGATAACAGAGCAGCAGTTGGTCATCCGACCGCCGCACGAGGATGTGATTGTGTGGTGAGACCTGCTCGAACAGCAGGCCGGTTGGGGCACGACGGGCGGCGGCTAAGCGTCGCTTGATGGCTGCGAGATTGTGTTCCTGCCAGGGGGTCATGGGGACAGTTTCGGGTTTCAGGTTTCGAGTTTCAAGTCCCAAGCCTCAAGTCTCAAGTCCCAAGCCTCAAGTCTCAAATCCCCAAGCTCCTACTTCGTCTGCGTACCAATCGCCAGATGATTGAGCCCCGCAGTACGGGCCAGGTCCATCACCTCCACGACACGTCCATGCGACACTTCTTTATCGGCACGAATCACGAGCGTGAGATCGGCCCCCTGTCTTTGCTGGACTTGGAAATGGGTGCGTAACTGCTCCAGGGTGAGCGGCGTGTTATCGAGAAAAAGACCGCCTTCTTTCGCCAAACTCACCAACAGACTTTTCTTCTCCACGGGTGGGGTTGCGGTCGTTGCTTTCGGGAGGGTGACCGCGACCTGGCCCTCGTTGGCTTTATGAAAGGTCGCCATCAAACTGAAGGTGATAAAAAAGAAGATGAACAGGTTCATGATGATGTCCGTGAGCGCCACGGACTCTAGGCTGAGGAGAATTTTGCTCTGTCGCTTAAAGCGCATGGCGGAGCGGCTCCCGGAAATTGGTGACGGTCAGGACATCAACAAACTCCTCGGTTCGCTCTTCTGTCTGGCGGGCGAGCACGCCAATGCGTGACACGAGGTGGTTGTAAACCAAGTAATAGGGAATCGCGACGATCAACCCCGCCGCAGTGGTAATCATCGCTTCATAGATGCCACCGGCCAACATATTGATGGTGATCTGCTCTCCCATCCGTTCCCAGGCCATGAAGGCTTTTATTAGTCCGACAATCGTGCCGAGAAAACCGAGCATCGGCTCGACGCCGATCACCGTGGCTAAGGCGGGCATGAAGGACTCAAGGTCAGCGACCACCTCTCCGCCTGCTCGTTCGAGTCGGCGCGTCAGGTCCGCCCGTTCTTGCGCGCGATGCACGAGCGCGAACTCAAACAGCCGATTCAGTGGAGTATTGTCATCGCGACACAGGTGCAACGCGGCGCTGAGGTTCCCTTCCTGCATGAACAGGTGGAGCTTGCGCGTGAGTTTGTCGAGGTGCGTCCGAAAGCGCCACAGCTCCCAGAACTTCGCCAGCACAATCGTTAACGCCACGACCGACAGCGCCAGGATGGGAATCATCACTGGCCCGCCTTTGACGATATAAAACCACACGCCGCTAGCTGAGAGCATCAATTATGTCCAAAGTCTAAGAGTCTGTTCGGAAAGTTCTTGAATGAAAACAGGCCCCGTCGTGGTACCCAAAAGTGGAGTGCACGAGCACGTGGCGCCATCGCTGTCGCAGATGCCCAATGATTTCAGGAACTGCACTCGCACTGCCACGGTTTTCGTTCA
>CAMBFS010000124.1 GCA_945865755.1 Klebsiella pneumoniae
ACCCTCTTCAGGTTGGTGTCCACATAGTCCTTGAACTCACTCGTTTCATGATTTTTCAGTGCGATTCTTGATCAGAATGACCTTTTCGTATGATCCTCAGTTGTCAATTCTCAAAAGTGCTTTAAGAAATGAGCGAAGCATGAGAATTAAGAGTGAAGAATTAAGAATTGAAAAATTCAGAACCCTTACCCCGCGATCCGCAATCCCAAATTCGCAATCGTGATAGCTTTTGTCCCAGAGCCAGCGAGAATGTCAAGGGAGCACCGGCCCATCTATCTTCCTCAGTCGCCTTGCGCTAGTAGCAAAAGCCAATGACCATTGCGAGGAGGGATAGGAAATGAAAGCGATTCTCTTTCATGAAATCGGTGGCCCAGATGTTATGAAAATCGGTGAGGTCCCGTTGCCAGAGCCCAGACCGGGCTGGGTGCGGATCAAAAATCACGCCATCGGCATCAACTTCGCCGATACCTTGTTTCGTCAGGGACAGTATCTGATGAAACCAAAACTGCCCGATACCCCAGGACTGGAAGGGTCGGGAATGATCGACGCGGTGGCTCCGGATGTGACCCATCTCAAGCCGGGCATGCGCGTCGCGGCGATTGGCATTAAGACCTACGCCGAGTATTGCACCGTTTCCGCCGCCCAGGTGATCCCGATCCCGGACTTCGTCAGTTTTGAGCAAGGCGCGGCGTTCCCGATCCAAACCCTAACCGCGTATCACATGCTGCATACGGCACATCACACCACGCCTGGCCAAACCGTCCTGGTCCATTCAGCGGCGGGTGGCGTCGGCATCGTTGCCGTACAGATCGCCAAAGCAGCGGGGGCCCGTGTCATCGGGACGGTGTCGAGTGACAGTAAAATTGATCTGGTCAAACAATACGGGGCGGACGCGGTGATCAATTATGTCAAGGATGACTTCGCCGCCGAAGCGAAGAAATTGACCAACGACAGGGGCGTCGATCTGATTCTTGATGCCGTCGGCAAACCGACGTTGGAAAAGGGTATCCAATGTCTCGCGCCCTTCGGCCATCTCGTGCTGTACGGCCGTGCCGGTGGCATTCCCGATCCGGTCAATCTGATGACCCTTTTTCAGAATTCACTTAAAGTGAGTGGCTTCGTCCTCTACACGGTGTCGTCAATGCCGGACAAGCACAAGGAAGGGATTGAAAAATCCTTCCAACTCATGGGGCAAGGCAAACTCAAGATGTTAGTGGGCAAGACCTTCCCGCTTGCCGATGCGCCAGCGGCGCACCGCCTCATGGAATCGCGCGAGTCGGTGGGGAAATTGGTGTTGATTCCGTAGGCAAAGGAAAGGATCACTTGATCCCCCTCACCCTAGCCCTCTCCCAGCCGGGAGAGGGAACTCGGAACCCGAAACTCGCGAACTTCATGCCAAGGAAGGGAGAGCACGCACCTTGTCAGCTTCTACCACTCCGTCCAACGTGGCGTTTTGATCTTCTGCTTCGGTCCCGGCCATTGATACTTCTTCAGATCGACCTTCCCCGAACGGCCAAATTCAATTCCCTCGCTTTCGAGCAACAAGCGTTGTTCGTCAACGCGGAACACATCGCCACGGATACTGATGCCGCCAGAGGAGTTAATCACCCGTTGCCAGGGAACGGTCCGTGATAATGGTGGAGGCAGATAGCGCAACGCGGTGCCGACGGCCCGCGCGGCCCGAGGGGCTCCAAGCAACGCGGCGACTTGTCCGTAGGTCACGACCTTGCCTTTGGGCACTTGCGAGACCAACCGATACACGTAGGAGAAAAATCGCGGGTGTTGCTCGGCCATCCGTTCCACGTTCACGTGTTACACGTTCACGTGTTAGGTGTCGAGCTGCGCTTCGTCGCCCTCTTCCGTGGAGAGGCCAGGCACGTACTTCGAGACCGTGGTGGCGCCAACCCAATTCCCAAGACTATCTTCGGTAATGACGGTGACGCGAACCATTTCACCCCGCCCCTGGGGGTTATGGGTCAGGGTGATGGTCAAGGGTCCTTGTTCGGGCAACTCCGTGACAATATCTGGTGGCGGCAAGAATCCGGGGTCTTCAAGATAATTGGTGACCATGACTTGATAGGTTTTGTCTGACTCGCGTTGGACGGAGATGGTCACGGTATAATCTGGAGCACTCGGAATCTGCACGGGCGCTTCCACTTGCACATTGGCTGATCTCTCGCCGAAGCGCCCCTCGCGATACATCGCCACCCGTTGGTCCTTATAAATGTACCAATGCTCATCCTCTTTACGGAGAGAGTGGCGGAGAACATCGGTGACCAGCACCTCGCCCTCACCCAAGTCGCGGAATGTATCGGTGTAGCGCAGACGAATTTGCGTGCGCAGTTTTGCTTCTTCGTCAGTCGCCTGCTCAAAGTCGGTTTTTTCGACATGCACCTTGACGTGGTTCTTTTGTAATTGCGCGAGGGTTTCGCGCAGACTTTCCTTGGGACGCCCGGCACCACTCATGAAGTCATCGGCGTACGCCGCGAGAATCTTGGGAATATCCAGAGTTTCGACGGCCTGCACGAGATCCGTGACCGTGACTTTGAGGTCAGGCGGAACCGGGACCGCGTCCTGTTGTTCGACGGAACTTGCCTGTGTCTCAGTCGAGGAGGAAGGAGAGCGGTTGCATCCTGCAATCACGAGCAGCCCGCTCAGCAACACCGCAAGGGTGAAAGAGGTCCACGGCGTCATAATGAAGCTGTGTATCTGAACGGTGAGAGTCGTACAAGAAGCGCGTGTGGACCGGCGGCCCAGAGCGAACCGCCGGTGTGTGGCTACTGCTTCGCGATGATGTCGTTCGCGAACTGTTCCATCTTGGGGTAGAGGTCGGTGGCGAACTTCGCGCGTGGCGTGAAGCCGGGAGCGAACGTCGTCAGCCGATGCACACCGGCATCCGCGAAGCGCTTTATGGTGTCGAGGGTTAATTCGACCCCGGCATCTGGTGCGATGGTCACTTCGAGTTGGGAGAATTTGCGCCCCGCTTGTTCTGTCAGCTCCTTGAGCAGCGCGATTTGTGGTTTCAGCGTGTCCGGGGTGTAGCGATAGCCAAACCAGCCGTCGCCGACTTCGGCGACACGTTTGAGCGCTGGGCGACTCTCGCCCCCAAAGATGATCGGTGGGTGCGGCTTTTGGATCGGTTTGGGATTGAAGCCGACCGGGGCGAAACTGTGGAATTTGCCGGAAAACCGTGGGGTCTCTTCCGACCACAAGGCTTTCATAATCTTCAGCCACTCGCGCGTCCGCGCCGCGCGATCCTTGAAGTTCATGCCGACGGCGTTGAACTCATCCTCACACCAGCCGATCCCAACTCCGAATAATAAGCGTCCGTTCGAGAGCACATCAACGCTGGCGACGGCTTTGGCGACCGCCAGCGGATTACGTAAAGGAAGAACGAAGACGCCAGTGCCAAGTTTGATGGTCTTGGTGCAGGCGGCGACGAAGCCCAGAGCGATAAACGGATCATGCAGCGCCGCGCCCGCGCCGCCAGGGAATTTTCCGTCGGACGAATAGGGATACCGGCTGGTGATCTCTGTCGGCACGGCCAGATGCTCGGGAATCCACGCCGATTCAAATCCCAGGGCTTCCGCTTTTTGGGCAACTTCGATCAACAGTTCCGGTCGCGCGGTCGAGCCGCTCCCAACACCAGTCAGTGCGAATTTCATAATGCCTCCTCTTTCTCAGTTTCGGGTTTCGAGTTTCGGGTTTCGGGTTAACGAAGGTCCAAGGTCCAAGGTCCAAGGTCCAAAGTCCAAAGTTCCGACTCGCAGGCTTCGGTCCCCGGTCCTCGGTCTCCGGTCCTTCCCTCCTATGCCACAAGAGACGCTCGGTTGCCTACCCCTTGCCTCATCGCGCTTGCTCCCGCCGGAGAAAGATTCTATGTGTGACAACGAATCAAGTTCGGACTCAAGCTTTCAAGGTGAAATCACATGGACTATCCGAAGCTCCGTTATATTGAGGCGTTTCCCGTTGAGGCGGACAATCCGACCCGCATCTACATTCGCGATCCGCTGAACTACGCCAAGACGCCCCTGCTCGTGCCCTATCAAACCTATTTCCTGATGACCCACTTTGATGGGCAGCATTCCGTGGCGGAGATTCAGGCCGCCTTTACTCAGCAATTCAAGCAAGTCCTTCCGCTTGAGAAAATCCACGAGGTCATTCGCCAACTTGACCAATATCATTACCTGGAGAGCGAGCGGTTCGCGACGTTACGAAACGAGATTCACGATGCGTTTTTCCGCGCGCCAGTTCGCGACATGGCCCATGCGGACACCTGCTATTCCTCGCGACCCGAGGTGTTCACCGAGCAGACGACCGCCTTCTTTCGCGACCCCCAAGGACCGGGACTGCCACGCACTGGGCAGCCCGCGGTTCCGCCGATACGTGGATTGATCGCCCCACACATCGATCTCCGTGTTGGTGGTCCAGCCTACGCATACGCCTACAAAGAGCTGGCCGAACGGTGCGACGCGGACCTCTTCATTTTGTTAGGGACTTCGCATTACGGGATGGAGAACCTCTTTGTCGCGACGGAGAAGGACTATAACACGCCGTTAGGCCCGGTGCGCACTGACCGGGAGTTCATTCGCGCGTTCCAAGCGCGGTACCCCGAAGACCTGTTCGCCGATCAACTCCTCCACCGCACCGAGCATTCGCTGGAGTTCCAGACGCTGTTTCTCCAGTACGTCTTTGGCGACAAACGTCCATTTACCGTCGTGCCAATCCTGGTTTCGTCCTTTCATCACATGGTGCTCAGCAAAACGCCACCGGTGGAAGTCGCACGAGTCGCGGTCTTTCTTGATGCACTCAAAGCGACGATCACCGCGAGCGAGAAGAAAGTCTGCTTTGTCGCGGGAGTCGATTTCGCCCATGTCGGGCAGAAATTCGGCGATGCGGGACCACTGACCGATGCGTTCCTCAATTGGGTGCGGAACGAAGATCACCGTTTGATCGAAGCACTCGAAAAAGTCGATCATGCGGATTTCTTCGCGCAGATCGCCAAAGACAACGACCGACGGCGGGTCTGCGGGTTCGCGCCGATGTACACGTTCCTCCATCTCGTCGAAGCGAAGGAAGGCAAGCTGTTGAAATACGACCGGTCGGTTGATCCGGCGACGCAGTCGTCGGTGAGTTTCGCGAGTATGGCGTTTTACTGATAGGTGGATGAAACCGTAATGAAGCGACGAGAGCTGGAGGAGGCACTACGCAAATGAGGCTGGAAGTTCTTACGTCAGGGTGCCAAGCACGACGTATGGACCGACAGCGGGCGACAGGAACTGATTCCCCGTTGCCCTACGGAAGAGTGAAGCATGCCACAATGGTTCGATGTTTTCTCACAACCTGTGGAATTGACAGAAGAACGATGGCAGCACATCGTAACCGAACATCCAATTATGAGTGAGTATCGTGAGCAGCTCCCCACCGTTCTTGCTGATCCTGATTACGTGAAGCGAAGCAAACGAGATGAGGACGTTCTGCTCTACTATCGATACTTCACGGATATTCTGGATGGGAAGTTCTTGCTGGTTGTGATCAAGAAAGATTCGCAGCGGTCGTTTATTTTAACCGGGTATGTCACACGTTCGATTATGAAAGGGGAAAGCGTATGGGAAAGAAGTTAAGGATGTCCTATGACAAAGAAGGAGACGTCCTGGATGTTTCTCTCGGAGATCCCACCCCTGCGATATCCGAAGAGGTTGAGGATGACTTCTTCGTGAGCCGCCATCCTGTTTCGGGAGAAATTGTCGGCTTTTCGATCCTCAATTTCGAAAAATGGTTTCAGGAAGCACGGGAGTATAAAATGCTGCCCTTGGAAGGAGAGTTTTTTGCACGGGCGGCAGCCGAAGAAAGCTGAGCGCAAAACGTACCATGAAGAGCCCCGCTGTTTTTCTCCCTTTCTCCGGGGCATCCCTTTCCGTTCAGTTCCCTCAAGGGCCGAAAGAAGGATCGAACAAAGTCTTACTGTGGTGTGGCAGTTCAGCCTCCGCCCGCAGGTCGCAAGTCGAACTTCAGCATTGCCCACTGACCAACATCCTGTCTCGTCACTGCTTCTTGTAGCTCACCCGATAAATCACCCCGGCGTGATCATCCGAGACTAACAACGCCCCATCAGGCATGACGAGGACATCAGCAGGCCGACCTATCGCGCGACCGCGTTGCAACCAGCCCTCGGCGAACGTTTCATACTTGACGGCTTTGTTGTCCGCGACGCGGACTAACGAAATGCGATAGCCGAGGGGCGTCGAGCGATTCCACGACCCGTGTTCGGCGATGAAAATCTGGTTGCGATATTCTTCCGGGAACATCGTGCCGGTGTAGAATCGCAGCCCCAGCGCGGCGACGTGGGGACCGAGGTTCATCGCTGGCGGAGTGAACTCTTCACATTTGCGCTTGCTCCCAAACTCGGGATCAGCGATCGTGCCCGCGTGACAATAGGGAAACCCAAAGTGCATGCCCTGTCGCGGCGCGTGATTCAATTCGTCAGGCGGAAGGTCATCGCCGAGCATGTCCCGACCATTGTCGGTGAACCACAGCTCTTTGGTGTCGGGATGCCACGTAAACCCCACCGTGTTGCGAATGCCTTTCGCGAAGACTTCGACCTCACTGCCATCCGGTTTCATGCGTAATAACGACGCATAGCGTTCGTCGTCCCGTTCGCAGACATTACACGGCCCGCCCACGGGCACATACAACAAGCCATCTGGCCCAAAAGCGATAAACTTCCAGCCATGCCAACGATCCGTCGGCAGTTTGTCGTGTATCACAACCGGCTCGCCTGGATTCTCTAGATGATCCTCGATCTGATCAAACCGCAGGATGCGGCTGACCTCGGCGACATACAGAGCCCCGTCACGAAAGGCCACGCCATTGGGCATGTTCAATCCCCGCGCGAGGATGTACCTCCGATCGGCGGTATTGTCTTGGTCGCGATCCGCAACGGCGTACACATTACCGTCCTGCGAGCCGATGAACACGGTGCCACGTGTCCCCAATGCCAACGCGCGCGCGCCGGGCACATCCTCGGCGTAGACACTGAGCGAAAATCCTGGGGGCAAGGTGATGTTCTCGGCCGGAGACTGCGCACTCGAGACGAACACATAGGCGAGCACGAAGAGTACGGACACCAGAATCAACAGACGGGAAGGCGATTGCGTTTTTTGCATCATGGTTGCCAGCATGGTTCCTCCAGCGCGCTCATCTTGGCAGACCTTTCAGCGCGGGCAAATGGCACCTGTCGCGAGAGGCTCCCTTGCTTCGCCTTCTCTTCGCGTGCATAACGACACGGAGGAGAGCGACTATGATTCTCACACGCAAACAGAAAAATATATGGGATTATCTGCGAGAGTATATTACCGCGAACGGCTACGCGCCGACGCTCGAGGAAATCGGGGCGCATTTCGGTCTGTCCTCCATGGCGACCGTTCATAAACATCTGACCAACCTGGAAAAAAAAGGCGTCATTGCCCGCCAGTGGAATTTGAGTCGGGCCATCGAACTGACGCCTCCGCAGCCAGTCTCTCAGGCCATTGCCCTGCCGTTGTTGGGGCGTGTCGCGGCGGGAGTCCCTATTGAAGCGATAGAGACGAAGGATACCCTCTCCGTCCCAGTGGACTTCGTGCGTCGTCCGCATCAGACGTTCGCGCTCCAGGTCAAAGGCCGCTCAATGATTGACGAAGGAATTCTTGATGGCGACTTCATTGTTGTCGAGCAACAAGCGAGTGCGGAGAACGGAGAGACGGTGGTGGCGCTGGTCAACGGCGAAGCGACCGTCAAGAAACTGCACCGAGAACGCGGTGGACGGATTCGCTTGCAACCCGCGAACGCGGAGATGAAACCGCTGTATGTGCGGGAGAAAGAGCTGGAGATTCGCGGCGTGGTGGTCGCGGTTCTTCGCAAGTATGGAAAAAGTAGCCAGTAGTCAGCATTCAGTAGTCAGTAGGGGAAAAAATGGTGACTCTTGCTATTGACGACGAACTTCATCACGGATCAATTTTTGACTTTTGACTTTTGACTTTTGACTTTTGACTTTTGACTTTTGATTTTCCCCATGCCCTATTCTCTCTACATCCATCTCCCCTACTGCCTGGTAAAGTGCCCGTACTGCGACTTCAATGCGTATGCCGCGAAGTCGTGGCCGGAAGAGCAGTATATGGACGCGCTCGCCGCTGAGCTGCGTCACTATGCTTCGCAACCACCGTGGGTCGGACAGTCCATTGCCACGATCTACTTTGGTGGTGGGACACCTTCCTTATTTACACCTCAGTCATTTGAGCGCTTCCTCACGTTGGTTGGCGAGCTTGCTCCCATAGCGGAAGACGCGGAGATCACGCTGGAAGCCGATCCCGCGACCGTGACGCTAGAGAAACTCCGTGGCTATCGCGCGTTAGGGATCAACCGCCTCAGTGTCGGAGTCCAGTCGTTTCAGCCACAACTGCTCAAGACCTTGGGGCGGATTCACACTCCTGAAGATGCTCACGATACTCTCACCTGGGCACGCGCCGCTGGGTTTGCCAACCTCAGCATGGATGTGATCTTTGCCGTGCCCGGACAGACGATGGCAATGCTGACGGACGACCTTGCGCTCGCGCATGGTCATGCGCTTGAACATCTCTCGACCTACAGTTTGACGTATGAAGAGCACACGCCGTTTTTCGCGATGAGGAAGAAAGGGACGTTGCGGCCAGTCGAGGAAGACGAAGAAGTCGCCATGTACGCGCTCATTCAAGAGCGCTGTGTCGCGGCGGGGTATCAACACTACGAGATTTCCAGTTTCGCGCGTCCAGGCCGTACCGCGCGTCACAATGCCAACTACTGGAACGGAACCAGCTACCTCGGCCTCGGTGCTGGGGCGCACTCCTTTAGCGCGGCATCAGAGTGGGGCACGCGCTGGAGCAACGAGCGCCTTCCCCGTCGCTACATGGAAAAGGCGCTCGCGCACGGCACAACCAGCACGACGAGTGAAACGCTCACGCGCGAACAAGCCATGGGCGAGTTCGTCTTTCTCAATCTGCGGCAGCTTCATGGTCTTGTCCCAGCGGCGTTCGCCGAACGCTTTGGCGTCGGGTTCGACGAACAGTTCCCACATGTGGCCGATCTGTTGGCGGAGGGGCTCCTCGTGACCAACAGTGAAAAAATCACTTTGAGTGCGAAGGGGTTGTTGCTGGCTGATACTATTTTCGCGTCGTTTGTATAAAGAGTGCGCGGAATTCCAAGTCAGTGGGTTCGCGAGGAAACTCCCGCTCTCGGCTGGGTGGTGGCATCAAGTTAAGGGGCTCCGAAAGTTCCCTCTCCCGGATGGGCAATGGCATTAAGTTAAGGGGGAGACTGTCATTGCGAGGAGTCGGACGACGAAGCAATCTCCAACAAAACAAAGATTGCTTCGCTGCTCGCAATGACACGGGGGCTTAACTTAATGCCTTTGCCCGGATGGGAGAGGGTTAGGGTGAGGGGGATCGCCGTTGCATTTATTCACAACTCCGGCTTTTCTAGAGATCGAATTACACGCGGGCTTCAACTATGATCGCGACTACGAAAGAATATCAACAGGTGCAAGCCCAGCTTCGTCAACTGGAAGACCGACTGTCCCGCTTACAACAGAGCCATGTGCTGGGGACAAAAGGTTTCACCAAAGCCGGGATTCGGAAAATGATTGCCCGGTTACATGAGGAGATTGCAGTGTATGAAGGTCATCATGCCGTGCATCACGCCGACCCCTGAGCGCCGAAAAGCCCTCGCCGCGAATGGGAAGTGAGTCTGAGAAACTAATTGAAAGAGGAATCTCGTATGTCAAATATCGTGAGTGACACCGCCCAAGAACTCAAGGTCGGCATTATTGGCGGCTCCATCGCCGGATGCACGGTGGCGATTGAACTCGTCCGCTTAGGCTGTGACGTGACGCTCTTTGAGCGCACGGGTGAAGAGTTGAAGGACCGCGGTGCCGGCATTGGCGTGCCTCCGTCGGTGATCAACACCTTCATTTCCCGTGATTTAGTGGACGCGGACATTCCCTACTTTTCTTCGCACACTTTCACGCGGATATGGCGAACGGCACAAGAGCGACGATACGGCTATATCGCGTGGGACCAGCCGGCCAGCCTGGACTTACTCAACTGGGGCGGATTGTATCGCAACCTCCGTAAACGGGTGCCTGATTCAGTTTATCGCACGGCGCAACGCGTCGTGGCGTTGCACGAACACGGTGGCGGGCGCGTTGGGGTGGAAATGGCCAATGGCGAGACCCCTGAATTTGACCTCGTCGTCTGTGCTGATGGGTACGCATCGCTCGGACGCCGGACGTTGTTTCCAGAGGTTGCTATTCAGTACGCTGGATACGTGCTCTGGCGCGGGTTCATCATGGAAGACGAACTCGGTGGTGAATCGCAACCACTCAACAGTGGAGTCCGCTGTCTTGGCTATCCGGGCGGACACGGCATTTTTTATTTCGTGCCAGGACCTGATGGCTCGGTCGCTCCCGGCAAACGCCTAGTCAATTGGGGAGTGTATGTTCCCGTGGCCGAGCCGACACTGACCGCTTTTCTGACCGACAAAGAGGGCAAAGCTCACGAAGGGTCAATACCACCCGGTGCCATGGCCATCCCCACCGAAACGGCACTGAAACAGAAAGCCTACGAGCGCATGCCCGACTACTACGCCGAGATCACCGACAAAAGTCCCAACACCTTTGCCTACGCTATTTATGATTGTCAGGTGCCCGCATATCGCAAAGGGCGTATCTGTCTCGCCGGAGATGCCGGAGCGTTTGCTCGGCCCCACAGTGCCGCCGGTGCGCTCAAAGGTATCAATGATGCCATCGCGCTGAGTGAGGCGCTCAAGACCTACACGTCTGTGGAAGAGGCTCTCACGCACTGGGACCGAACCCAAACCGCGACCGACAACAATATGGTCAGATTTGGTAATCAGCTGGGCCGTGCGCTTGTGAAGGAAATTCCCGACTGGTCGAAAATGGACGCGGCGAGCATGGAGAAATGGTTCACCTCCATCATTACCATTCAGACGGAGATGTTCGACGCGAACGCGCGCAAGGGGTGACCGACTGACACAAACAAAGAGTGCGGTCTTTAGAGAGTGTTTTGAAATTCAAGAAATCACGTCGTTGCGAGGAGAAACGAAGCAACTTTTGCCCGAAAAAGCGGGAATTTCGTTACTGCTTATCCCTTACAATGGCAGGTTTTCCCTATTTTCAAAACACTTTCTAAGCCCCATGGATCAATCCTCTTCACCGGATCCCCCACCACATACCCATACAGATTGGCATCCCCGCCAGCAATTGGTATCGCGGTCATACCCCCCCCCCGCGAGCTCAAACGGCTGGAAGCCCGGATTGGTATCG
>CAMBFS010000125.1 GCA_945865755.1 Klebsiella pneumoniae
ATGCCAGTCCTTTTATCTGAATACACCCCAAACACTCCAACAGGGGCGTAAAAAGTGACAAAATTTGTCACTTTCCCGTTTTCCCCCTCAGAAAGTGACCTCACCGCTTGCCATAGGAGTGTGCCATTGTTGTGTGGTCTGATTTAGCCCCCAGCCCCCAACACCTAGCACCTACTCCTACGATGTGCTGGGCAATCTGCGCAGTGCGACACTGGCCGATGGCACGCAGCTCGAATACGTGATCGACGGCCAGAACCGGCGCATTGGCAAGAAGGTGAACGGCACGCTGGTGCAAGGCTTCTTGTATCAGAACCAGTTGCAGCCAGTGGCAGAGCTGGATGGCAGTGGCAACATCGTCTCCCGCTTTGTGTATGCCAGCAAAGGCAACGTGCCGGACTACATGGTCAAAGGCGGGGTGACGTACCGCATCATTTCCGACCATCTTGGTAGTCCCCGGCTCGTGGTGAATACCAGCACCGGTGCCATTGTCCAGCGGCTGGACTACGACGAGTTTGGCCAAGTCATCACGGATACCAATCCGGGCTTTCAGCCGTTTGGGTTCGCGGGCGGATTGTATGATCGCGACACGCAACTGGTGCGCTTTGGGGCGCGGGATTATGATGCCGAGACCGGGCGGTGGGCCGCCAAAGACCCCATTCTCTTCGCTGGGGGCGATACGAATTTGTATGGGTATGTGGTGGGGGATCCGGTCAACTTGGTCGATCCGATAAAATAGGGGACGTTGCAGGGAAAGGGGACGAAAATAGGGACGTTGCAGGGAAAGTCGGGTTCTGACCTTGAGACCAGTTGACTGAAGTGAAACTCAACGGCGTCACGCTGACGACGTGGAAAAAGGGGTCAAGCCTGCATATTGACTTAGCCAGGAATAGAGGGCGTCGCGATGTTCTTCACCTTCTCTGACAACGCATTGGCAAGCGGGTCAACGGCACGTTGGTGCAAGAAACGGAAATAGGGGACGTTGCAGTTTTCTTCCCCTTACGGCAATGGAGCATCGGCAAGCAGGTCAACGGCACGCTGGTGCAAGGCTTCTTGTATCAGAATAAACTCAACCCCGTGGCGGAACTGGATGGGACTGGCACGGTCGTGTCCCGCTTTGCAGATGCGAGCAAGGGCAATGTGCCGGACTACATGGTCAAAGGCGGGGTGACGTACCGGATCATCAGCGATCATCTCGGTAGCCCCCGCCTGGTCATGTACGCTCGCGCCGGGAACGGCCTCCGGCCTTATCCCGGCCTACGGAAAGAGATGTCTCCTCGCTCCAATGAAAACCGCTATAATGCCATTGCCCGGCCGGGAGAGGAGGAGGGAGATTGAGAGATCTGTCCTTTATTTCTTTTCACTCGCCGGAGGGGCTTTGGGGCTTGCTGGTGAGGCTGCCGCGCTTGGTGCCGCCGGAACTGGGGTAACTGATGGGGCTGTTGGTGGTGTTGCCGCTGGTGTTGCTGGAACTTGACTGGTGGTCACGGTGACGCCACTCGCTGGCGTTGTGGTGGCAGTGACACCGGTCGTTGGAGCTGTGGCCGTTGGCTTTTCCGTACTTGTGGTGGTCGTCGCGGCTGGCGCACCGCTTTCCGCTTGTGGGGTGGCGACTGGTGGTTGTTCTGGTGTGGCTGGCGTTGTCGTCTCCGCTGGAACGTCATCGAAGACGCTCTTGCTTCCTTGCTTCGTGTTGCCGATGGTCAAGGTTAACGAAGTGAACATGAAGACAATGGCGGTTGCTGAGGTGAGCTTGGTCAGAAAATTGCCCGCACCGGAGCTGCCAAAGATGGTTTGGCTGGAGCCGCCAAATACCGCGTTGACATCAGAGCCTTTGCCCTTCTGCAGCAGCACGACAATAACCAAGAAAATACAGGCGATCACGTGAAGAGTCGTTAAAAAGATTGTCCACATAGGACGGGCACCTTAGCGGAACTGAATGATCCGCGCAAAGGCCTCGGCTTGAAGACTGGCTCCGCCCACCAACGCGCCGTCAATGTCCGCTTCGGCCATGAGGCCGTCCACATTGTCTGGTTTCACGCTCCCGCCGTAGAGGATCCGCGCCATCTCCGCGGTCGCGCGGTCTGATAGCTCGGCTAACGTGGCACGGATGGCGGCATGGACCTCTTGCGCTTGCGCTGGAGTGGCGGTTTTTCCCGTCCCAATCGCCCAGACTGGTTCGTATGCGATGATGAGCGATGAGAAGTTCGTTTGCCCCTGTCCATGTAGGGCGGTCCGTACCTGACGCGAGATGCGTGCCGTGGTTTCTCCACGTTCGCGCTGCACCAGTGTTTCGCCAACACAGATGATGGGAATGAGGCCGTCTCGTTGCGCGGCCCCGACCTTTTGCGCGACCTGTTCGTCCGTTTCCCCGCAGTATTGACGACGTTCGGAGTGTCCAAGAATCACGTGCGAGCATCCCACGTCCTTGAGCATGGGGCCAGAAATCTCACCCGTGAACGCACCTTGTGGCTCCCAATGCAGATTCTGCGCGGCCAGACATATCGAGGTTCCGGCCAACAATCGCGAGGCCGTTTCGAGCAACGTGAACGGCGGCGCGATGATGACCTCGCGATCGGTTGGGCCACCAATCCGCGTTTTTAGTGCGGACAAAAGGTGTTCCGCTTCGGCTCGCGTGCCGAACATCTTCCAGTTGCCAGCGATCAGCGAACGACGGATGGCCATGTGTTACAAGCTCTTTCCCAGATAGAGCGCGACATCGCGCATCCGGTTCGAGAAGCCCCACTCGTTGTCATACCACGAAAGAATTTTGACGAAATTGTTATCCATGACCTTCGTCAAGGCGGAATCGAAAATCGAGGAGTACGGGCTCCCGTTGAAGTCAACCGAGACTAACTCCTCGTCACAGTAGCGGAGGACGCCTTTGAGCGGCCCTTCCGCCGCGGCCCGCATCGCTCCGTTAATAGCGGCTTCGCTGGCAGGTTTTTCGAGTTCGGCGACAAGATCGACCACCGAGACATTGGCGGTGGGAACCCGGACGGCCATGCCGTCGAGCTTGCCTTTCAGTTGCGGCAACACTTCGCCCACGGCACGGGCGGCGCCCGTGCTGGTTGGGATCATGGAGAGGGCCGCGGCTCTGGCGCGACGAATATCGGAGTGGGGCAGATCGAGAATCCGTTGATCGTTGGTGTATGCGTGGATGGTGGTCATCAGCCCACGCTTGATGCCAAAAGTGTCGTGTAACACCTTCGCGACCGGCGCCAAACAGTTGGTGGTACATGAGGCGTTGGAGATAACGTGATGTTTGGTGGCATCGTAAGAGGTATGGTTGACGCCGTAACAGAGGGTGATGTCGGCTCCTTTTGATGGAGCGGAGACCAGCACTTTTTTCGCGCCGGCGGTGAGATGCGCCGCAGCTTGGTCTCGGTCGGTAAAGAGTCCGCTACACTCAAGCACGATATCGACATTCAACGCTTTCCACGGCAAATTGGCGGGAGAGCGCTCTTGCAAGATTTGGATACGTTTACCGTTGATGGTAAGGGCGTCTTTGTCCGCCTTGATCTCCGCGTCGAGGCGGCCATGGACGGAATCATACTGTAAGAGATGCGCCAACGTTTTGGCGTCGGTGATGTCGTTAATCGCCACGAAGTCGAGCCCTGGTTCGTTGATGCTGGCGCGCAAGACGTTGCGACCGATGCGACCAAAGCCGTTGATGCCCACTCGTACCGCCATAGTACCCCCGGATGTGCAGTGTGAAGTGGCGGACATCCTTCCTGATTGCTCTCGTCACGTCAAGGGAAGGGGGGAACCACTGTGTGGTTTTGGGAGTGAGTGAATTGACTCGTTGCGGTTTCTGCATGTATTACTTTCGCAACGGAGTTGGGAGGGCAGCAGGGATGTCAACCGGTACCGCGGTGTTGAAGGAAGGGATGGTCGTTGTATAGAAATGGATGGATTGTTTCTGCGGGTTGCTGCCCAAATCGCCGAGGAGACGGTTCCGCAGGCAGACAGTATTATCGACATGGTGACGCACTCAGGGCCCATGGTCCAAGGAGTGCTCTACTCGCTTTTGTTGTTCTCGGTGGTGAGTTGGGGGATCGTGCTCTTCAAGTTCAAGCAAATCCACCAAGCGAAGCGTGAATCCGAGCAATTCGCGGCGATCTTCTGGGAAACAAAAAACTTCTCCGCCATTCACACCTCGGCCCTCGAAATGAAAGAGAGCCCAGTCGCGCAAGTGTTTCGCGCGGGGTATCAAGAGTTGATGCGGATATCCCGGGTGCGCAAACAAGGCGCGTCCGCTGAAGGGGAACCGGCGGGGGCTGATGAGGGCGGCATTGAAAACATTGAGCGCGCGATGCGACGCGCGATCCGCCTGCAAACGACTCGATTGGAGCGAGGCTTAGCGTTTCTCGCGACCACGGCGAGCACGACCCCTTTCGTTGGATTGTTTGGCACCGTATGGGGGATCATGGATGCGTTTCGCGGTCTCGGGGTCACCAAAAGTTCGAGTATTCAAGCCGTGGCTCCGGGGATTTCCGAAGCGTTGATCGCGACCGCCGTGGGGTTGTCCGCGGCGATTCCGGCGGTGATGGCATACAACTATTTTAGTCGACAGAATCGAGTGCTGACCGCGGACATGGAAAATTTTTCCGCGGAGTTTCTCAATATCGCCGAACGCCACTTTCTCTAGCCTGCGGTGTTTGGGTTGTGCGGAGGATGGGTGTGGCTTTCGATCAACAACAAGAAGAGAACATCTCGCAAATCAACATTACCCCGCTGGTTGACGTCATGCTGGTATTGTTGGCGATCTTCATGGTTACCGCTCCCATTCTCCAGCAAGGTGTCGCCGTGGACCTTCCCCAAGTGTCGACCGGTGTGTTGGACAGTAAGGAGGAGAGCCTCATTGTGAGCATCTCCCGCGAGGCGAAGGTGTATCTCAATGAACGAGTGCTCACGCTCAGTGACCTCCAACAACGGTTGAGCGAAATCGCGCAAAAAACCCCGAACCGTCCAGTCTACCTCCGAGCCGATAAAGGAGTGGCCTACGGCAAAGTGGTCGAAGTGATGGCTGTGGTCCGCAACGCGGGTATCCAAAAACTGGGGATGGTCACGGAGCCATTGCGAGACCAGTGATGAAACCCGAGGCCCAAGAGCCCGAACCGCAACCGCGCGGTGGACTTAGCCACATGGTGGCGGTGTCCGCGCTGCTGCATGTCGTCGTGATGGTCTTGATTCTCATGGCCACGAGCCGCAAGGACTCGGAATCAAGCCCACGTCCATTGGCGCACACCGTCGAACTGGTGAGTCCCGCGGTGTTGGGTCCCATCGGAGGCGGGGGCGGCGGAGCGACGTCGGGTTCCTCCGCGCGTCCATCCGCGGAGCAAAAGCCCTCACCACCGAAACCCGCACATAAGGAACCTCCGAAAGAATTTCCGGCGGCGCAACGACCAGTGGAGCCCGTGCGGGAGAAACGAGAAAAAATCCAAGTGAAAGAACTCCCTCCTCCACCGAAGCCCCCGCGGGCGCGGAAGGAGGTGGAGCCGCCTAAGCCCAAAGAATCGCTAGCCCCTAAAGCGCAAGAGCCTCCGAAAGAAACCCCGAAAGTCGTCGCGGCCACACCACCTCGGCAAGCGCCGCCGACCGTCAAGCCGAAGCCGGTTGAACCCGCGAAGCCCAAAGAGGAGGTGAAATTACCAGAGAAGCGTAAAAAACTGGAACCCAAGCAACCCGAAAAGATTGAACGCAAACCAGAGCCCGAGAAAGTGGTCAAGAAGCCTGAAAAGGCCGAGAACAAATCAGAGCCCGAGAAGGTCGTTCCGAAGTCCGAAAAGAATCCGACTGAGAAAGAGCAACGCCAGACGAAAAACACGCCCGTCGAAAACAGTCAACCGGAGAAGAAGCGAACAACGACGGAGAAGTCGGAACCCTCTTCCTCGGCTGACGCGAAAGAACAAAAAACCGAGGAGCGGGAAGACGGGGAGGCGCGCGCACGCGAACAGCAGCTCTTGGCGGCGGTGGAACGCATTCGCGCCAAGGAAGAAGCAGCCGGACGAGAGCAGGGGATTGCCGCGGCCCTTGAACGCGTACGACAAGGGGTGGCGGAAAAAGCGGAAGGCAAAGGCGATGGGGGGACTCGTCGCGAGGCCCCAGGGGCGACGGGGAAGGAGCCGGCCGGAGGCTCCCGTGAGGCTGTGGGCGGCGGAGGTGGTGGTGGTGGACATGGCGCGGAATTTATCGCGTATACCCAACACATCAAACAAAAAGTGAAAGAAGCGTGGATTTTCGCGGAACGCAAACCTGGCCTTCGGGCGATGGTTCGTTTCGGGGTGGAGCCCAATGGTGAGGTGACGGGAGCTGAGTTAGCCGAGTCCTCCGGCGATCAAGTCTTCGACCAATCCGCTCTGCGAGCGGTGCGTAAGGCGAGTCCTCTTCCCTCACCGCCAGAAGCACATCGCGAGGAGTTCGCGACCGAAAAAGTTGAGATCACATTTAGTGGGGAAGAACGGATTCGATAACAGCATGCGTGGAATGGAGATGAGACGACGACGGTGGCTATGGCTCATAAGCGTGGTTGGGATGTACCTGACCGGAATCGCTCTTCCAGTGGTGGAGGCGCAGATCAAACTCGAAATCACCGGCGATGGTGGGGGGCGCACCATCCCTATCGCCGTGGTCCCGTTAACGCCTCTTGGTGGCGGAGATGACTCTCGCCTCAGCACGGATTTTACTGGCGTGATGACACGAGACCTCGACTTGTCCGGCTACTTTCAAGTACTTGATTTCGCACAGGGGGACACGCCTGGGGAAGGAGTCACGCCTGAGAGTATCAACTTTCAGTACTGGGCGGATCGGGGCGCATTGGCTCTCGTGAAGGGCGGATTTCTGTTCGAAGGGAACTCCCTTGTGCTCGAAGTCCGACTCTTCGATGTCGCCCAACGCAAGCAGCTTGGGGGCAAACGCTATCGTGGGGAACGCAAGGATGTGCGTCGGATGGCGCATCGGTTCGCTGATCAAATTCTCTTGATGCTGACGGGGGAATTAGGACCGTTCGACTCGCGCATCGCCTTTGTCTCGACACGCGGTGGCCGTGGGCGAGCCAAGGAAATCTACATCACCGATGTGTCCGGGACGCAAATTTCCGCTGTGACCCGGGACCAGAGCCTCAGCCTGAGCCCAGGGTGGAGTCCGTCCGCGAACAGGATTGGCTATTGCTCCTATCGCCAGGGAGGGCCGTATCCCCACGTTTTCGACCTACAGACGGGAGTCCCAACGCGGCTCATTAGCATGGTCGGCTACAGTGGCGGCCGCTGGTCTCCAGACGGGTCTCGGATCGCGGCCAGCCTTGAGCAAGAGGGAAACTCGGATATCTTCTTGCTGTCTTCCGAGGGTCGTAAAGTGCGACAGTTGACCGAACAGTCTGGCATTAACATATCGCCGACGTGGTCTCCTGATGGCCAGTCTCTCGCGTTCTGCTCAAACCGCGGCGGGGGACCGCAGATCTACGTGATGAATGTCGAGAGTGGCAACGTGCGACGACTGACGTACCGTGGTGATTACAATACCTCTCCGTCGTGGTCGCCGAAGGGCGATGCGATCGCCTATACGACTCGCTCTGGGGGCTTCCGCATTATGACTATTCCGGTGCGTGGAGGGGATCCCAGAGAAATTGCCTCGGGGGAAGACCCGTCTTGGTCCCCGGATGGACGGTATCTCGTGTTTTCGGTGCGTGGTCGTTTACACCTCGCTCGTAAAGATGGACAGAGTGTCAAACAATTGACCAGTGGGGGGGGAGATGATACTAGTCCCGCGTGGTCTCCGCGCCTCGAATAGCACAGTGCGGGAAGAGGGAGAGCAAGAAGTGATGTGGAATACGAACCTATGGCGTTGGCGGATTACCGGCGTGTTTCTGATTGCCCTAACCATTAGTGGGTGCCCGAAAAAAACTCCTCCGCCATCCGAGAGCGACCTTGGGAGCCCGAGTGATCCGAGTGTAAGCGGCTCTGGGCCACGAGAAGGGGACCTGGCTTCGGGAGATCCGGAAAAGCGAGTCGATGAGCGCATTCGCGGAGATCGTGACACCAGTGGCGGCGGTCCATTACAAGACATCTATTTCGAGTATGACGCGTTTGATTTATCGCAAGAAGCGCGAGATACGTTGCAGCGGAACGCCAGTTGGATCACAAGAAACCGAGAAACGAAGGTCGAGATTGAAGGCCATTGCGATGAGCGCGGCACGGTTGAATATAACCTCGCGCTTGGTGCCAAACGCGCCAAGGCGGTCCGCGATTATTTAGTCACCCTCGGTGTACCAACCGGACAAATTTCGACTATCAGTTATGGTGAAGAGTTGCCCACGTGTCGTGATGCCAATGATAGTTGCTGGCAACAGAATCGCCGTGCCCACTTTCAGTTAGTGAGTCGCTAAGTACGTGTCAAGAAATAACTTGCCGATTTGGCGAGTGGGTGCCACTGCTGGCTTGTCCAGCCGTGTTCTATGCTCGGTAAGTTATTTCCTGACGGTGCCTAACCCCAACTCGTAGTATCTAAAAATGTATCTACTGCTTATGAAACGCGCGACATCTCTGCTTACCCTGACCTCCCTCCTCTGGATCAATGGATGCGCAACCCAGGCCGATATCCAAGCCGAACAACGCGTGCGTGAATCCATGCGAGCGCAACTGGCGGATTCTCGGGCAGCCTCGGAAGCGCTTCGTGGAGAGCTCGCGAAAGCCCGTGGCGAAATTGAAGAACTCCGCCATCGTGTTGACCGGGTTGCCAAGACCCGCTCTGCGGTTTCTCCACAAGTACGCGCGCTCGAAGAACGTATTGCTACCCTGGAACGGCAAGCGACCGTGCTACGAGAAGCACCGCCCCCATCAGTCGTAACACCGATGTCCCCGCCTCGCACCCCGGAAGCTGTTCCTCCTCCCTCTTCCACGGAGACTCCACAGGCGGCGATTGCGCCTCCACCCCCGCCGCCTCCCCCACCATCTCTGGCCCTGCCCCCTGAAGATGAAATTTCTCTGGCGAAAGAACCGCTCGAAGCGCAAGAAGAGTATCGCGCGGCGTGGCAGGCGCTTGCTGACCAACGCTATACCGAGGCCATTCAGCAGTTTCGGACCTTCCAGCGGAAGAACCCTACCTCTGAGATGGCGGATGATGCTCAGTTTTGGATCGGTGAGAGTTATTTCACCCGTCGGGACCACAACCGTGCCATTCTCGAATTCAATGAGGTCCTCAAATACCGCAAGGGCGATAAAGCGCCCGCCGCGCTGCTGCGCCAGGCCGAAGCTTTTGTGGAGATTGGCGATAAGACGGACGCACGACTCATTTTGCAAAAACTGATCAATGACTATCCGAACTCTCGCCAAGTCAAGGATGCTCGCGAACAGCTCCAAAGCTTAGGCCGTTAATACCCTTCATCCTCCGTCACGGGAGTGACGCGGGCGTGACTATGGAGATTATCCGCCACATCCTTTCCCATGCTCGTTTTCCCCACCCAGTGGTGAGCATCGGCAATTTTGATGGGGTGCACGTTGGCCATCAGGAGATCCTCCGCCGTGTTGTCCAAGACGCCCAGGCCCGCCACGGCACCTCACTCGTTTTTACATTTCATCCCCATCCACTCACCGTTCTGCGCCCGGAGAAGCCCCTTCCGCTTATTTTGAGTCTCCGCGAAAAACTCTTGGCGTGCGCCGCGACCGGGGTGCAGGGGGTGATCGTCCAGCATTTCACCACCACGTTTTCCCTCCTTACGGCGGAAGCGTTCGTGCGACACCATCTCGTGGAAGCGATTGGCGTGGAAAAGGTCATCGTCGGTCACAATGTGAGTTTTGGCCATAACCGCACGGGACAAGCGGAGACCCTGCTCCGGCTTGGCGACCAATATGGGTTCGCGGTTGAGATTGTGGGACCGGTGATGGCGGGGAGCCAGGAAGTCAGCAGTACCGCCGTGCGGGCAATGCTGAGTACCGGCGACATGCCAACCGTGACCCGACTGCTTGGTCGTCCATACGCGGTGAGTGGGCGTGTCGAGAAAGGGTTTCAGCGCGGGCGCACGATTGGCTTCCCCACGGCGAACCTCCGCCCCCGGGCGGACCTCTTGTTACCCAACGGGGTGTACGCGGTCAGAGTTGGAGTCGGGGAGACTGACGTACCGGGGGTGGCGAATGTCGGAATGAACCCCACGTTTGGTGGAAATAAACGCACGATTGAAGCCCACCTTTTTGATTTTTCCGCCGACCTCTACGGCCAACGCATCCGAGTGGGGTTTATCGAACATTTGCGCGGAGAACAGAAATTTCCTTCGGTGCAAGAGTTGATTCAGCAGATTCAGCAGGACGCGCAACAGGCGCGAACACTGCTTGCGAGTGGTACCGTGCGCGCTCAATCGTCTTGAAGCCTGGCTCCGTGACTGGAGAAAAAAATGATGCAGCCCCCTTCGCATCCCTCAATCATTCGCGCCACACAGGAAGAGGTGAATGCCCTGGTGCGTGAGGTCCTCCCCGCTCAGGGCCACTGGAGCGAGGACTCGTACCTATGGCTGACTGAGCATACTACACAACTGATCGAATTCACCGATGGCTACCTTGAGGTGCTGGCAATGCCGACAGACAAACACCAGACACTCGTCCTTTTCTTGTATGAGGTACTGGCGGCGTTTGTCCGGCCGCGCGGGGGGAAAGTCCTCGTGGCCCCCTTACGGCTGAGAATCCGCGCCGGCAAATATCGAGAGCCCGATCTCTTGCTGTTGTGTTCCGCTCAGGATTCTCGTCGGCAGGAGCGGTTTTGGCTTGGCGCGGACTGTGTGATGGAGGTTGTGAGTCCAGATAAACCCGAGCGAGATATGGTGGAGAAGCGTCAAGATTATGCTGAAGCGCGGATCGCTGAATACTGGCTGGTGGACCCCCAGCACGACACGATCACCGTGTTGCGATTCGACGACGGAACGTATGTTGAGCACGGCGTTTTTCCACGTGGAGCAGTGGCAACCTCGGTGGTTCTGGCGGGATTCACTGTCAGTGTTGACGCCCTTTTTGATGCGCGGTAGTACGCCGCGTGCGCTCCGCTGTGAGTCACCATTACCAGGGCAATCCGTGCCCCACTCTCTGGGCCTTTTTATTTTTCGCTTGACAAGCGTACCGTTTGGAGTATCCCTGCATCAGGTCGTGCCCTCTAACTTTTCAAGGGTAGCGACCGACACAAGGAGAATCGGAGTGAGCACCTGCGCACGACATCCCCACCACAGCGTGGAACTGAACCGATGACGACCACCACACCTGGGGTTGAATTTCGTTCAGCGA
>CAMBFS010000126.1 GCA_945865755.1 Klebsiella pneumoniae
AATGCCCTACGTCGGAGGCATAGGGTTGCCCTGGTCAAAGTGCGGAGCGCCCTCGACTATCTGAAAGTTCATTTTCCGTCTGTCCATCCACTGGCAGATCGAGGGTTCGAGACCGATGGGGCAGACGTGTTCTTACAGAGATACGGCCAGTTGATTACCCTCTCCCAGGAGGGGCAACTCGCGATGCGGAGTGTCATTGCAGAACATCTCCGCCGCGTCGAGCGGGACGCGGCAGGACGTGCGACAAAACTCTATCTCTTCACGGGCACGCCGAGGCCAGGGGCGGCAAAAGTGGTGGTGGTCGATCCCCTGGTGTCCTTTGGACGACCGGTCTTGGTGGGGACTGGTATCGCCACTGCGGTCATCGCGCAACGCTACAAAGCAGGGGAGTCGATTGCCGAGTTAGTGGACGATTATGACCGCAGCCAGAGCGAGATCGAAGACGCGATCCGGTGCGAATTCCACCGAGAAGCTGCGTAAGCCACCCGTCTTCTTTCTTGATCGCAACCTTGGGACGAAGCATGTAGCAACTGCGCTCCGTAAGGCAGGGGCGACGGTCGAAATCCACAACGATCACTTTCCTCAAGATGCCAGAGACGAAACGTGGCTTCTTGAAGTTGGACAGCACGGATGGGTTGTACTCACGAAAGATGATCGGATTCGGTATCGCGCGACTGAACTCGCTGCGGTCGTTTCCGCTCGCGTTGCTTTATTCGCGTTGTCTTCAGGAAACCTCACTGGCGTGGAAATGGCCCAGGCGTTTGTCGCCGCCTTGCCGCGGATGGTTCGCGTTCTTGCCACGCATCGCCCCCCGTTTATTGCCAAGGTCACACGGAGTGGAGAGGTATCGATGGTATTCAGAGGAGATGGCTAGCACGGTACGAGAGGGGCATCTTCACGGTGGAGTAGAGATGCAGGTGCGTATGTCAAAGACTTTTCAGGATGAGCAACGGAAAGAGCACGATATTCGAGAGACGCTTATGAGTATTCTTACGGCTGCCGATCCAGCGTACATGAGAACGGTTGACCTGATTCAGTTTGAGAAGGGCTTAATTGACGAAGTGCGTTTTCTTGTCCCATGCGACGAGGAAGAGATGCGACAGATAGAGCACTACGTGCATCAGCACGGGGGCGAACTCTATCAGAGAGCCCGCAAGACCGCCTGACCATCATTTTCCGAGAATTCCTTCGCACCCAGAGTAAGACCCTATGGCCGCATCCGTAATGCATGTTGGACAATTTCAACTCTCGTATGACCGGGATGCTGATGTGCTGTACGTTTCCATTGGCTCCCCGCGTCCTGCCTATACGGACGAAGATGAGCAAGGCTTACTGATCCGCAAAGACCCCAAAAGTGGCAAGACGGTAGGAGTGACGATTCTGGATTACGAAGAGCACTTCCGTCAGCTTCCTGACCTTTCCTGGCTGGGCACCAAGCCATTGCCGGAAGAACTAATCGCCTACCTGCGGGAACGTCCGGTCTTACATGCCTAGCACTATCGAGTCGTGTTGATGGTGACGGGCCGCGGAAGAGTTGCGCCTCTGTTGGGTGCACAACACGGGGGGACGCGTTAAACGCCAGGAGCGACAGCAGATCGAGGATACGACTTTTCCCACACCGCTTGTCTGGAGAGCGTAACGCGAGATACGCGAAGACGCGAAAGGCTCGGTAGCAGTACGTACCCAGCGCCCACACTGCTAACAGCAAGGCTATCCGCTTGTCCCGAAAGACAGCGAAGCGAAGAAAGAACGCGCGGAGATCGGTGAGCAAGGCGCTCCCGGCTTCCTCCCCACCCCCGATGAAGCGCAGGATGCCGTCTTTGCTGAACCGGCAAAGATCGAAACCGTTATCTTTGACGGTGAGGCCCTCCGGTACCTTGTCGAGCGTGAGGAGTTCCCGGTTCGAGTTCACCAGCAGTGTATCTTCTCCGGCCCTCACCCCGAACCAAAGCTTCCCGTCTTGGTAGTCTTGTGCCAAACGCAGCGCGCGGGTGTGGCCAATTTTTTCAAGTAGTTCGCGGGCCTCTTTTGCTGCTGGCGGCTCTGCTAAGCCCGCCAGGTCGTCTCTGACCGTCTTTGCCTTGATGCCAAGCTTCTTAACAATTTGCTTCACTGTCAGATCGAACGCCGGAGGGTTTTCGTTTTGCAGGCGGAACAGGGAAGGTTTCAGCACCTGGTAGTGCTCGAGACAGTCGCTCGGTAAGAGGAGCCCGTCGAGACTGGAGAGGTAAAACAGCGGGTCAATCGTATATGGGTCGGTGTCGTGGGTGTTTGCCGCTCCCATCATCCTCCTACCTCTCCGGCAAACTGCCATTCGAGTACTGTCTTCCGAAAGCGCGCGTCGCTGTATTCACTCTCGGTTACTGAGACAAGACGAGGAAATTCTTCAGCAAGATTGGGGCGGCGCAAGAAGAGCGCGAGCAGTTCCGCCGCTTCTGTTGCGGCAGTGTTCGCGTCACCCCACGCGGCCCAGAGCATGTCGTCTTGCGTATCCTTGCGGCCCGTGAGAATCGCCCGAGCCGTTGCTTCCACCAGGCGCCGGCGGGCAGAGATTGCCACGCGCGCGTGTTCTCTCCGCAGGGCTTTGCAAACGGGTCCTTGCGTCTGCTGGCGGATAGGGGTGTGGAGCTTCAGATCGTCGCGACGGTCTGCCATGAGACCATCCGTCAGACGCTCGCAGGCCAATGCCGAGTTCGTGGCAACTATGGAAAACGTGCTGGACCCGTACGCGTTGCCGCCCAGTGCTCAGGTGCCGGTCATGTGCATGGATGAACAGCCGGTTCAATTGCTGGGGGAAACCCGAGTCCCGCTTGCGGCGACCAAAGCTCACGCGAAACGCGTGGACTACGAATACGAGCGGGCAGGAACAGCCAGCATTTTCAGGTTTACGGAACCGCTTTCCGGCTGGCGTACCGTGCGGGTCAGGACGCAACGCACTAAGGTGGACTGGGCGATCGAGATGGCAGAACTGTTACGCACTCGGCATGCCACCGCCGCAAACGTCATCGTGGTCTGCGACAACCTGAACACTCACACGATGGGCGCATGCTACGAAGCGGTTACTCCAGAGAAAGCTCGTGAACTGGTGCGGCGCATCGAGTTCCGCGATACCCCCAAACATGGAAGCTGGCTCAACATCGCCGAAAACGAACTGAGCAGCCTGACACGGCAATGGTTGCAGGATCGCCGCCTTGGTGACATCGCCACGCTACAGACGAAAGCCTCGGCCTGGGAGACCCACGGCAATACCAAACAACGCGGCGTAACCTGGCAACTCAAAATCAACGATGCCCGTACAAAACTCAAATCCCTCTACCCCAAAATTGACACTTGACAAAGCCCTAGGGGGAGAGGGACTCAAATGAATTTCCCTCAGCGTGCGACCTCCCGCAAAAACTCACCAACAATACGGTTATATTCATCGGCGCACTCGAAGTACGCCGAATGGCCAGCCTGGGGAATCTGCGTGAACCGCGCGTGGGGCAGGTGTTCCACCAAGCTGCGCATGGCGGCTGGGGGAGTAAGCACGTCCTCTTCGCCAACGAGCAGCAGCGTCGGAATCCGATGCTCGACAATGGATTGCACTTGATGGTGGAGCCCAAAGAGGGTCGAAACCAAGGTCGGCGCGACATGGGTGTTGAGAGCGGAAATCTGGCGATAGAGAAAACTCATGGCCGGGGCACGCTCGGGAAAGCTCTTGGCATACGCATTCGCCAAGACTTGCGCTAAATCACCGCGGGACCGTTCGCGGATATTCGCATGGGATTTGTCCGCTTCCGCCGTCGTGATACCACCGGTCGTGTCACAGAGGATCAGTGCTCTCGTCCGCTCAGGATGCGCCGCCGCGAACCCGCAGACTGTCCAGCCTCCCATCGACTGGCCCGCCACTGCGGCCTTTTCGATCTTGAGGTGATCGAGCAAAGCCGTGAGGTCTTGGACAAATGCGTTTGGGCCGGGTCCATTGGGCAGATCGCGGGAATGGCCGAAGCTGCGATGGTCAAACGTGACGACCGTGTACTGTTGTGCGAACGCCGGCACCTGCTGCCACCAACTCAGGTGGCTGCCACCCCCGCCATGCGCGAGCACCAAGGCCGGGCCGTTGCCGTGCGTTTCGTAATAGAGGTCGATACCGTTAATTGGTGCGAAAGGCATGATTGCTTTCTCTCCTTTCTTCGGTTGCTGGCTAACGGCTCTTAGCTGTTAGCCTGACTGTTGTTGTTGTTATTTCCCGGACTTCTCTGACTAAAAGCTAAGAGCTAAGAGCTAAGAGCTAACAGCTTCCGCTCCGCCACGATCTCCGCATTGCCCGCCACCACGCGCTCGGCCTTGAGCTGTGCGATGTCCGCCTCCGAATAGTTGAGCAATCGTCGAAGCACCGACTCCGTCTGCTCGCCGAGTAACGGACCCGGAGCGGCGACCGCGCCCGGCGTCGCCGAAAGTTGGATTGGAGGACCATCAAGCGTGACGGTCTCGCCTTCTGGTGTCGGCACTTGTGCCCAATACCCGCGTGCGCGCAGTTGTGGGTCACGATCCATATCCGCGCCACTGGCGACGAGGCCAGCGGCCACGCCAACCTGCTGGAGCTGCGTCATCACTTCTTCTGGGGCATGGTGGCATGTCCATGCTTCCACGAGACGGTCGAGTTCCTCTTGATGCTGGAGGCGCTGCGCGAGCGTGGCAAACTTTGGGTCGCGAGTCCACGGCGGATTTTCCAGCACCTGACAAAAAGCTCGCCACTCATCTTCGGTAAAGATGGTGATCGCGCACCAGCGGTCCTCGCCCGCGCAACGGTACACGCCATGTGGAGCCGCGGGCGCTTCTTGCGACCGATTGCCAAACGGGGCAATGGTGGCGCCGTTCGCCATGATGTCCAACATGGCTGGTCCGATCACACTGGAGATGGTCTCAAACTGTGACAAATCAACGAACTGCCCCTGCCCAGTGCGGCGGCGATACCACAGCGCCATCAGCACCGCGAGCGCGCCGCTATACCCGCCAGACATATCCGCATACGAATATCCCCACCCAGCGGGTTCGTGTTCTTCCTGGCGCATCAGGAGCGTGTAGCCTGACAAGGCTTGAAGCGTGGGACCGTAACTGACGTAGTCCTTCTGTGGGCCAGTATGGCCAAAGCCAGACATGCTGACGGCGATAATATTCGGCTTGATTTGTTTGAGGCTCTCGTAGTCCATGCCCCAATTGCGCATGACACGGGCGCTAAAGTTGTCGATCACGACATCGGAGACGGCCACCAGCTTGTGGGCCAGCGCGCGGCCGCGCGGGTCGGACATGTTGATGACCGTGCTCTCCTTACCGCGAAAGAGATTGCCCGTGAATCCGCCGCGCCGCGAGCCAAGGTCCAGCGAATCCCGCCGCTCGATCTTAATGACCTCCGCGCCTTGGTCCGCGAGGATACGGGTCGCGACCGGCCCCGCGACCACCCACGTGAAATCAAGAATACGCACGCCCTCAAGCGCCCGACGTTTCCGATGTCCCATATGCGTAACTCGCAATTGTCTTACACTCTCCCGCCGATGAGATGCGCGGCGATGTCCGCATAGCGCGCCGCCGCTTGAGCAATGATGTCTGGCGATAAATGTGGCGCGGGAGGTCTGCGGTCCCAGCCCAGCCCGATGAGATAGTTGCGAATGATTTGCTTATCGTAGCTTTCTTGCGGGGCGCCGGGTTGGTAGACTTCCGCCCGCCAGAAGCGCGAGGAGTCGGGAGTGAAGGCTTCGTCGATCCACACCAGTTGGCCATCGCGCATGCCAAACTCGAATTTGGTGTCCGCGAGGAAGAACCCCTTGGTTTGCGCGAAGGTATGGGCTTCCCGATACAGGGTGAGGCTCATGTCACGGACTTGCGCCGCCAGGTCCTTGCCAATCAGCCGCTCGACTTCGGAGAACGGGATATTCTCGTCGTGCGCTCCGGCCTGGGCTTTGGTGGAGGGCGTGAAGATGGGCTCCGCCAATCGCTCGCTTTCGCGCAGTCCTTTGGGGAGTGGAATGCCGCACACCGTGCCACCGGCGCGATATTCCTGCCAGCCGGAGCCTGCGAGGTAGCCACGCACGACGCACTCGACTGGCAGCGGGTTGGCTTTTTTCACCCACATGGTGCGACCCGTGAGCATCTCACGATAGGGATGACACGCCGAGGGGAAATCGGAAACCCGCGTTGAGATAAGGTGGTTCGGGACAATATGAGACAGATGGCCAAACCAAAACTGCGAGACCTTGGTCAGGACTCGACCTTTCCCAGGGATGCCGTCGGGAAGTACCACATCAAAGGCCGACACTCGATCGGTGGCGACAATCAGCAGACCATCGTCCAATTCATAGATGTCGCGGACCTTTCCGCGTCGTGGGGGGGCCAATCCTTCGATGCTGGTTGATAGGACAATTGAGTCACTCATCTTCACTTCCCTCAATCTTTTTTGCCTCTGGCATGCGGCGTCTGGCCCGCTACGCTCTATGGCTTATGGCTTATGGCTTATGGCAAAAGTATTCCGACCATAGAGTGAGCGAAGCGAACGAGCCATAAGCTATAAGCCATAAGCTATAAGCTCATCAAGACGTCGGCATTATGCTCGCCGAGCAAGGGCGGGCGCCGCGCGATGCGCCAGGGCGTGACCGTAAAGAAAAACGGCCCGCCAGGATAGGGCACGCTGCGTCCTACTTCCGGGTGAGGGATCTCCGAGAAGAATCCCCGCGCCCGCAGTTGTGGGTCGTCCACCAGCGCTTCCGGTGGGCGGACCATCGCATACGGAATCCGTCGCAACTGCGCCCCTTCCATCAGGTCCGCCACCCGATAGTCTTGCGCCCAGTCATCCAGCACCTCGAACAGATGTTCCGCGTGCTCACGCCGATGGAACTGGTCTTCCCAGCGTGGGTCAGCGAGGTCTTGGGCTTTGTCGTCGGACTTGACCCACTCAATCAGTGAGGTCCAGTCGCCCAGCGAACAGTGCATGATGTAGCCATCCTTGCAGCGCGCGACGCGAAAATAGCGACTCCAGTGCAAACTGCCTTGTCGGGTCGGCGACCCCAAGCCTTGGTGATAGAACGGCGCGACATGTTCGACAGCGGCGGCGGCGGCTTCTTGGATGCTGACATCGACCCACTGTCCTTCACCAATGGTGTCACGTGCCCACAGCGCGGACATGGTGCCGATGGCCGCGAAGAACGACGCGCTATGGTAGGCTTGCAACCCCAAGGCGCGCAGGGGTGTCCCATCTGGGAACCCGTTTGTATAGATCATGCCGCCCAGTGCCTCGGCCACGGTGTCGGAACTTTTGTAGTCACGGTATGGCCCGGTCTGACCAAAGGGAGTGATCGAGGTCAGGACGAGTTGTGGGTTGAGTTGCTTGAGGGTGTCATAGCTCAAGCCGAGGGTTTCCAGTGTTCCCGGAGCAAACGACTCCACGATCACGTCGGCCTTCGCCGCCAGTTTCTTGAAGAGGTCCCGACCTTCAGGCTTGTGGAGATCAAGCGTGATGCCACGTTTGCTGGTGTTGTAGAACCAAAAGAGCAAGCTGCGGTCACGATGGGGTTGGTTATCGAGAAACGGCCCAATGGCGCGGGTCGCATCTCCCTCTGGAGGTTCGATCTTGATGACATCCGCGCCCATATCACCAAACAGTTTCGCGCACAGCGCGCCTTTGAGATCGGTGAGATCAAGGACACGAAGATCGGAAAGAGCGGACGGTGTGTGTTCTGACATGGGGAAAGTTTCGAGTTTCGAGTTTCGAGTTTCGGGTTCTGAAGCAGGCGAGACGCCTGCGCTCCCAGGGGTTTTATTTTTGACTTTTGACTTTTGACTTTTGACTTTTCCCCAGTCCTAAAGCGGATGCGCGGCTCGCCACTCCGCCGCCACCTCGTGCATGGTCCGAAAGGTCACTCCCGCATGTCCTTTCATGTAGTCGATGAGTTGTTCAAGCATCAGAATGCGATGGCCGCGCCCGATGATTTGCGGGTGCATCGTCAGAATGAACACGCCCTCGCCCATGCGCTGATAGAGAAAATCAAAATCCGCCGACCAGATTTTGGAGACCTCGTCCGGGGTTCGTAGCCCCACATGATGCGCGGGCCAGTGCAGCCCAAAATACGGCCAATCATCCAAACTCCAGTCCATCGGCAGTTCGACCAGATCGACTTCCTTGCCGAAAATGTATGGGCCGTCCGTGCGTGGATCATCACCGACACGGCAATAATACGGCGTGAAATCGTTGGCCATCATGCTGGAGTCATAGAGAAAATCAAACTCCGCCAACAGGCTCACCGAGTCTGGGCTCAAGTCAGAAGCTGGAGAGCGATAGCCTACCGGAGCCTTACCCGTCACGCGGCGAATGCAGGCAATGCCCCGCTCTAGGATGGCGCGCTCCTCATCGGGTTTCACAGACGCGGGATTCTCGTGACAATAGCCGTGATGGCCAATTTCATGGCCCGCGTCGGCGATGCGCTGCACGAGATCAGGAAACGTTTCGATCGTGTGTCCTGGAATAAACCACGAGGAAGGCACCTGCCGATCGCGCAAGACCTCCAACAGTCGTTCGGTCCCGACCTTCCCGAATTCTCCCCGTGAAAGCGTGCTCAGGGAGCGAGATCGCATCGTCGTCAGCCAGACGGACATGGCATCAAAGTCGAATGACAAACAGACTGAGATGTTCTTTGTCATAGCGCATTTCCCCTTTGCCTGGGCATTGGTACCGAGACCTAGCATGGGGACTGGGGGCGGGAAAGCGGGGAATGGGGAAACGGGGAATTGGACGAACAAGTAACAACTGATAACTGACAACTTCTTGGAGCAAAAACAGAATGCGCGCTTTCACGTCCGCTCGATACACTGTCGCACTAGGGCATCACTCGTACCCAATGGAGAAATATCGGCTCGTGCCGGAGCGACTCCTGGCCGAAGGCGTGCTGCACGATGACGATCTACTCGAACCGGAAGCGGCATCGGTCGATGACGTGCTGCGCGTGCATACGCCAGAGTACGTCCACGCGTTGATGAACGGAACGCTGGACCGCAAGGCACTCCTACGGCTTGGTCTGCCGTGGTCCGAAGAGTTGGTGCGTCGTGCGTTCGCCGTGCTTGGGGGAACCTATCAAGCCGCGCGCGCCGCGCTGGAGGATGGTGTTGCCGCCAATCTGGCTGGTGGCACCCATCATGCCTTCGCCGACCACGGCGAGGGGTACTGCATTTTCAATGACCACGTCATCACCTTGCGACGCTTGCGGGCCGAAGGGTATGCCCGACGGTTTCTTATCGTTGACCTCGACGTGCACCAAGGCAACGGCACGGCCGTGCTCTGTCGCGATGATGACGAGACCTTTACCTTCTCCGTGCACAGCGAGCGCAACTATCCCGCTCGTAAGGAACGTAGCTCCTGGGACATTGGACTGCCGGATGGCACGACGGACGAACAGTATCTTGAGGTGATCGCGGACGCACTGCCGCGACTGCTTGAGCAGTGCGAGCCCCAGATGATTCTGTACCAAGCTGGTGTCGATGTATTAGCGGGCGACCGCTTTGGCAAACTGGCGTTGACGATGGCTGGTGTGGCGGAACGAGATCGGGCCGTGTGTGCCTTCGCGCGCAGGGCGGGACTCCCGCTCGTGGTCACACTGGGCGGCGGCTATGCGCGGGACATCGGTCAGATTGTTGAAGCGCATTGTCAGACGATTACCATTGCCAAGCGGATTGTGTGAAATCTCACCTTACGCAGAGCCTCCAAGTGCGGGTGAGAGGGTCTGTAAGGTGGCGAAAGCGGAGCGGAGCGCATTGACATAGAGTTTGGACTTCAACGCAAAATGATTGAGCTTGGTCTTCCTCTTCAAGCGCTCCAATTTGACAAAGCCGCATAAGGCGGCAAAGAAATGATTGGTCTGGGTCGTGACGGTTTGGGTGGGCGACTTGGCTAAGGAGACATTTTGTTTGAGCGACTTGTGATAACACGCCACTTCCCACCGTTCGTGGTAGATCGTGGTGAGGGTGTCGAACGACAAGGTGGTATCACTGGAGACCAGATAGCGAATGCCAATACTACGGTCCTCGTTTCTGAAGACTTGTTTCACCACCACCAGCGGGAAGGGGACGCCTTCCAGATAGATTGCCCGCGTGGCCTGCGCTTCCAGCTCTAGCGTGTCCACTCTGACGTACCGGCCCTGTTGCTTGTCTGCCAGACTCAAGGCCACTTTGCGATTGGTCTTGAGGGGACAGATAAAGTCCCGTTTTTGTTCCTGTTTAATGAACACCATGGTCTCCGCCGAGGCGACCCACACAGCGAACAGCACAAGACGGAAGGGGATGAGGTTGGTGACCGCTTGCTTGATGATGTCCTGATACACGGCATTCTTGGACACCGGACTGCGCCGCTTCTCTGTCTGCGTCTTGCGGTCGGTCTACTTCTCGGTCTTGGCCACCAAGTGGAAGCCCACCGGCACATTCACCCCGTTGCTGCGATACAGCCCCGTCAGGAAGTTGATCCCTTTGACCATCCGCTCCTTAGAGTGGTCGTAATGCCAGCAGATAATATCGTTCTCGTCGGTGTACGGCTTCTCCTCAATCGAGTCGTCAATAATCAACACCCCCGCCTCGGATTGGATCTCCCGGACCAACGGCTTGACGCTCTGCCACAACGCGGTCGCCGTTTTCTTCGTGCCCGCCAAGTACCGGGTCACTTGATCGTGGCTGACTTCCCCCTCCAGCAGTTGACTCAGAGGCTGTGAAAAAATCGTTTACTCGGTTTCTCTGGAAACCTCGTGAGTCTTACTAGAGTTGTCGAGTCATGGTCACAACGAGGAAGACCGTGCCCCCTTTTTGGGCCTGCGGGAAGGCCGGAGCGGGGTGTCTCCTCCCCGGACGGGCGCGCTTCCCCGTTGGCCCGGTCCGGCTACGCCGCCATGGCCACCGAGGCGCGCAGGCTCACCGCCCGCGCCACATTGTGGGCCACGGCATACCACA
>CAMBFS010000127.1 GCA_945865755.1 Klebsiella pneumoniae
AGGCGGGCGTAGAGTCCGGGGTCGGTCTGAAACTGGACTTCGACGAAGAAAATGGGCCAGCTGGGCTGGTCGGCGGGTGGGAGGAATACGCCATCCAGACGAAAGGATGTATCTTTGACCTCGACCGCATCAAAGCGATAGCGCCGCGCGGGGTCCGTGGGGCGCGCGAGTAACTCAAACAGCAACTCCGGCAGCCCTTGGAACAGACGGTAAAATAACGAGTCGGTTTTCATGCGCGCTGATTGTCCGCCAGCGAGTGTCGGTCGGCAAGCGGAGGGGGAAGAGAAGACCGAATCGGGGAAACGGAGAAACGGGGAATCGGGGAAATGGGGGAAAGCAAAGGTGTTGATTCTCCGATTCTCCCCGTCTCCGCTTCCCCGTCCCCCCCTCCCGCCCTAATCCCCCACCGGCTCCTCACGAACCGTTGCAACGGGCTGCGCCCCCACCCGTGCTCCCTGCCGCCGGACGAACGCCATGAGTCGCGCGAGGAGCACTTCCAGATCATCAAACAACGAGTAGGCCACCGGCGTCATTAACAGCGTAATCAAAAGACACATGCTCTGCCCACCAATGATGACCACCGCGATCCCCCGGTGGCTCTCCGCCGCTGGCCCTTGCCCCATCAACACCGGGATCATCCCCGCCACTAGCGCCAACGTGGTCATCAGAATCGGGCGGAATCGCTCGCGGTTGGCCGTGAGAATCGCCTCGTCACGCGGCAACCCTTGCGCCCGCAGGTTGATGGTGTGGTCCACCTGCAAGATCGAATTCTTCTTCACGATGCCAAACAGCAGCAGCACCCCCAGGATGCTGAAGATCGCCAGGAACTGATCCGCGATCCACAACGACAGCAGCGCGAACGGCACCGCCAACGGCAGCGATAACATAATCGTGATCGGATGCAGAAAACTCTCGAACTGCGCCGCCAGCACCATGTACATGCCGATGATCGACAACAAGAAGGCCAGCTTGAAACTGTCCATCATCTCGGCGAACATCTTCCCCATGCCAGTGACCCCAGTGGTGTAGCCTGGCGCCAACCCCATCTTCTTCACTTCCGCGTCGATGTCCGCGAGCGCATCCCCCGTGCCGCGACCCTTGGCCAGGTTGCCGGTGATGGTGATCTGCCGTTGCCGCTCTTGGCGGTCAATCTGCACCGGGCCGGTACCGGACACGAAGCTGACGACATTGTCGAGTCGCACTTGCCCCACGGTTTTCGAGGGGATCATCACCCCCTGAATAATTTCCGGGCGGTTACGCGCCTCCGGAGTCAGCCGCAAGCGGACATCGTATAAATCGTCCCCTTCACGGTAGGTGGTCACTTTGTCGCCCGCCACCATCACCCGCAAGGTGGACGCGATGTCCACCGCTTCAATCCCCAGGTCCGCCGCTTTGCGCCGGTCAATATGTATCTGTAATTCGGGATTGCCCCCCTCGAAGGTCGAATCGACATCGACCAGACCAGGCAGATTGCGCACCTGCCCCTTCAAGGTGTCGGCGTACTTTTGCAACGTCGCCAGCTCCGGCCCGCGCAAGTTGTACGAGATGTCCACGTTCTGCACGCCGCCGCCACTGACCGGGAGGATGTTGTCCACACTCACGCGCAGGTGTTTGTAGGCTTTGACCTTGTCGCGCGCCAGCGCCATCACTTGTTGTTGGGTGATGGCGCGGTGTTCGTATGCCCCTAATTTGACGATGATCGAGGCGCGGGTCACACTCTCGCCCACCGTCGTGCCGACCAGGGACAGCAGATGCGCCACCCCTGGCAGGGGGCGGATGGCGTTCTCGATTTCACGGGTCACGGTATCCGTTTGGACCAGCGAATAGCCCGGTGGGGTTTTGATGTTGATCTCAAACTCGCCCCGGTCGTCGGTTGCCATCATGCTGCTGCGGACGTGTTTGCCGATCCACGGCGTCGAGGCCATGATGCCCAGGACGAGACAGACAATGACCCAGCGATGACGGAGCGACCAGCGCAGCAGCACCATGTAGCCGCGCTCAATCGTCCCATAGACGCGGGACTCGCGAGACGAATGGCCATGTCCCGCCCGTCGTTTGGGCAGAAAGCGTGAGCAGAGCATCGGCGTCAGCGTAAAGGCGACCAGCAACGACACCGCGATCGCGAATGCCATGGTGAAACCAAAACTGCTCAACCACATGCCGACCGTGCCCTTGAGAAAGCCGACCGGCACGAAGATCACGATCAGTGAGAGCGTCGTGGCGCTGACCGCTAGGCCAACTTCCGCTGTCGCCGCCCGCGCCGCGTCAAAGGCGTTCATGCCCTTCTCTTCGATAAAGCGGTAGATATTTTCCAGCACGACAATCGCGTCGTCAATAACGATGCCAACCGCTAACGTGAGGCCGAGCAGCGTGATGCGATTGAGCGAGTACCCGGCGGCGGCCAACAGCGTGTAGGTGGAAATGATGGCCACCGGAATCGACACCGCCGCGATCAGCGTGGCCCGTAGGTTCCCCAGAAAGAAGTAGACGATAATGCTGGCGAACAAGGAGCCGAGCCACAAGTGTTTCTGCACTTCGTTGACCGACTCACGAATGAAATCCGATTGGTCGCGGGTGATCTCGACTGTCACCCCCGCCGGTAACAGTTTACGGACCTCGGTCAAGCGCTCCCGCACCGCATCGACGGTGGAGACCGTGTTCGTTCCCGATTGTTTGCGGACAATGAGCGACACCGCGTTCTTGCCGTCAAAGCGCGAGACCGTCCGGGCTTCGACCACGCCATCTTCCACGCGGCCAATGTCGGCCAGGGTGATGGGGGTGTCGCCTTTCGAGGCCACGACGATATTCTCGAATTCCCGCACCGACCGGACCCGCCCCAGGGTACGGATGACCGTCTCCCCCTCGTCTTGCGTCATACGCCCGCCGGGAAACTCCACGTTTTGCTGATCCAGCGCGGTCGCCACTGCTCGAATGGACAACCCGTAGGCTTTGAGTCGTTCCGGGTCGATGAGGATTTGCACCTCACGCTTGCGTCCACCAATAATGGCGATCGACCCGACCCCGGAGATGGATTCCAGCGGTTCCTTCACCTTCTTTTCCGCGACTTCCGTCAGCTCTTTCAGCCCCTGAAAGCCGTACACCGTCAGTGTGAGAATCGGGGTGGCATCGACATCGAACTTTTCCACCACCGGCGGGTCGGCATCGTCCGGCAGTTTCGCGAGCACCGTGCCGACCTTGTCGCGCACCTCCGCCGCGGCCACGGAGAGATTCTTCTCCAACTTGAACTGCACGATGATTTGCGAGAGCCCCTCGCGGGTGACCGAGCGCAACTCGTCGATCCCACTGACCGTGTTAATCACTTCCTCGATGGGCTTGGTGACCTGCGCTTCCATCTCCTCCGGGCCCGCGCCCGGCAGGGTCGTGGTCACGGTCACCACCGGCATATCGACCTTGGGAAACAGGTCGAGGGTCAGACTTTTATAGGAAAACCAACCGGCCACCACCAAGCTGCCAATCAACATGCTGGCGAACACCGGGCGGCGCACACAGACATCCGCGAGAATCATTTCGCCTCCACAAGTTGAGTCTGGACGGTCATGCCATCGGCCAGGCGATCAAGCGCCGAGATCGCGACCTGCTCATGCTCGGTGAGCCCTTCGGCGATTTCCACCAGGTCGCCCTCTTCCACGCCCGCTTTCACTTCACGAGAAGTGATGGTGTTGCCATTGGCGATGAAGATGCGATCCACTCCGGCGTAGCGATACAAGCCAGAGCGCGGAATCAACAGCGCGGCCTCTTCGCCCATCACGGCGGTCACATGGGCGAAATAGCCGGGGCGGAGCGTACCCTCGGGATTGGGAATCTCCGCTTCGACTAGCAAGCTGCGCGAGGCATGATCGACCCCGGCGGCAATGCGCGTGAGGGTCCCCGTGAACGTTTCGCCCGGCAGGGCATCGACCTGCACACGCATCGGCAGCCCCACCTTGGCGAAGCGGACATAGCGCTCGGAGATGGGGGTGCGCAGCTTGAGCGGATGGACATCGACGAGTTCGAGCAGCTTCGCGCCCTTATCCACGTACTCGCCGGGATTGGTGAATCGCTGCTGCACGAAGCCGTTGATGGGCGACACGATGTGGGTATCCTTGAGCCGCTTTTGCGTCAGCGCCAGCGCTTTCTCGGCGGAGCGCACCACGGCGTCGGAGACCTTATGTTCCGCCTCGGCGGTATCGCGACGCTGGGGTGGGACCAGCTCTTCGAGAAACAATTGCCGCACGCGCTCATGTTCGCCTTTGGCGCGCGTCTGATTGGCTTGGGCCTGCTTGAGGGCGCTGTCGGCGACGTCCACCTGGAGTTCCAGCTCCTCGCGCTCGACTTCGACGAGGAGTTGGCCCACGCGGACCCGATCACCAAAATCGACCAGCACTTTGTTCACATAGCCAGGCTGCTTGTTGGAAATCTGTACGCTCTCCTTGGCGAACAGAGCGCCTTGTCCTTGCACCGTGCGTTGCACCGTGCGGCGGATCGGTGTGGCAACGTGGACCGCGAGAATTTCCGAGGCCGCGGCTTGCGCCTGTTGCTCCGCCGTCTTGGCGGCTTCCGAGGGAGCCGATTCACAGCCAGAGAGCGCGAGCAGACTGGTCAGAGAAAGAAGGAAAGTCAGAGGATGGGATCGCATGTTCACGATAACTGCTCCTTGTGATGTGGGCTGAGGATTCCGTGGAAAAGCAAATCCAAAAGGATACTGGCATCATCGACGGCGGACCGAGTGGTGAGCCCCAACGTGCGTTGCTGAAAACAGCCGCGCATGGCCTCGTTAAGGACGAAGGCGGAGGCCTCGGCATCATGGGGACGGAAGACGCCGGCGGCGATGCCTTCCTTGATGACGCTGGCGATGAAGTTGATGTAGCTCAGGTAGAGGTCGAGCATCTGCGCGGCTTCGGGGTGGCTCGGAGCGGCGGCCAGGAAATTGCGCTCCAGCAGTAGCGTCTTGAAGAAGTCGCGGTTGGTATCACTCAACTCAAGACTGGCTTCGACCAGGCGACAGAGCTTTTCGAGTGGCGGTTTGACCTCCTCCACCTCGGTGCGAATCTGATTAACAAAATTCGTCATGCCCTGCTCGACGGCGGCCTTGAGGAGTTCTTCCTTGTTATGAAAGTAGAGGTAGACCGTCCCTTTAGCGATTTTGGCCTCCTCGGCCACGCGATCAACCGTGGCCCCTTGGAAGCCGTACCGCGCGACGACCCGACAGGCCGCATCAAGCAGCTCACGGGTGCGAAAATCCTTGACCATACCTTCTTTAGTGGATGTGACTGAATTTCTAGTCATGTGACTGACCGTACAGTCAGTGAAAAAAGAAGGCAAGAGACTGTACGGAGGCAAAGCAAAAGGCAAAAGGCAAAAGGCAAAAATAGGAGAAACGGAGCAACTGCGGCTGGGATTCCCATTGGGCAGCCCAGCGTGGCGCGCACGGCTGGGCTGGGCAACGGCATTCCCAGTGAGTGGGCTCCGAAAGTTCCCTCTCTCCCGGCTGAGAGAGGGCTAGGGTGAGGAGGATAAAGCGATTTTTCTTAGCACTGCTTGACGGGTCAAGGGCGTCATTATATCCGCCTCACTTGGGGTACGTATTCCCACGAGGTGAATCATGTCCGAGTCGTTACGCTATATCACGAATGATCAAGGCGAACGCGTTGGCGTCCTGCTTGATGTTGAAGAATATCGTCGGCTGGTCAGTCCGACGGAGAGAGATCGAGAACTCCTGGTTGGATTAAGTCAGGCCGAGTTAGACGCGCTCGCGCACAGCGCGCTGGCTCCAGTAGAGCAAGCGCGCCTGGACGATTTGTTAGCGCGGCATGCGGATACCCAACTTACTGCCGAGGAACTTGCTGAAGTCGATCGTTTTTTAGCACAGATTGACCAGCTCACTCTCCTGAAAACCCGTGCTCGGTATACACTCGCGTGCCAGCACGAGCCGGCGTCAGTGGGATGAGTGCGTACATTCCTGTTGAACTTCGGCGGCGGGTGCGGACGAGGTTCGCCAATCGTTGTGCCTACTGCAAAACCTCGGAAGCGCTCACGTCCGCGACGTTTGAGATTGAGCATATCGTTCCCCGTTCGCGCGAACGGCGACACAGTTCCCGGCAACCTCTGCCTCGCCTGTCCAACGTGCAATCGTTTCAAGGCGTATCGTCAGACGGCGCTTGATCCCGTGACCCAACACGAGGTCCCGTTGTTTCACCCACGGCAACAGACCTGGGAAGAGCATTTCACTTGGAGTGAAGATGCCTCGGGCATCGTAGGTGAGACTCCTGTGGGGCGAGCAACCATCGTCGCTCTTAAAATGAACCGCCTTCAGCTTACCCGTGTCCGTCGTATGTGGGTCACAATGGGAGAACATCCACCCAAGCCGGATGAAGGGGGCAGGTAAGCAAGAACCGTGTCTTCTGGTGTGAAGCGTTGGCTTCACGGTCAGCAAGGGAGCCCAGAGTGAGCATTCCGGTCGTCACCGGGATTCAACCCTCGGCAAGCTCAGCCTCACGCGGTTCAGTCAGCAACCGAATCCCCGCCAAAATCTCTCGTACTCGCCGAGCCGATAAGGTCCCGATCTTTTCCTCTAACTGGCTCTTATCAACCGTGAAGATGTGCGAGACATTGACCACACTCCGTTTTGGCAGGTTTGCCTCTTTCGGTCTGAGCAGAACGTTGCCCGGCGCGGAAGCCCGCTGGAGATTGGAGGTCAACGCGCAGACAACCACGGTGTTGATCCGACTCTGATTGAAGAGGTTATTCTGAATCACGACGTGAGGATGGCGGTAGGCGGGTTCGGAACCGGACGGGTCACCAAGATCGACCCAGAAAATGTCGCCCTGATGGATTACCATTCGCCTTCGACCATCTGGCGATGTTGCCGACGCATCCGGCGACGGAGCGCGGCTTCAGCCGGGTCTGGCGCGTCCGCATGGGCTTCGTTGATCCGTTGCAAGAGTCGTTGACTCTGATGCCGATGCACAAATTCCTCCACGGCTAACGCGAATATGCGGCTGCGCGAAATGTTCATCTTTTCCGCCAACGCTTCAACTTGGTCAAAGAGCGGCTTTTGGAGAGAGATCGCGGTCTTGACACTTGCCATAGTGTTATACCATTGTTCCTACTGCGGGCATGGATTATCGGAGCCGTGCAGTCAAGGCGAGGAGACGGGATGGAACGGAGAGGTTCCGGGGGAGCGCGCGAAACGGAGAAGCCCTGAAATGGAGAAGAAAAGCCTTTGGACATGGAAGTCTTGGGGGTCGTCGGTAAGGGGAGGAGTGAATACGCATTCGCCCCTACGTCGCTCGGTACCACCAAGGGAAGCCGAATGAAACAGAACGGGAAAAGAGCACCCCTTCTTGGTCTCCGCTTCTCCCCGTCGCCGATTCCCCGATTCGGTCTTCTTTCCCCACAAGCCGCCCTGGATTCCGCTTTGCGTCATTCAGGCTCCTTGCGGGGGAACCGCGAGCGTATCCAATACTGACTTGGCGGCACACAAATCGTCCGTGGCAAAGCCTTCTGTGAACCACGCATACAAGGGCGCCAATACCCGTCGTGCCGCAAGGCTTTTTCCCTCTTGGTGCCAAAGCCGCGCTAAGCTGACCGTAGCCCGCAGTTCCAGCGACTTCGCCTGCTGCTGCTGGGCAATCTCAATCGCTTTCAGGAAGCATACTTCGGCTTCTTGGGGGCTGGGGGTTAGGGGCTGGGGGCTAGTTTTTATTTTTGACTTTTGCCCTTTGACTTTTGACTTTTGACTTGCTCGTTGCAGCAACAGCTCGCCCTTGAGCCGATATAACTCCGCCTGGTTGAAATCCTCACCTGTGTCCTCCGCGAGCATCAGCGCTGTTGCCAGAATGTGGAGCCCTTCTTCTTCCTGACCATTCCGTCCGTATGCATCGGCCAGCAGCGAGAGGATGCAGGTCTGACCCAGGTGCATGCCAGTGTCCCGCCATGCGGCAAGGCCCTGAGTAATCTGTTCAACCCCGCGCGCGGTCTGCCCTTGCCGCGCCAACGCCCAGCCTTGCATCACCATCCCCAAGGTCGCCCAATGCGGAAACCCTTGCTGCCTCGCATACTCAATGTGTTCAGCCGCATAGCGAGCCACCACCTCGACAGGCTCGACCGTGGCCGCCAACAGCGTGCGCAGATTCAGCGCGGTCGCCACCAGATAGGGTTGCGCGAGGTCCCGCGCCAGCGTACAGGCTGCCGCCATCCGGTTGCGGGCCTGATCGGCATACCCACGAAACCACAAGAGTTGCGCGGTGTAGGCGCCACACACCACACGCGGGTCCACCATGTCGAGGGAAACCAGCGCGTGCAAGCTCGCGCGATGGGACTCCGTATCATAGAGCGCGAGCACCCGGTCGAGCTGCTCCTGCGCGGTGGTGAAACGTCCCGCGTAGATATGAGAGAATCCCACCGTGAGATGCCCCCCCAGGGACGATCCATTTTCGTGTCCCTGTTCCACTAAATGCAAGATGTGGTTGGCAATCTCGGAGCCGACGGCGATGTCGCCACGGAACATGCTCAGGCTCCATTGGCCCACCAGCGTGTACCAAAGCTGGAGTGGGGTACCCCCGCGCTGGCTCAGCTCTTGCGCCCGTCGCAACGCCTGGGTCACATCAGGTGATCCTTCCCCGTGCACGGTCAGGAGGGACAGGCTCAGGTTGATCTGCAGCGTGAACTCGTGTTGCGCGCGTTCCGGCGTGTCCGGCAGCCGCTGCAGGAAAGCGATGGCCTTCGTGAAATACTCAACCGCCTCTCGATAGGCATAGCGCTGCGTGGCGTTCTGAGCAGCCTGCGCGAGGTAGTGCAGTGCCCGTGGCACGTTGCGTCCACGGTCGAAGTGGAGGGCCAGCTCCGCGGCATGCTCACTCGCGTGGCTTGCGTAGACCGCCTCTTTGACCTCCGCGAGGCGCTGATGCAGGCGGGCACGACGCGACGCCGACAATCGGTCGTATATCACTTGCTGATAGAAGGCATGCGACAGGCCATAGCGCTCGGTCATAGTTCCGTCAGCCTGTGTCTCGCCACCGTACGCACGCAAGAGCTGCTCGCGCTTGGTGAGCCGTTCACACCGCTCTTCAACCGCACCGGGGGCTTCTTCAAGACAGTCGGCAAGCACGGCCACGGAGGCGTCTTCCCCCACCACGCTCACGACCTCAAGAAGACGCTGTTCTTCCAGCGCAAGTCGCATGACGTGCTGCTCAATCAACGGGCGCAGACTGGCGGGGACACTCACCTCAATCTCCCCGACTGGGATGGTGAGGTGCCAGTGTCCCTGCTGCTCGACGATCACGCCACGCGCCACCAGGTCCGCGACGACATTGACCAAAAACAGCGGATTGCCATCAGTTCGGTGGTGGAGCGCTCGCGCGAGGAGCGGAAGAGCGGAAGAGGGCGCACTGGCCTCGGGAAATTGTGCCGTGAGGTAGGCAAGCACATCTTCTTCTGTCAGAAGCTCCGGTGCCAGCTCGACGCATAACTGATGCGCCTGGAGTTCCTGCTTGATCTGTTTCACCGGATGGTCACTGAGAATGACATCGACCGGACGATAGCTAGCAATCACCAAAAGGCGGGCCGCCTCGCGGCGTCGCGCGAGAGCCGTCAGTAGTGAAAGCGTGGCATAGTCACTCCACTGCAAGTCTTCCAGTACCAGCACCAGCGGGGACTCCGTGGTCAGGACTTCCAGCATATCGACCATCTCCCGCAGCATCCGTTCTGGGGTCGCACCAATGATCTCTCGTTGGACAACGGCGCGGTCGTCAGGAGACAGCAACGCGGGCATCTGCACCAGCCATAGCGGCGCATGCTGGCGCAACAAGGCAATCAGGCGTGCCCCTTCAGGACCACGACACAGCCGACCGAGGGCATCAAGCATGGGCAGATACGCTTCCCCTGCTCCATAGTGTTCAACGCACTGGCCACGGGCGATCCACGTGGGTGAGACTAGCGGCTGGAGACTGGAGGCTTGGGGGGAGGGGGCGAGTCTCAAGTCTCCAATCTCTAGTCTCCGCCGAAAGGCATCAATCAACGTGGTCTTGCCAATCCCGGCTTCCCCGGTCACAAAGACAAGCTGGCGCTCACCACGCAGTGCCTTGGTCAGATATTCGTGCAGTTGCGTCAGTTCGGTTTCTCGGCCCACGAGGCTTGAGACTTGAGACTGGAGACTAGAGGCTTGGGGGGAAACGGGACCAGTCTCTAGCCTCAAGCCTCTAATCTCTTCTTCGCTACTGACTACTTTCCCGATGAACCGATACCCTCGCCGATGCGCGGTTTCGATAAAGCGTGGCGCTTTGGCATCGTCCCCCAATACTTTACGAATCTCGTTAATACAGACCTTCAGCACAGTGTCGGTCACATACGTGCCAGGCCACACCGTTTGCAGGAATGCTTCTTTGGTCACCAACTGGCCGGCATGGTCCACCAAGACCCGCAACACGGCGTACGCTTTTGGCGTCAGCGTCAGCGCCTGACCGTCAAGCCGGAGACATTGATTGACCGGATCAAGGGAGAACGGCGGAAATACCAGCCGCTGCGGTGCAGTTTCCATCGCGATAACCACAATCTAACCGAAACCTAACCTTTTCCTTATGACACAAACGCGCCTTTCTCTTATGCTGCTCCAGGTTATGAAGCAACCGGAGCAGACACCGACACTCGGCACTCAAGAAAACGGATACGACAGAAGAAACTCACGGATGACCGCCAACAACAGCTAAGGACTGGCGATAAGCTAGGGCCGATACGCAAGGAGACCTCGGGGGACTCTCGGCAAGCGGGAAAAGGCCGGAAAAAACGAGTCTTTAGCGTCATTGCATGGAAATCGCAGATGATACACGCGAGCAAATGCCGTAAATTCCAGCCCAAAGAAGCGCGGCAAAAGAAACCGTTGCCATATCGGATCCCGGACGGTATTTGCCTGACCTCACCACGAGTGTCACAACC
>CAMBFS010000128.1 GCA_945865755.1 Klebsiella pneumoniae
CTCCTCTTTTTCAGGTCCGCGTCATAATAGTCCTTACAGGGGCTCTGCTGAAAGTATCGGGAGGAGAGCGCTTTTATTTAGGGTGCTGTGGCGAGCACGTCTATTGCAGGGAATTCATCGTTGTTCCCCCTCACCCTAACCCTCCCCCATCCGGGCAATGGCATTAAGTTAAGCAACCGTGTCATTGCGAGCAGCGAAGCAATCTTTGTGTTGTTGGAGATTGCTTCGTCGTCCGACTCCTCGCAATGACAGTCACCCCCTTAACTTCATGCCATTGCCCATCCGGGAGAGGGAATTTTTGCACAAATCTCCTGGCTTGGGATCACGCGCACGCTTCGGATACGATCCCTCGTTCTTCTCCTCCGTGATGACACACGGTGTTAGGATAAACGGACGAGGTTCACTTAATCGCTTGCGGATTAACGGGCGAGCCTACCGCCCCAGTGATCGGCAGTGGCGGAGCGACGAACATGAATTCGTAGACTCCATCTTTCGCGCAATCCGCGGCGAGTCCTTCGAGATCAAAAATTTCCCCGACGAGCACTCCCGCATGCACGATGAGGACAATGTGCAGTGGTTGAAACACATCGGAGGTATCGTTCGGCAGCACCTCGGTGCCCCAGGTATCCGTGGCATACCCCGCGATTTGCTTCTCGCAGATCCACGGCGCACAAGCGAGACTGAGTCCCGGAGCCGACCCGCCGCTGTAATCACCCCAACTGCCACGCGACCGGACTTGCGCGATTTGGCCGGTGCGAATGATGACGATGTCGCCCTTCTCCACGCTGACCTTGGCCATCGCCGCTGCCCCATCAAGATCAGCCGGATAAATGGCTTCGCCCGGCTCAAGCCACGGTTTTCCCTTGAATTTGGGGATGTCAAGCAAGACACCGCGAGTGATAATTTTGTTGCTGGCGTTTTCGATGCCGTTCTTTTTCGCTCCGCTACTGGTGACCTCGGCGGCAGAGTAGCCGTTGTACATTTTGTTTTCGTACATAATATGCGCGAGGGCATCCCACTGGGTCGCGCATTGCAGCGGCATGGTCACAGCATCATCGGCATAGCGAATGTTCGGCAGATGATCCTGCGCGCCCGCGACGACATCGCAGCCATCCTGTAACATGAAGTGAATAGGATTGAAGCGTCCGAACGAGCCGGTTTGCGGGCCTTTATCGTCAAACGGAATGGCGAGGGAGATCGCTTTGCCCTGTTTGACCAGTTTCGCGGCGTTGACAATCTTTTCTGGAGTAATGTAGTTCAGCGTACCGAGTTGGTCGTTGTCTCCCCATTTACCCCAGTTCTTGTATTTTTCCGCGAACGTCTTCACATCCTGCATGGAGTATTTCTTTTCTGGCATAGTCATGCCTCCTTCCGGCCCCTCTCTTCCCACATCGGTGGGGGCGTCGTCAACTACGCGGTTTCTTCGCCGAGCCGCGTACCAGGCTGGAGATGATGACCACGGAGAAATTCTTCTACCGAGAGACGTTTCTTGCCCGCGAGTTGGACTTCGCGCAAGGTGAGTATCCCATTACCAGTCGTGACCGACACACTGACCGGAGTGATCTCAATAATTGTTCCTGGCCCGGCTTGCGCGGGGCGTGGAGCGTGCTCCACCTGGGCGGCGAAAATTTTGAGCAGCTTGCCATTGAGGGTCGTATAGGTGGACGGCCACGGGTTGAAGGCGCGGACCCGTCGTTCGATGACGGCCGCCGCGAGATGCCAGTCCACGCGACCATCATCTTTTTGCATGAGCGGCGCATGCGTCACTTCCGCTTCATTCTGTTGACGAGGCGTCAGCCGCCCCGCTTTGAGCAGTGCGATTGCCTCCTGAAGCGCCGCGGCCCCAAGTCGCGCGAGTTTGTCGTGCAGGGAACCTCCCGTGTCAGTCGCGGCGATTGGCATCGCTTTCTGGAGGAGGATGTCGCCAGCATCCATTGGCGCGCTGACTTGCATGATGGTAATGCCGGTTTCGGTCTCGCCATTGGCAATGGCCCATTGGATCGGTCCAGCACCTCGATACTTCGGCAACAGGGAAGCATGCACATTGATACAACCGAGAGGCGGAAGAGTGAGAATCGTGGTCGGCAGAATCCTGCCATAGGCCGCGACCACGATCAGGTCAGGCTGCCAGGACTGCAACTGTTCGAGCACTCCAGGAACACGAAGCTTGGCGGGTTGGAAAACCGGAAGGTGATACGCCTCGGCCAGCATCTTCACGGGTGGCGCATGGAGCGCCATCCCTCGACCTGAGGGTTGATCGGGCTGGGTGACGACACCAACAACGAGGTCGATTCCTTCAAGCAGCTTCTGAAGTGAAGGCACGGCGAACTCTGGCGTGCCCATGAAGACAAGACGAAGTTGGGATTGGGGCGTGAGGGATTGGGGGATAGACATGTCAAGTGCGGGGAGAGGTGGTGATGAGGTCTGCGTTTTTCCTTTTTCCTACCACATCCTCATTCCCAACTCCTAAATCCCAGCCGCCTCTTTGCGTGGAGCTTCCAGTGGCCGTCCTTCGCGTAGCAGTTTCTTCACCCGACGGGCGTACAGTTCGCGTTTGAGACGACTGATGCGGTCAATGAAGAGTTTCCCGTCCAGATGGTCAAGTTCGTGCTGGAGAACCACGGCCATCAACTCCTCCGCTTGAAGGATGATCTCCTTTTCATCGGGGGTCCAGGCTTTGATTTCAATCTTCGCGGACCTTTTCACCTCAGCGGTATAGTCGATGACACTGAGGCAGCCTTCTTCCCAAATAATGTCCCCTTCACGGGCGGTAATCACCGGATTAATGAGCTTGAGTAGCTCTTTCCCGCGTTCCTCATGGTTAATGTCGACCACAATAATGCGTTGCGGAAGGCCGATCTGAATCGCCGCCAGTCCAACGCCTGGGGCGTTGTACATGGTCTCGACCATGTCATCCACTGTCTGAACCAGGTCACCAGTGAGGTTCTGAACAGGGGTAGCGGTCTGCTTGAGGCTCACATTGGGATAATGAAGAATTTCTCGGATCATCGTTGACCTATAACATGTCATACGGATCGACATCAACGATGACCCGTACCTTCGCGGATCGTTGGTGTGGACGCAGCTCTTCGTATGTTGATTTCACCAGAGCGTGCAGCGTGCGCCGGTCTTCTCCTCTCAGCAAGAGTTGCCAGCGCTCACGCCCATTCACTCGTTCAAGCGGGGCGGGCGCGGGGCCAAGTACCGTGGGCCGCGCGGTTCCTTGCGGGAGTTTGTGGAGCGCGGCCTGAAAGGCTTCGGCGAATCGCGTGAGGACCTCACGCACCTCTTCACCATCCGTCCCGTCGCAACGGATATTCACCATGCGCGCGTAGGGAGGGTAGCCCAACTGTTTACGATAGCGGAGTTCATACGCGGCGAATCGCGCGAAGTCCTGTCGCGCCGCACAGCGCACACTGTAATGATCCGGGAGATAGGTTTGCAGCAACACGCGGCCAGGATCGTCGCCACGGCCAGCCCGCCCGGCCACCTGCGTCAGCACTTGGAAGGTGCGTTCCGCCGCGCGGAAGTCGGGAAAATGCAGTGAACTATCGGCACGAAGGACCCCAACAAGCGTGACCCCTGGCACATCATGTCCCTTAGCGACCATTTGCGTTCCGATCAGGACGTCGATCTTATGCGCCTGCCAGGCTTTGAGTACCCGCTCCAGGGTCCCGCGCCGACTGACACTGTCGCGGTCCAGCCGCGCACTGCGCGCCTGGGGCAACAGCCGTGCTAACGCTTCTTCAACTTGCTCCGTGCCAAACCCTGACCCTTCTAAAGCAGGCTCGTGGCAAGTCGGACAATCATCCATCGCGGGTTGATAGCGACCGCAATAATGACATTGAAGCGTGCGCCCGTGGAGATGAAAGGTCATCGTCACGCTACACTGCCCACAAGAAATGACCTCCCCGCACTGGCGACACTGGAGATAGTTCGCATACCCACGACGATTGAGAAACAGCAGGCTTTGTTTTCCCGCCTGATAATTATCGAGCAGGGCTTGTCGTAAGGGGCCGGAGAAAATCGTGCCTCCTGGCTCCTTGCGCAGATCGATCACTTCAACCTGAGGGAGTGGACGCGATTCGATGCGTTCAGTCAGTTCAATCCGAAAATAGCGCCCGCCTTGCGTATTGATATGGGTTTCAAGCGCTGGGGTTGCCGAGCCGAGGATAACAGGACATCCGAGTATCTGCCCACGCATCACCGCCAAGTCGCGTGCATTATAGCGAACCCCTTCCCCCTGTTTGTAAGAGGTATCGTGTTCCTCATCGACCACGATGAGGCCGAGGTTCCGCAAGGGAGCAAACACCGCGGAGCGCGCACCAACCACGATCGTGGCCTCTCCTCGTGCCACGCGTTGCCATTCGCGCCAGCGTTCACTCGGCACCAACCCGCTGTGCAGGACTGCGGCTTGCGCGCCAAAGCGCCCCCGAACCTGCGCGACGAGTTGCGTCGTCAGCGCGATTTCCGGGGCCAAAATCAGCACGCTCCGACCAAGAGCCAGCGTCTTCCGCGCCGCTTGGAGGTAGACTTCCGTCTTGCCGCTACCAGTGACCCCTTGTATGAGAAAAACACTGAATGTGGGTGCTTCAAGCGTGGGAATGATTTTTTCTAAAGCTCCTCGTTGTTCGGAAGAAAGCGTGAAAGACGAAAGTCCCGCCTCGGTTGGAGGAGGAAAAGTTGATCCTTCACCAAGTGGAGAAAGAGAGGAGCGATGCACGCGCGGAACATGTTCACGCATCTCAATGGCACCTTGTTGTTCAAGCCGTTCCAAGACTCGAGCAAGCGCGAGCGTGGGAAAGCGGTTCTTCAGCGTTTTCGTCGTCACTCGTCCTTTCTCGCTCAGAAAGGAGAGTACGCCCTTTTCCGCTTCGGTTCTCACTTGGCTGAACTCTTCAGGGACAACGCTTGCCAGCTCTGACTCCTGAGTGCCATCATCGGATCGACCATCTTGCCGTGCTCGTTTTCGTTTCTGCTTCTTCTCTCCATTAATGATTTTTACCATTCGCACGCTTTCACTTCTGACCCCACTTGGCAAAATGATTTTCAAGAGTTCTCCAGGAAGCGCGACATAATAATTCGTGGCCCATTGCCACAAACGAATCAAGTCTTGAGAAAAAACAACATCTTCATCGAGAACATCAAGAATATCCTTTATATTTTTCCCTGCAGTCAGGTCGGACGAAAATTTAACGAATGTCACGATTCCCGTCATTTTCCGGTTACTTAAAGGGACAAGGACCCGCTGGCCGGGAAAAATACGACTCCGCAGCGCGTCGGGGATGCCATAGGTCAGTTCCTTTTGTAAATTTGAGGAAGAAACGATAGCGACAGAGGCAAAGGATGGGGACGGAGAATTTTCTGCATTTAACATTTGACAAATTGCTTTTCTTATTGCATAGTAACTAAGCGAAATTTATTGAATCTAGGATTTCTCAATGGCACGCGCAGCAGGCGGTATTCTTAGCCCTTTAACTTCACTGTTCTCCTTCGGAGACAAAGGTTACCTCACCATTGATATTGGGTCGAGTTCGATCAAGATTCTTGAAGTGAAAGGTAAAGGAAAGAGTCTCCGCATCCTCAATGCCGGGATCGCCCCACTGTCCGGCGACATCATACAAGACAACATCATACGAAACCCAACAGCCGTTGCCGAAGCGATCCGCACCCTCGTGGAAGACCAAGGTCTCCAAGCCACCAGTGTCCTCACCGTAGTCCCCGGTCCTGCTGTCATCATCAAGAGAGCGAATTTCCCGGCGCAAGATCAAAAAGAGCTTCGGGAGACAATCCTCTTTGAAGCAGGAAACTTTATCCCGGAAAGTCTCGACAACGTCAATCTTGACTATCAGGTCCTTGATGAGGGCTCCTCTGGGAACGTGGACGTCCTGCTCGTGGCGGTGAGAAAGGATGTCATCCGCAGTTATGTCGACGCTATCGAAGAGGCTGGTCTTGTTCCTGTCGTTGCCGACGTTGACTATTTTGCTTTGGAAAATATGTTTGAGACGAACTACACCCCAAATCCCGACGAGACAATCGCCCTCATCAATATCGGAGCCCACTACTCTTTGGTCAACGTGATGAAAGGGAACAGATCCTCTTTTACCGGCGATGTCCAGTTCGGAGGAAAACACTTCACCGACATGGTGGCGGAAGCGTTATCTCTGGGCGAAGAGGACGCGGAGGAAGCGAAAATCAACGGCGCGCTTGAAGGGTACAACAGTCAAGACATAGAAAAAGTTATCATCGCCGCTTCGGACCACCTCCTTGATGAAATCCAACACACCTTGAGCTTTTTTGGGACTGGGACAGCGGAAGAACAAATTACCGCGATCTACCTCAGCGGCGGTACTGCCCAGCTCCCTAGTCTGGCCTCAATGATGAGTCAAAGACTCAGTGTGCCAGTAGAGCTATCCGATCCCTTCCGCAACCTTCGTGTCGGTGGACAACATGAAGAATTTATTCGTGCGCATGCGTCTAGCTTCGCCATTAGTGCTGGTCTGGCGACCAGAAGGCCCGGTGACAGATGATACGAATTAACCTCATAGGCAGCCGAGAAGGGGAAGAGTCTTCCTCCCGTAAACTAGAAGGAATTCTTGCCGGCGGGGCCATAGGACTCATCCTTGCTGGTATAGCGATGACCTATCTTGCTCAGCAATCAACCGCGAGCACCTTAGATGCAGCCGCCGCCGTGCTGGAAACAGAGTTAGTGAAAATTCGCCAAGAAGATCAAGAATTTAAGAAGATGCAGGAACAGAAGGCGGAGATTGAAGCCAAGCTGTACATTGTGACCACGCTCACCTCGAAAGAACGTCGCGCCGCGCCAGTGCATATTCTTGATGATCTGAGTGCCAGTGCTCCGGAATACCTCTGGCTCATAGATTTCACGGAACGGGGAGGGGCGGCACGGATCAACGGAAGAGCCGTCGATAACCAAACGATCGCTTCATTCGCTAATGACCTTGCGAAATCTCGCTATTTCCAAAAGGTAGAAATCCGCGAGACCTCGCAGGAGGATGTCGCCACCACCCCACAGCGAGTTCTTCCTGGAGGCAAGCAACCCCTTCCACAACCACAAATACCGGTCAAAAAGTTCACTATTGAATCGACGATTAATTACCTCCCAGGGGTCACTCAACAAGCGGCGGCGCCCTCAGAGGGTACCGCGACAAAGGGTTTGGATAAAGGAAAAGAGTAACTACCGTGCTATTCGTACGACGGCTCGACAGGGAGACACCCCATGCTCGATCAATTCTTTGACTTTCCACTCACCAGGCGAGTGCTCATTTACGGTCTTATCGCCCTCCTCCTTACGGCGGCGTACTATTTCTTTCTGCATCTTCCTAGCGCGAATCTGCTCGTCGAAAAGCAAACGAAGATCGAAACGCTAGAGGGGGAAAAAGTGCAACTGCTCGCGACCCTGAAGGGACGTGAGACACTCAAGGCCGAAATCGCGAAGATCGACGCTCAGTTTCAAGAAGTGACAAAACAGTTGCCAGAAAGCAAAGAGATTCCCGACTTACTCCGGCAAGTATCCAATATGGGGAGGGACTCCGGGCTCGAAATTACCCTCTTTCGCCAGCCAGGAGAAAATATCAAGGAGCTGTATGCTGATGTCCCCGTCGAAATGGCTGTCCGTGGCGGGTATCACCAGCTCGCCCTCTTTTTCGAGAAGGTTCGCTAGCTCGCCCGTATCGTCAATATTGGGGACATTGGCTTGAAAAATCCACAAATGTTAGAGGGCCGACTCCAAGTGGAAGCCTCTTTTTCCGCGACCACATACCGATTTTTAACCGCGGAAGAACAAGCACAAATCGCCAAACAGAAAGAAGCCGAGAAGAATAAAAAGAAGTGAATTGGTGAGTTATTATGCTGAGCGCTAAGCACTCTTACCGTGCCTTCCTTCTCGTCAGTATAGGAGCACTGCTCTCAAACCTCCTGTTCTTCACGACGTATGGGGAAGGGTTTGCTCAGGAAACGCCCGTGCAAGGGACGCCTCCGCAAGAGACGGTTCCACCAGAGGCATCTCCGGAAGATACCTACCACTATGATCCCGCGGGCAAGCGAGACCCGTTCTTTTCCCCGCTCTATCGAGTCACGGAACAGGGGAACACGACATTGGACGAGACGAAGACGCCACTTCAGCGACTAGACCTCGGCCAATTCAAGGTGGTTGGGATTATTTTGGAAACCCCAGAACCGAAAGCGCTGATTGAGGATAACAGCGGGCTTGGGTACATCGTGACATCAGGAACTTTGATTGGCCCTAATGGTGGAGTGATCAAGTCCATAGAGCCAAATAGAATTCTGGTCGAGGAATACGAAACTGACTTTTTCGGCAAACGCCAAGCGCTCGAAAAAGAAATGCCACTCACAGTCGCAGAATCGGGTACTGAAGGTACGCCTAAGGAGAAGTAAGCGCGGCAGATGTGGCGGGGGGAGTAGGGGGATGAGGAGCTTACGGAAAAATCAAGGCAACACGGGGATGGTCGTTGCGATGGCCACGTTGCTCGCAGCCGGATCGTGCACCCAAAGAACCAATACACCAACGCTGTCACCTTCACCTGCGGTGGAAGAGATAGCGGCTCTTCCACCTGCAACACAGTCGTCACCACTGCCTGCTGAGGTACCAGCCTCGACACCCGCGACAAACGGACCAGCCCGCCTTGACGAGGTCCGACTGATTGAGACGGGCGGACAACGGAGCGTCCTCTTTCGTTTCTCTCATCCGCCAGAAGGGATCGACTACTTTCCACTGCGGAACCCGAATCGCTTGGTTGTCGACATCAAAGGCTCCGTGGAACCTCCGGCAAAAATTCAGACCCATAAAACTTCAGATGCGGTAGTATCCGCGGTTCGTGTGGGAACCTATCAAGGAAAACTGCGGCTCGTTATTGACCTAAAGAACGCCACTCCACCTCAGTTTTCAGTCGATAGCTATGAAACCTTGGTAACAGCCTTCATTGGAGAAAAGGACATCCACAAGAGTGCGGTGCACAACAACGCCCAAGTCCTCTTCTTGTCGGAGGATGCTCGCAGTGTCCTCACCTCCAGTGCTCACGGCCAACCAGAAACTATAACAGCGGCGGCGGCTGACCCGGCCTCAAATGGGACATCCGCTTCACCGACAGATTCGACTCAGGCTCAACCCGCAACAGCGGCCCCTCCCTTGACAGAAGAAAAAATCGTCGCAGCTCCCGCTGCTTCACCCACGCCAGAAGCATCGCAAGACACGACCCGCGAAATCGCCCAGGTCACCCCGGTTCAACAAGATCCACCACCTCCAACACGCAGGACAAGACGTGCGCGGCAAACTCCTGAAGCAACGACTCCACTTCCCGCCGAGGAGCCTCTCGCACCGAGCGGAGAATTTCAACCAACCGCGACAACTCAGTACACAGGAAGGAAAATCTCCCTCGATTTCAAGCAGGCGGATGTCCACGATGTGTTCCGTATCCTGGCCGATGTCAGCGGCCTCAATGTGGTTGCCACGGATGACGTGAAAGCCAAAGTCACGCTTCGCTTGATTGAAGTTCCCTGGGATCAAGCACTGGATGTTGTGTTGCAAGCGAATGGTCTCGAAAAAAATCAGCTTGGCAATGTCCTCTCGATCTCAACGACCAAGCGGCTTGAATCGGAACGAAATGCCAGACTGCTCGCGCAAAACGCCAATCAGAAACTTTCCCCGCTCGAAACGGCGTACGTCAGAATCAACTACATCAAAGCCACGGATGTGGTCACAATGGTGACCTACGAAGAGGAGCAGCAAATTAGCACTGGTGGTGGAAGTAGTAAGTCACAAAGACCCGGGGGAGGAGGAGCGGGAGGAAAAACGCAAGTGGCGCTGATGTCTCCGAGCGGGACACTCGCTGCTGACCCCACCACGAATGTCGTGATTATTCGTGATACGGCAGTCCGCATTGCCGCTATTCGGGAAATGATTCAGCAAATCGATATCCAAACCCCACAAGTTGTGATCGAATCCTATCTCATTACGACCAACGAAAATCTCAATCGTGATCTGGGAATTCAGTGGGGATACGGGTATAAAGCAGGACCGGGAACCGGGAATCCTACAGGTCGGAATTTCCCAGGGCGCGTGGGCCTGGGAGGCACGGGATTAGGAACAGGTTCCGGTGGGGTTCCTTTCATTGCTGACTTCCCGGCAGCAACAAGTGCAGGGGCAGGGTCGGCTCTTGATCTGGTGCTAGGCTCACTGAGCGGTTCGCAGGCGCTCTCCGTCCGTCTCAGCGCCTTAGAGCGGGACGGAAAAGCGCGCGTCATTTCCCGTCCTCGGGTGGTGACGATCAATAACAAAGCCGCCGAGATTAAATCCCGACGAACCGTACGGGTTCCCGATATTTCTGGTTCACTGAATGTTGGAGGCGCAGGTTCTTCACAAGGTGGAGGAGATGCCTTCCAGGAGTTCGATGTCGGCATCACACTGAAAATTACTCCCCAGATATCATCTGACGGTTTTGTTTTGTTGGATGTCTCCGCCGAGAGCAGTGAATTAGCCCCGGCCAGTGTTACTCCTTCCGGCCCATCTTCCTTTTTCCCGATTATTCCGGACACGCTTTTGCGAACGGCGAGTTCGAATGTTCTCATTCGCGCGGGGGAGACCTTCGTCCTCGGTGGCATTCTCTCTGACAGCTTGTCGAGTGCTGAGGAAGGAACACCCTACCTCAGAAAAATACCTGGGCTGGGATGGCTCTTCCGCGGCAATACCAATAGCCGAACCAAGGACGAGCTATTAGTGTTTATCACCCCTAAAATTGTACCTGGAGTCCCCGTGGCCAGTCTTCCGTCTGCTCAGCAGTTGTGGGAAACCCGTCCGAAAGAAGGGGAGCCGATCGCTGAAGCAAAGGACGCCGCGATGGAAACAAATTAGCGAAACAACCGACTCTCATCAGGGCGGAACAGTCCGCC
>CAMBFS010000129.1 GCA_945865755.1 Klebsiella pneumoniae
CTTTGTCAAATTGGAGCGGTTAAAGATGCAGACCAAGCTCAATCATTTTGCCCTGAAGTCCAAACTCTACGTCAATGCGCTCCGCTCCGCTTTCGCCACCTTACAAACCCTCTCGCCCGCACTCACAGGCTCTGCGTAAGGTGAGTTATGAGTTATGAGTTATGAGTTATGAGTTACAGCGGTTCGCACTTATCTGAAGGGCTGGCCTTTAGGTTCCCTCTCCCGGATGGGAGAGGGTTAGGGTGAGGGGGACCGGCGATAATCGCTATCACTCGTCTCAAAACCACCGCAAGAATGAAGCATTAAGAATTGAAAATGAAAACTACGGCAACTCCGAAATCCGAAATCCGAAATCCGAAATCGCGCCGCGTTCTCGCGGCCCTAAGTGGTGGCGTCGATAGCGCCGTGGCCGCGGCCCTGCTGGTCGAAGCAGGCTACGAAGTGATCGCCATCTCGATGCTGCTCGCCGGCAACGCCGAAGGACACGATGGCGGCTGTTGTTCGATCGATGACTTTCAGGATGCCCGGCGAGTCGCTGAACAACTCAACATCCCGTACTACGTCTTGAACCTGAAAGACACTTTTCGTAGCAAAGTGATCGACGTATTCACCAGCGAATACTTGCGTGGCCGCACGCCGAACCCGTGCTTGCTCTGTAATCGCGACCTCAAGTTCGACCTGCTGTGGCAACGGGCGCGTGAACTCGACGCCCACTACGTCGCCACCGGTCACTACGCACAGGTCACGTACGATCAAGAACGCGAGCGGTATCAGCTTCTCCGTGCGGTCGATCAGCGTAAGGACCAGTCATATTTTCTCTTCACCCTGAGTCAGGCGCAGCTTGGTCGCACGCTCTTTCCCGTGGGCCATTTAACCAAGGACGAGGTCCGCGAAAAGGCCCGGACGCTGGGACTCCGCGTCGCGGAGAAGCCCGAAAGTCAGGACATCTGTTTTGTCCCGGATGGCAACTATGCGCGCTTCATTGAGCAGCACGCGACGGCGGCCCAACGCGCGCGCATGACCGCTGGCGACATCGTCGATCAGGATGGCCAGGTGGTCGGCTCGCACGAGGGCATCCATCAGTTCACCGTCGGTCAACGTCGCGGGCTCGGCCTGGGTGGGCTGCCTGAGCCACAGTACGTGACCGCCATCGACGCCGACCGTGGCCAGGTGACAATTGGCACCAAGGCGCAACTGATGACCCGTGGATTGACCGCGAGCGGTGTGAGTTGGGTTGAAGGCGTGCCCACACAAGAAGTCACGGCAACCGTCAAGATTCGCTATCGCCACCCGGCGATTCCGTCCCGCATCGTCACGCAACCAGATGGACGAGCGGAGGTCTGGTTTCAAGAATCCTACCCCGCCGTGACACCGGGACAGGCGGTGGTCTTCTATGATGGCGACCGCGTGCTGGGTGGCGGGTGGATTGAAAAGGCACTGACCGCCTAACTGAGAGAACACGACACATAATGAGCACCCACACAGCACCTCCGTTACGCATCGCCATGACCACGCTGGGCTGCAAGGTCAACCAGTACGACACCGCCACGATCGAGGACCGGCTGAAAGCGGAAGGCCACGAATGCGTGCCGTTCGCGGAGAGGGCGGATGTCTATATCGTCAACAGTTGCACGGTCACCAACCAAGCCGACGCCGAAAGCCGCCAACTCGCGCGTCGCGCCAAACGGCAAAACCCCAACGCGCGCGTCATTATGACGGGCTGCTATGCCCAGGTGAATCCCAAAGCCGTGGCCAAGGTGCCGGAGATTGATTACGTCATTGGCTTGAATCGACTTGATGACATCGTGCGCGCGGTGAAGAACGAAGTCGCGCTCGAACGCATCTCCGTCAGCAACCTGCGCAAGGAAGGCGAGACCCCACGTGTGGACACGTTAGGCGCGCTCACCTTCAGCGGTCAGACCCGCGCGTTCCTCAAGATTCAGGAAGGCTGCGATCTTTTTTGTACCTTCTGTATTGTCCCCATGTCACGCGGAAAAAGCCGCAGCGTGTCCCCGCGCGTGGTGCTCGAACAACTGGACCGGCTGGCCGAGCAGGGGTTTCAGGAGATCGTGTTGACGGGCATTCATCTCGGTGGCTATGGCGAGGACCTAGACCCACCGGTCTCGCTGACATGGTTGCTCGAAGCGATTGAAGAACGCCGACCGGTCCCGCGGATTCGGGTAAGTTCGCTTGACCCGCATGAAATCAGTGACGAGCTGATTCATCTGTTCGCGCAAGCCGAAACGCTCTGTCCACATTTGCATGTCCCGCTGCAAGCAGGAGAAGACACGACGCTGACCCGTATGCGGCGACGCTACGACACCGCGCTCGCCCGTGACGTGCTGCTCAAACTGCGCGAGGCCTTACCACACGCGGCGCTCGGCACCGATCTGATTGTCGGCTTTCCGGGTGAAAGCGACGAAGCGTTCGCACGCACGTTCACGTTCCTCGAAGAGAGTCCGCTCACCTATTTTCACGTGTTCCCCTACTCTGTTCGCAGTGGCACCACGGCGGCGAAATTCACCGACAAGGTTCCACAGCCCGTTATCGACGCACGCTCTCGTGTGGTCCGAAAACTCGGCGAGCAAAAGAAAGCGGCGTTCGCGCGGACATTTGTTGGGCAACCGCTCCCGGTCCTGTTCGAGCACACGCGCGACAAAAATAGCGGCCTGCTAAAAGGCTACGGACGCAACTACGTGCGCGTCATGGCGACGGGAGACGATACGTACATGAATCGCGAGGTCGTGGTCACCGTCACACGGACGAGCGGAGAAACGGCGTGGGGAGAAATAGGAAAAGTGAAGAGTTATGAGTTATGAGTTATGAGTTATGAGTGAAAAGTTGAAAACAAATATAATTCCCAACTCCCAACTCCCAACTCCCAACTCCCAACTCCCAACTCCCAACTCCCAACTCATAACTCCCAACTCCCAACTCCCAACTCATAACTCATAACTTATGCCTTCTCCCCGCTACATCATCGGTATTGATCTCGGCACAACCAACTGTGTGGTCGCGTACGTTGATACGCACAATGCGGATGCCGAGCATCCTGAGATTCAACTGTTTCATATCCCACAACTGGTGGCTCCCGGAAATGTAGAGGAACGCGACCTCTTACCCTCGTTTCTCTACTTACCCACCGCGCGCGATTTTCCCGCTGGCAGTTTGACATTACCCTGGGCGGAAGAGCCTCCGTTCGCCGTTGGCGTGCTGGCGCGTACTCGCGGGGCTGAAGTGCCAGGGCGGCTCATCTCCTCGGCGAAATCGTGGCTGTGCCATGTTGGAGTTGATCGTACCGCGCCCATTTTGCCGTGGGGTGCTGGTGATGATCTGAAAAAGATGTCGCCGCTCGAAGTCTCCGCTCAGTATCTCTCTCATATTCGTCAGGCGTGGAACTTTCAGATGGCACGCGACAATCCCGATGCGGTCCTCGAGAAACAGGATGTGCTTCTGACTGTCCCTGCCTCGTTTGATGCCGCCGCCCGTGAACTCACGGTCCAAGCCGCCGAGCGCGCGGGACTGCCGACGGTGCGCTTACTCGAAGAACCACAAGCCGCGTTGTACTCGTGGATCGAGAGCAGCGGGGACCGCTGGCGTAAACAGGTGAAGGTGGGTGATGCGATCCTGGTCTGTGACGTAGGTGGTGGGACGACCGACTTCAGTCTGATTGCCGTCTCGGAGGATAGCGGCGAACTCGAACTCAAGCGTGTCGCCGTCGGTGAGCATATTTTGCTTGGTGGCGACAACATGGACCTGGCGTTGGCGTATGTCGTGCAGCAACGGCTCACGGAGAAAGGCACCAAGCTGGATGCTGGGCAAATTCGCGGTCTCTCACAAGGATGCCGCAATGCCAAGGAGCTGCTGTTCCAGCCTGATGCCCCAAAGAAGCAACCCCTGACTATTCTTGGTCGTGGCAGTAGCGTGATCGGTGGGACGCTTCGTACCGAGCTGACGTATAATGAAGTCGAGTCTACCCTTGTCGATGGCTTCTTCCCGCGTTGTGAACCGAGTGAGATGCCTAAAACAGGGCGACGGATCGGGCTGCAAGAGATGGGACTGCCGTATGCCGCCGACCCCGGAGTGACACGCCACCTCGCGAAATTTCTCACACGGCAACAGATAACCGAGAGTGCGCCTCGCTCCTTCGCGCATCCCACCGCGATTCTGTTTAACGGTGGCGTGATGAAATCCCCGCTACTCCGTCAGCGGTTGGTCGAGGTGCTCAATGGCTGGCTCGCTCCAGAAGGAGGAGCGGCGATTCGCACGTTGGAGGGCACTAACCTGGACCACGCGGTTGCTCGCGGCGCTGCCTACTATGGACTGGCACGACGTGGCAAAGGGGTGCGCATTCGTGGCGGCGCGGCCCGGTCGTATTACATCGGCATCGAAACCTCAATGCCGGCGGTGCCAGGCATGCCCGCGCCGCTCAAAGCGTTGTGTGTCGCTCCGTTTGGTATGGAAGAGGGAACGGAATCCGACATCCCTGGCCAGGAGTTCGGCTTGGTCGTTGGAGAACCCGCGCAGTTCCGCTTCCTCGGTTCGACGACGCGCCGGCAAGATCAGCTCGGCACATTCATTGAGGAGCCCGGCGATGACATCGAAGAACTCTCGCCACTGGAAACGACCTTGTCGTGGATTGGCCAGGAGGGAGTGATGATTCCCGCCCGCTTACGCATCCACCTGACCGAGGTTGGCACTCTAGAACTGTGGGCAGTCTCACGTGACGAAACCCACCGCTGGAAACTGGAGTTCAATGTGCGGACCACTGGTGAAGACTAACGTCTCCCTCGGAGCGCAACCGTATGAGCACTCAACAAGAAATGCTTCTTCCCGTGGCGTCCCCAGCTTCTCCACCGCCACAGTCGCCTCCCTCTCACGGAGGGCAGCACGTTATCTTGCGCGGCGTGCATTGGAAAACCTACGAGCGGTTACTGGCCGACTTTCAAGACAGTCACGCGGTGCATTTTGCCTATGATCGAGGGGTATTGGAGATTATGGTGCTGTCAACGAAACATGAAGAGCCTAACCGTGCCATTGCGTTTTTGGTTGAACTCCTCGCGCTGGAAATGAATCTCAACATCAGGAATCTCGGCTCAACAACCTTTACCCGTGAAGACCTTGATCGAGGCTTTGAACCTGACACCTGTTTTTATATCCAAAATGTCGCGCGGGTGAAGGGGAAAGAGGAGATTGATCTGGCGGTTGATCCGCTACCAGACCTGGTGATTGAGGTTGACATCTCACACCCCTCACTCGATAAGTTGCCGATTTACGCCGCGGTCGGAGTCCCGGAAATCTGGCGGTATGATGGGCAGCACACAACTATTTACACGTTGGAAAACGAAACCTATCGACCTCAAGCTGACAGCAAAGCACTCCCTGGCCTGACCAGTGCGGTTCTTGCTCAGTTTATTGCTGAAAGCAAAACCCTCGACCGCCTCGATTGGGTGCAACGGATACGTGCGTGGGCACGGCAACAATAAGGAAAAGGTTATTCAATCCCCCTCACCCTGACCCTCTCCCAGCCGTGGAGAGGGAACCTGGAAGCATCATCCCTGCTATTCCCGAATGTGTTCGTCAAAACTGATGAGTGATATCCGAGAGAGCCTCTGAATGATGGTTTCTTTCTGTCCTGCCTCTCTGTTGGTATAACTAGCCGCACATGGAAACCACGGCTGCTCAATCAAGTACTTTTTCTCGTTATGTGGTGGGTATCGACTTAGGGACGACCAACTGCGCGCTGGCGTATGTCGATACGGAAAAGTCGCTCACCGTCCACCATTTTCCCCTCCCGCAACTGGTGAAAGAAACGACGGTCGCGACGTTACCAACGTTGCCCTCGTTTCTCTATTTGCCTGGCCCCCACGATTTGCCCGCGGGCAGTATCGCGCTGCCGTGGGATCGTGAACGGGAGTATATCGTCGGACGCTTCGCGCAGGTGCAGGGCGCGCGGGTGCCAGGCCGAATGATTGTGTCGGCCAAGTCGTGGTTGTGTCACCCGGAAGTGGACCGCACCGCCGCCATTTTGCCGTGGGGTGCCCCGCCGGAAGTGCCGAAACTCTCGCCCATTGAGACCTCCGCGCGCTACCTCTTGCATATCCGTGAAGCCTGGAATCAACGGATGGGCCGACAACATCCGCTCGAAACCCAACACGTGATTCTGACCGTGCCCGCGTCGTTTGATGAAGTCGCGCGTGAACTGACTGTCCAAGCGGCGGAGCAGGCGGGGCTCACACGAGTGACGTTGCTCGAAGAACCGCAAGCCGCGTTGTATGCCTGGTTGGTCGCGCATCCCGATTCCTGGCAGGCGCATCTGAAAGCGGGGGATGTGATTTTGGTCTGTGACATCGGTGGTGGGACGACCGATTTCAGTCTGGTGGCCGTCACGCAAGGGAAGTCACAACTGCAACTGGAGCGGGTCGCGGTGGGCGATCATCTACTGCTCGGCGGTGACAATATGGACATCGCGCTCGCACGCCAAGTCGAGGCGCGACTCACCAAAGGCGGGCGACTGGACGCCCAACGGTGGCAAGCGCTGACGCAGCAGTGTCGCATGGCCAAGGAAGACTTATTTGCTGACCCGAACCGGCAAAACGTGATCATTACCCTCGCGGGTCGTGGCAGCGCGGTGGTTGGCGGCACACTGAGTGACACGGTCACGCGCGAGGAACTGGAGCAGGTGATTCTGGACGGATTCTTTCCCGTGGTCGCTTCCGATGTTGGGCCGCGCCGCGCCGCGCGGGTGGGATTGCAAGAATTCGGCTTACCGTATGCGACTGAGCCGGAGATTCCTCGTCATCTTTCTCTGTTCTTACGGCGACATGTTGGCGCGACCACTGGTGCGCTCATGCGCCCGGATGCCGTGCTCTTCAATGGCGGCGCGCTGACACCCTTGGCGATTCGTGAGCGGATCGTGGACATTCTGTCGGGCTGGTTTTCCGAGGCTGGCGGTGAGCCCTGGCGGCCAAGCGCGTTGACCGCCACGAGTCTCGACCTCGCGGTGTCGTATGGTGCCGCCTATTACGGTCTGGTGCGTCGTGGGCAAGGGGTGCGGATTGGTGGCGGCAGCGCACGCGCCTATTATCTTGGCCTCGGCGCGTCGGAAAAAGACCAGACCGCGCGAGAGGGCGACACAGTGAATGCGCTGTGCTTGGTGCGCCACGGCATGGAAGAAGGCGAAGAAGTCCATTTGCAAGCGCCGGAGTTCGAGGTGTTGGCCAATCAGCCAGTGAGCTTTCCACTCTATGCGTCGAGTTTACGCATCTCCGATCCACCCGGCGCGTTGCTCTCGTTGCCGACCGAGGAAGTGACACAGTTACCCGCGATTCGCACGGTGTTGCGCTTTGGCAAGAAGACCGGCGTGACGACGATTCCCGTGCGGGTGTCCGCGAAGTTCACCGAAGTCGGGACGCTGGAACTCTGGTGCGAGGCGAAGCAAACGAATCACCGCTGGCGGCTGCAATTCCAACTGCGGGGTGAAGGCATAACCGCTCCTTTGCCGTTAGGGGGAACGGTCAGTGAAGAGTTGATGATCGATGAAACCCTGCTTACGGAAGCGATGCAACTGGTGCGCGGTGCGTTTCCCTCTTCTTCAGGAGGAGGAGAGACGATTGCCCCACAGACGCTGACTCGTCAGCTTGAACAAGCCTTGGGCGCTAACAAGGAGAATTGGCCCTTGAGCGCGATTCGCCGGTTGTGGGACGTGTTATGGGAAGGGGAAAAGGGGCGAGAGCGAAGCGCGGAACATGAAGCGCGCTGGCTGAATCTGGTGGGCTTTTGTTTGCGTCCAGGCTTTGGCCACTCGACGGATGAATGGCGGTTGCAGCAGTTGTGGAAAATCTACCCGCGTGGGCCGGTACATGGGAACGCGGTGCAGTGTCGCGCGGAATGGTGGAACTTGTGGAAGCGCGTGGCGGGCGGGCTCAGCCGTCAGCAGCAGACCGTTGTGTACAACGACACCGCGCCGTGGTTGTTGCCAAAACTGAAAAACAAGATCAAAACCGGGCGCTCGAAAGTGGGGCCACAAGAGATTCGTGAGATGTGGCAGATCATGGGCAGTTGCGAGCGGTTAGGGGCGGAGGTCAAAGCAGAGCTTGGTGAAGAACTGTTGCGTGAAGTCGAGAAAGGGAAGGCGTCGGATCAAGAAGTGTGGGCGTTCGCCCGCATCGGCGCACGGAGTTTGATGTATGGTCCAGCGAATTGCACTGTCCGACACGAGGTCGCGGCGCGGTGGGTGGAAAAGCTCCTGCGCACGGAGGAGTGGCGCAAGCCGGACATGATCGGATTCGCGCTCATGCAAATCGCGCGCTGTACGGGAGATCGCACTCGTGACCTGGAAGCCGCCCTGCGCCAGCGGCTTGCTGATCGGCTCTCGCCACTTTCTTCAGGGCAGCGCTGGGCGAAGCAGGTGCTCGAAGTCGTGCCCTTGGAAGCACGCGAACAGGCCCGGATTCTGGATGAGTCACTGCCTGTGGGGCTTCGCATACGAGTAGGGGCAGAATGAGAACGTGAAGGGGAGAGAGGCAAAGTCAAAAGTCAAAATCCAAAAGTCAAAAGTCAAAAACGATAGTCCAAAGTCTCAAGTCCAAGGTCTAAAGTTTCTTCTCCTGACGAATAATTGCTGAAGGCTGACTACTTTTTCCCCACTTTGGCTTTTTGCTTCTTCGCCGAAACAGGATCATCCCATCGCAGTAGAAGACGGTCTTCCGCCGGCACGTCCTCGAAAGCATAATCGGCGGTACTGTGGGTTTCCCAAAATTCCTCTTCTTGCTCCCAGGACGGGAATTCTGGGATTGTTTTTAAGATGCGGGCCACCTTTTTGCGTTTCTTTCTATCCATAGCCATTGCGGTCAGAATGTGTTTAGGCATCCTTGCCAACGGCCTCTCGTAGATGAGGCAGGCCATCTCTCCTGAGCAAACGAGGCAGCCCGTGCACAATCCGGCGTGCGAGCAGCGGTCCTTCGTAGATCAAGCCCGTGTACAGTTGCACGAGTGAGGCTCCCGCACGAATACGGGCATACGCATCCTCGGCGGAAAAAATCCCCCCGACCCCGATCAGTGGCAATTTGCCTTCGACTGCCCGAAAGAGCACGCGTAAGACTTCCGTCGCGCGGGTGGTAAGTGGTTTTCCGCTTAAACCGCCTTCTTCGTTGATGGCGGAGTGTAATCCCGTGCGAGCCAGGGTCGTGTTGGTGGCGATCAGGCCGGACACCTCAACCGCGAGCACGACTCGCGCGATCTCGACTACTTCGTCATCAGTGAGGTCCGGGGCGATTTTGACGAGCAACGGTTTTGCCGGTTGATGGGCTTGGGCGGCGAGCTGTTGACTTCGCGCTCGTAGTGACTCCAGAAGACGACCGAGGCGGTCGGGTTCTTGCAGTTTCCGCAATTCCGGCGTGTTGGGAGAGCTGACGTTGACGACCAGATAATCAGCGAATGGAAACAAGCGCTCCAAGCTTTCCAGATAGTCATCGGCGGCTTCTTCGAGCGGAGTGACTTTGGATTTGCCGATATTGAATCCCAATGGAATCGGATGTGGTCGATGCGGAGGTAAGACGTGAGTCAGACGTTGCGCGACAGCAGTGGCCCCGTCGTTATTGAAGCCCATGCGATTGATCAACGCGGTGTCGTGCGGCAGGCGAAAAATGCGGGGCTTGGGATTGCCCGGCTGCGCTTTCGCCGTGATTGTTCCCAGCTCGGCGAACCCGAATCCGAGCGCGGACCACGCGAGTGGCACGGCGGCATTCTTGTCGTACCCAGCGGCGAGCCCCACCGGGTTTGGGAAGTGTATGCCCCAAAGATGCTGGCTGAGGCGCGCGTCGCTTGGGGGCGACAGTGCCGGTGTCGTCGCCTGCAAGACCTTGAGGGCGTCAATGGCCAGATGATGAGCGCGTTCGGAGTCGACGGCGAAGAAGAGTGGGCGGAGGAGGGGATAGAGCATGAGGTGCGAGAGGGGAGGGTGGAATCGCTACTCCACCTCGCTGACTGGAAGAATTAGTGTTCCTTTAGCCTCAACGTCTTCATTCTCAAGCATTCCCAGCGTGATGAACGCCGCCGCTTGATCGGCGCTCTTCTTATTCAAGCCTTCACCGCGACCGTACAATTTGCCAGCAATGGTTATCTGGCTAATAAAAATTTTCTCGTGCTCGGGGCCGCGCGATTCGATGACGGTATAGACTGGGGTTTCTCGGAAAACCCTCTGTGTGACTTCCTGGAGTCGCGTCTTGCTGTCGAAGAGAATGCCGCGCGACTTTTCCTCGAAATCGTTCACGAAGTGGAGGGCGACGAGCCGATGAGCCGGACTAAAGCCACCATCCAGATAGACGGCACCAAGGATCGCTTCGTAGGCCGAGGCGATGATGGACAACTTCTCGCGTCCGCCGCTGCGCTCTTCTCCACCCCCAAGTCGCAACCACCGACCGATAGAGAGCAGTGCCGCCTTACTCGCCAGGGTGCGGGCATTGACCAAGGACGCCCGAATTTTGGAGAGGTCGCCTTCACTCGCTTCGGGAAAACGGCGCATGAGCAAGTCGCTCATGGCGAGCCCGAGCACGGAGTCGCCGAGAAACTCCAACCGTTCATTGTGTTCTTGCCCCTCCCGTAACGGCGCGGACCGATGCGTGAGCGCGAGACGCAGTAATTCCTTGTTCTGGAATTCGTAGGGCAGGGTGGCTTCGAGTTCGGTGAGATCAAGCATGGGGGAGACAGTGAAGAGTTATGAGTTGGGAGTTATGAGTTGGGAGTTATGAGTTGGGAGTTATGAGTTGGGAGTTATGAGTTGGGAGTTATGAGTTGGGAGTTATGAGTTGGGAGTTATGAGTTGGGAGTTGGGAGTTAAGAG
>CAMBFS010000130.1 GCA_945865755.1 Klebsiella pneumoniae
CCATCCGGCCTTGGGCCTCTCGCACAGCGGGATTCGCTTCCGTCGGCTGGGCATGTAGCAGGGAGGGCTGAGTGCTAAGGCGATTTCCGGAAAAGACTATCCCTTGTAGCCCGGATGGAGCGGAGCGGAATCCGGGGTGTCCCGCGCGGAACCTGGATTCCGCTCCGCTTCATCCAGGCTACCTAGAAACGGTATATTCATTTCGAGAAATCACCTAAGCCCTATCCAAAACCCGAGAAGAGATAGTAAGGATACATTCCGGCGAGGCATGATTCTTTCTCCTTTTCCTACTGTGCACTTCACTTGTGGAAATCGAAAACTCACGGTCAGGCCAGTCGGGGTACGACCGACCTGGGAGGGGTGCAACAAGTAAGGAATAGGGTGGGTCACGACCCACCCTACGAGTTCGCGGCAAAGCGCTCTTTCCTCTTTGTCCTTATTCCAATTTGTGATAGAAGCACGGGACATTTCAGCAAGGAGCGTTGCCACTGATTAGTGCTGAGACAATTGTTGCCGATCATATCGTCACTCGGAACAAGAAACATTTTCGGCCAGCCCCGGTCTTACAAGGAGACAACCATCATGACCAAGCCCCCTTTGCTCACCACAGAGCAGATGAAAACCCACTATCCCGGCCAGTGGCTTCTGGTCACGGAATACGAACTGGATGGGGCCACGTCCCTTCGTAAGGGCCGAGTGGCGGCTCATAGTAAAGACCGGGATGAGATTCATCGCACCCTCAAGCAACATACAGGCAATCTGTGTATTCACTTCACTGGCCGCGTGCCCCAGGATACCGTGGTGGTCTTTCCATGCCTCAAGTAACCTATGATCCTGCTGGCTCGTCCATCATTGTTGATTTCCTTCTTGAGTCCGTGGATGGTTCCTCGTCTCTCCTCATTCCCGTTGTGCTTGACACTGGAGCAAGTCTGACCATTGTTTCCACGGAACTCCTGGTTCGTCTTGGCTACGACCCGGCTACTCCTCTGTTGCAACGCCAGCGCATCATCACCGGCAGCGGCGTCGAATATGCTCCTCGTATTACCGTGCGTTCGGCCACTGCTATCGGGCAAAAAGTCAGCAACCTGGAAGTCCTGGGTCATAACCTGCCTCCGGAAAGTGGGGTAGACGGTCTTTTGGGACTCAACTTTCTTCGACACTTCAAACTGACCATTCGCTTTCGTAAAGGGATCATCGAGTTAATCAAGGAGCGATAGATTCGCCGCTTCTCCTTTTCGCCCTTTATTTTCTTGGCTGTCTGACTTGCCTTCTTCTCGTTTTCGATCGGGTCGAGGTAACGGGCGCAATCCCGTCACCTCGACCCGATCGGGACTCATCACAGGGCAATTCCTCGCTGTGTATCCCCGTGCTAGATTCCGACCCACCTCGTTATGGAAGTCATACTGCTCAAGATTGCCTTGCTCTTCTACCTGTTGAGCACGGGCGCGTTCCTGCTCCCGTTGCTCTCTCGGCGCGTTGTGCCTGGCGTGGTGGGGCCGGGACTGCTCTTGGCCGCATTCCTCAGTCATGCCGGTGCAATTGCCGTGCGGTCGCTGGCGGTTGGGTACATCGCGGTAACCAATTCCCATGAAGCCGTGTCGTTTTTCGCGTGTCTCATTGCTGGTCTCTGCCTGTTAGTGCAAATGCGTACCTCGCTCACGCTTTTGGGAGCGGTAGTCAGTCCCATCGGGTTCATTATGACCCTGGGCGCGTTTGTGTTTTATACCCAGGTGCGTGATTTACCCCCCGTCCTGCAAAGTGCGTGGATGCCTATTCACGTCACCTTCGCGCTCTTGGGCAATGCCGTTTTTGGCCTCGCCTTTAGTGCCAGCTTGCTCTACCTCGTGCAAGAAAAGCAACTGAAATCGAAAAAGGGACGGTCCTTGTTCCTGCGCCTGCCTTCGCTAGAGACACTGGACGAATTGAACTACCGCTCGCTGTCGTGGGGGTTTCCGCTGTTGACGTTGGGAATCCTGACCGGTGCGGCCTGGGCGGAATATGCGTGGGGGCAGTTCTGGATCTGGGAGCCGCGCTTGCTGTTATCGGTCCTGACGTGGGTGCTGTATGCCTTTCTGCTCCACTATCGCACGGCGGGATGGCGTGGCCGACGAGCAGCAGCGTTGACGATTGTCTGCTTCGCGGTGTTGTTCATTTCTTTTCTAGGAGTTCGTTTCCTACCCGGACGGCACGGAGGACAATTTGGCTAATCCGCGCCCACATCTCTTTGTGCTCGGTCTGAATCATCGCAGCGCGCCGGTCGAAGTACGGGAGCGACTCGCGTTCAACAACGGGACATTGGAACCCGCGTTGCGTCGCCTCGTGGATACCGAGGTCGTGCGCGAAGGGACAATTATTTCGACCTGTAACCGAGTCGAAATTGTCACCTGTACGCCCGATTTGGCCGTCGCCGATGAGCGGGTGCGGACCTTCCTCGCCGATGAGCAACAGATTGCTCGCCCGTTGTTTGAGGATCATCTCTACAGCCTGGTCGGGAAAGACGCGGTGCGCCACCTCTTCCGCGTGGCGGCGAGTCTGGATTCGCTCGTTGTCGGAGAGCCGCAGATTCTCGGGCAAGTGAAGGATGCCTACACCGTCGCCTCAACGCTCGGCACCTTGGGTGAAGTGTTACACCGGTTTTTTCACAAAACCTTCGCGGTCGCGAAGCGGGTCCGGAGTGAAACCCAGATTGCCGCACGGGCTGTTTCCGTGAGTTCCGCCGCTGTGGAGTTGGCGCGCAGAATTTTCGACCGTTTGGGGGATAAGACGGCGATGGTGATTGGGGCCGGAGAGATGGGCGAACTCGCCGTGCGTCACCTGCAACATCATGGCATCGGCAACATCCTCGTGACGAACCGCACCTACAGTCGCGCGGTTGAACTCGCCCGTGAATTCAATGGCACGGTGGTCCCCTTTGAGCAGCTCCACAAGCAGTTACGCCTGACCGACATCGTCATCGGCTCGGCCGGAGGCAATGACTATCTGCTAGGGCCGGAAATGGTCGGAGAGGCGCTCCGTGAACGCCGCCGCCGTCCGATGTTTTTTATTGATTTGGGCGTGCCCCGCAACTTTGATCCCCGTCTCAATGACCTCGATAACGTCTTCCTCTATGACATTGACGATCTTCAACAAGTGATCGAGGAAAACAAGGATGAGCGTGAGCGTGAGGCAAAGAAAGCGGAAGCCATTGTCGCGGAAGAGGTGGAGACGTTCTGGCAATGGTTATCTGGACTGGAAGTGACACCGACTATCGTGGCGTTACGGGAACGAGCGGAAGCGATTCGGCAACGGGAGTTAGCGAAAACCTTGTCCTCCCTCAAGGACTTGCCGCCCCATGCCCAGAAAGCAGTGGAAGCGTTCAGTGCCGCGATGATGAACAAGCTCCTGCATCCACAGATTGCGTACTTGAAAAACGTGGGACGCGGGAGCGAGACGGGCGAGACCGTCGATCTTGCCACGCTGCGGCGGATTTTTGGGCTCGACGAAAAGAACGACGAGTGAAGATTCCGATGACACAACACCTCCGCATTGGTACCCGTGGCAGCGCCCTCGCGCTCTGGCAAGCTGAGTGGGTGAAAGCTCGACTCGAAACCCTGTGGCCAGGGTTGCGGGTTGAGTTGGTGCCGATCCGCACGTCGGGAGACAAGATTCAAGATGTGTCGCTGGCGACGCTCGGTGGGAAGGGGTTGTTCGTCAAGGAAATTGAAGAAGCGTTGCTGGCTGGAACGGTCGATCTGGCGGTGCATTCAGTAAAAGATTTGCCGGGAGACTTCCCGGAAGGGCTCACGCTCAGCGCGGTGCCGGAGCGTGAGGATGCTCGCGATGTGCTCATCACCAGAAATGGTGAGACTTTGGCGGAGCTTCCGTCAGGAACGCGGGTGGGCACGAGCAGCCTGCGACGTCAGGCACTTTTGCTGCATCTGCAGCCCGGCTTGTGCATTGAAATGCTGCGCGGCAACGTTGATACTCGCTTACGCAAGCAACGCGAAGGTGTTGTCGATGCCACGATACTCGCGGCGGCTGGTCTCAAGCGGTTAGGTCTCATGCCGGAACACAGCTCGATATTGGATGAGCAGGTTTTTCTCCCGGCGATCGGGCAGGGAGCGTTGGGCATTGAAACGAGGGTGGACGACGAACACGTGCTCGCATTGGTGAAACCTCTGAATCATCTGGCCAGTGCGATGGCGGTGAGTGCCGAGCGAGCGTTTCTCCAGCGCATGGGTGGCAGTTGCCGCACGCCGTTGGCCGCCAAGGGGACGGTGACAGCGGACCGCGTGCATCTGACCGCATTGATCGCCAGTCCGGATGGGAAGACCCTGATTCGCGGCGAGCAGGAAGGTCCACATCACGCGGTCGAGCATATCGGTGCCGTGCTGGCGGAACGACTCCTGGCGCGAGGGGGCGCGGACATTATGGACGCACTGCAAAACGGGAAAGAAAGTAGTCAGTAGTCAGTAGCCAGTAGCCAGTAGAAAAACTTTGGACTTTGGACCTTGGACTTGAGACTTCCGTACGTTTTAGGGCTTGCTTATGGCTCAGCATCAAACATTGTCCAGCACTGACATCGCTCCTCTATCCCATCGCCGCATCGTGGTAACTCGCCCACGGGCGCAAGCGCAACGGTTTATCGATTTGCTGGAACACCAGGGTGCGGAGGTCGTCGAGTGTCCGACGATTGAGATCGTGCCGATGGCGTCGTATGAACAGCTTGATGCCGCTATCGATCAACTGGCGAGGTATGACTGGCTGATTTTCACCAGTGTGAACGGCGTCGAGTATTTCACCGAGCGGTTACGTGCCAGACAAAAAGATGTCACGAGTCCGCGCCATCTCCAGATCGCGACCATTGGCCCAGCAACGGCACAGGCTGTTGAGGTACTAGGGCTGCGTGTGCATGCCGTCCCTGAAGAGTATCGAGCCGAGGCATTGGTGACGGTCTTGGGAGAGGTCAAAGGCAAACGCATGTTGTTACCGCGCGCGGCGCAGGCACGCGCGGTCTTGCCGCAAGAACTACGTGCGCTGGGTGCCCAGGTGGATGAAATCGCTTCCTATCAGACGGTGCTGCCGCAAGCGACCGCGGTACAAGAAGTGCGCACGCTATTGCAGGCGGGCACGGTGGACATGGTAACGTTCACGAGTTCGAGTACCGTGCGCAATTTTGCCGCGCTGTTCCCCGCCGACGAACTTTTGACCCTCTGTCGCCACACGCGCATTGGCTGTATCGGGCCGATTACCGCGGAGACCGCGCGCGAGTGCGGGCTGACGGTTGCTGTTCAATCGCAAGTCTATACGATCCCGGCCTTTGCCGAAGCGATCGTGGGATACTTTGAGAAAGTAGTCAGTAGTCAGTAGTCAGTAGAAAAACTTTGGACCTTGGACCTTGGACCTTGGATCTTAGGCGATTTCCGGAAAAGACTATCCCATGTAGCCCGGATGGAGCGGAGCGGAATCCGGGGTGTCCCGCGCGGAACCTGGATTCCGCTCCGCTTCATCCAGGCTACCTAGAAACGGTATATTCATTTCGAGAAATCACCTTAGACTGGAGATATAGCCATGCGTTTTCCGATCACCCGCCCTCGTCGGTTACGACAGAACGAGAACTTTCGGCGTTTAATCAGAGAAACGAAACTGAGTGTCGATGACCTCATCATGCCGTTGTTTATCGTGCCCGGCTCACGCGTGACCAATCCGATCTCGTCGATGCCGGGCATTGCGCAACTGTCGGTCGACCGCGCGGTTGAGGAGTGCAGAGCCATTCGCGACCTTGGCATTCCTGGCGTGATCCTGTTCGGGATTCCTGACCACAAGGATGCCGTCGGCTCGGATGCCTACAATGACAACGGTATCATCCAGCAAGCCTTACGCGCCATGAAAGAACAGGTTCCCGGTCTGTTGCTGATGACCGATGTCTGTTTCTGCGAGTACACCGACCACGGCCATTGCGGTATCATCAAGGGCCAGGACGTGGATAACGATGCCACGCTAGAAATTTTAGTCAAAGAGTCAGTGTCGCATGCGCGCGCTGGCGCGGACATGGTCGCACCCTCGGACATGATGGATGGACGTATTGGGGCCATTCGCGAGGCGCTGGATAGCGAAGGGTTTCCGCACCTGCCGATCCTGGCCTATTCCGCCAAGTTCGCTTCTGGCTTCTACGGGCCGTTTCGTGAAGCGGCGGAATCCACTCCGCAGTTTGGTGATCGACGCTCGTATCAGATGGACCCGCCCAACGCTGAAGAAGCATTGCGAGAAGTCGAGCTGGACATCGCTGAAGGGGCCGACATTGTGATGGTCAAGCCTGCGTTGCCGTACCTCGACATCATTCGACGGGTGAAAGAGCAGTTTGGTTATCCTGTCGCCGCGTACAATGTCAGTGGCGAGTACGCCATGATTAAAGCCGCGGCCCTGAATGGGTGGCTTGATGAACAACGGGTGATGATGGAAGCGTTAATTGGGATTAAACGTGCTGGCGCGGATATGATTCTGACCTATTTCGCGAAGGACGCGGCGAAACTGTTGCGGTGACGACATAAGAACAAACTGGGGGAAACGGGTAAACGGGTAAATGGGAAAACGGAAGACAAGGAAACCCTCTCCTCCCCTTTCGCCATTTACCCTTTTGACCTTTCCCCTTATTGTTTTCTCCTTTCAAATGCTGCTCATCTTTTCTGCCATGCCTCGTAAAAAACTCAAACCGATCACTCAACTGGAGGCGCTGCGCAAAGTGCGCAAGGAGCTGCCGCCGCCGACCCGTGCCAAGGACGACGAGAAAAAGTACCGACGTCCCGCCGCTCGGAGAAAAATACAGGAAGAGGTTGAGCGCGCGGAAGAAGAGGGGTAGACTGTGGCCTATCTTCAGTCGGATAGGAGGAGGATGTATGAGGTTTTGGAAAGAAGTCGTGATGGTTGGAGTGGCATCGTTGCTTTTCGTCAGCCCTCATTTCGCACATGCTTACGAGTGTGAAGGGGAGAACATGGAAGCTGGGTGTAGCATGGAGCCACCGGGATACTACGATGGCTATGATGATTCTCAAGCGCACCCTTTACGTCTCTTGGCCTACGCGGTTCATCCCATCGGATTCGCCGCGGAATGGCTCATCACGCGCCCAATCCACGCTATTGTGTCCCAACCCGAGTTGTATCGCGTGTTTGGTCACCAGTCCCATCGCTGGGACTACTGCTGTGGGATGCCGAAAGAGAACGCCGCTCCGGCAGCGCCAGCTCCGGTTGTGAATACCGCCGATGTTGACGCGGCCCGTCGCGCGGCGGAAGAAGCTAAACGCGCCGCGGAAGAAGCTAAACGCGCCGCGGAAGAAGCTACTCGTGCCGCGGAACGATCGACGCGCGGTTTCGAGAAAGGCCTGACCAAATAAGGCGACCGTCTTGCCTGGTTGTCTCCACCGTTGTTTCGCGCGGGACAAGGAAAACTCCTTGTCCCGCTGCTTATGAGCCCCATGCCTGATCTGGGCGGTCTGTCTCCTCTGCCAAGAGCAAGTGGCATCCTGCTGCATGTCTCTTCTCTTCCCGGCCCCTTTGGCATTGGGGATGTCGGGCCTGAAGCCCGCCGCTTTGTTGACTTCCTCGCCGATCACCACCAACAGCTCTGGCAAATCCTGCCCCTGGGACCCACCAAAGGTGGCAGTGCCCACTCTCCTTATGATGCCCTGTCCGCCTTTGCTGGCAATCCTCTCTTCATCAGTCCAGAATCGCTCGGGCAAGACGGCCTCTTACCAGCATCGGCTCTGCGCGAAATGTCAGCTCTGCCGGAAGGCGTAGTCAATTACTCCGAAGCGAGTGCCCGAAAATTGGCGCTGTTTCACCTCGCCTCGGAGCGATTCACTCGTACGGCTTCTCCGGTGCAGCAGGCTGCCTTCTCGGACTTTTGCGAGCGGCACCGCTGGTGGCTCGATGACTATGCGCGGTTCATGGCGCTGCGCGATGCTGGTCACGAGCAGGCGTGGTTCGCGTGGGAACCTGACCTCGTGCGTCGCGATCCCGCGACCCTGACACAATGGGAAGCCACACACGCCCACGATATTCGCTTTCACCAGCATCTCCAGTTTTTCTTTTTCACCCAGTGGGAGCGGCTTAGAACCTACGCTAACCAACGAGGAGTAAAACTAGTTGGAGATATTCCCATCTACGTTGGGCTCGACAGCGCCGAGGTCTGGGCAAATCCCGACCTCTTTGTCCTCGACCGACAGACCTACGTCCCGCGGTTCGTTGCCGGAGTGCCACCAGATTATTTTAGTGAGACGGGACAGCGCTGGGGCAATCCTCTTTATCGTTGGAGAGATGAGGAAGGTCGCCCAGTGGAATCGGTATACACATGGTGGAGTCAACGGTTCCGAGCAATTTTTACGTTAGTGGATATTGTGCGGATTGACCACTTTCGCGGGTTTGAGGCGTATTGGGCCATTCCCTCGGAAGAAGAGACCGCGATCCACGGCCAGTGGATGCCGGGACCAGGGGCGGAATTGTTCATGCGAGTCCAAACGGAACGTGGTGAACTGCCTGTGATTGCCGAGGACCTGGGGATTATCACCCCGGCAGTTGACGCGCTCAGACGCCAATTCGGATTTCCTGGCATGAAGGTGTTGCAATTCGCCTTTGGCGGTGATGCCCGTAACCCGTATTTGCCGCACAACTACACCGATCCTCGCTGTGTGGTGTACACCGGCACGCACGACAATGACACGGTCCAAGGCTGGTTCCACGCGCTTTCATTACAAGACCAGGCCGCCGTGCTCCGCTATCTTGGGCGAGCTGAGGCGACAGAAATCCATTGGGACCTGATTCGTTTGGCGCTCGGTTCGATCTCCACGCTGGCGATTGTTCCATTGCAAGACATTTTGGGATTAGGGAGTGCGGCGCGCATGAACACTCCGGCGCAGCGCCAAGGAAACTGGTCGTGGCGGTTCTTACCCGGAGCCTTAAGTCCGGAGATTGGTGCTCGCTTGGCGGAGATGACCAGTATCTACGGTCGAGATGCCAAGTAAGTTCATTGGAGGTGATGAAAAATGCCAACTGTGAATTTGACAGTAGCGCAACTGTTAGAAGCGTTCACCAGACACGTTCGCGACCAAGAAGGCGCTTGAGGTGCTCAGGGCGTCTTTTGGTCAAGAACAGGAGCGGAAACGCACAGGCATTCCGAATCTGCGTGTCGGCTTCAACCATGTCTTTGGCTATTATCTGGAAGTGACGAAATCCTATTTGTCACTGGTGCCCAAGACGTACACACGCAGACAGACACTCGTCAATGCCGAACGATTTGTGACAGAGAAGCTCCGACGATTTGAGGAGAAGCAGCTTTCCGCCACCGACCGTGGTCGGCTGCTAGAGGACAAGCTGTTTCTTCAACTCCGCGATCACGTCGCCGCGCAAGCGAGCCGCGTGCGACAGACGGCGGAGGTGCTGGGGATAGTGGATGCCCTCGGCGCTCTCGCGGAAGTGGCGGCGAAGAAGGGCTGGAAACGGCCAATCGTGGATGAGTCCTCTATTCCTCAATGAGTGAGATCGCCCTACTCGGACACAAATCGACCGCTTCTTCAGAAGTAAAAAGTAAAGCGGCAAACGTAAAAAGACAGTGAAAAGAGGGAGGGTGGTTACTCCTGGCGCTTTACGTTTTACGATGCCGCATGGCTATTCGCATCCTTTCTCCCGATATGCAACAGAAGATCGCGGCTGGTGAAATCGTTGAACGCCCCGCGAGCGTTGTGAAAGAACTCATCGAAAATGCGCTGGATGCGGCGGCGGATACGATCCGGGTGGAGATTCAAGAGGGTGGACGGCGACTGGTGAAAGTCACCGATAATGGTGTCGGCCTCGCGCCCGATGATATGTGCCTCGCCTGTGAACGCTTCGCGACCAGTAAAATCGCCAGTGAGAACGACCTGTATGCCGTCCGCACCTTCGGCTTCCGTGGACCAACATGCGGCGGAAGAGCGCGTGCTCTACGAACAACTGCGAAACGGTGCCGTGCAACGGCGGGAATTGATTGCTCCACAGGTCGTGACCCTTTCGGTCGAAGAGCGCGCGTTCGTTGATGCCCACCAGACCGAGTTGACGACGCATGGGTTTTCTCGTTGAACCGTTCGGCCCCCAGGTTATCGCGTTGCGTGCCATTCCTGAGTTCGTTGAGGTGAAGGCGTCGTCCCTGCTTTTTGCGCGCTTGCGGACTCGTGTGCGTACCCAGAAAGAAGACTTCTCGCAGGCGCTCGCCTGTCTCGGAGCGGTAAAGGCTGGACAAGTGCTGGCATCAGAAGCGCAGGCGCGGCTGCTACAACGCTGGTCACAGGTCGCCAATCCACACGCCTGCGCGCATAATCGTCCGGTCTACTTTCGTCTCTCCCTTGATGAGGTGCGGCGTAAAGTGGGCCGCACGGGGTTGAGCTGCGAGTTCGATCAATCGCCATAGATTGCCGAACGCCTGGGCGCGAGGTAAAACCCGACCGTGGGTGCAACGAGACAATCCAAGACCAATGGAGGTGCGGGAGTATGCGGACTTTCCATGCAGCTTTGCTCCTGATCTTTCTCTTATTGAGTGGCACGAACACACACGCGGCACGACTCCAGTTGTCGTGGACGGATAACTCTTTCAACGAACGCGGCTTCAGTATTGAACGGCGTGAAGGCGGGGGCGGGACGTTCTCGGTGATCGCGACCCAAGGGGCCAATGTGGCATTCTATCTCGATAACGGGTTGCTTCCCGCGACCGCCTACTGTTACCGAGTGCGTGCCTTTAATGATGCTGGCCTCTCTGGCTACTCGAACGAGTCCTGTACCACGACATCGCCGATCGAGATGGCCTTTGAGGGACCCAGCGACACGCAGTCCGTTGCT
>CAMBFS010000131.1 GCA_945865755.1 Klebsiella pneumoniae
GAATAATCAAAGGTTCGTACGATAACAGCCAACTTCCAGCACGGGCTTATTGTAAAAGGTCGGCAGGCGAATGTAGACCAGGCCCAGCAAAACTCCTTAAAATCAAGTGATTTCTTGGATTTACGAAAAGTGTCCTGACATCAGGGGGAAAACGGGAAAGTGACAAATTTTGTCACTTTTTACGCCCCTGTTGGAGTGTGTGGGGTGTATTCAGATAAAAGGACTGGCATCGCAAAAAGTGCGCTTCTGTGCCAATCTTATGTGGACTGATTTAGGTCGCCTGACGCGCGAGGTGCAGCACTTGCGCCTCCGAGTCGCCAGCGATCAAGAGTTTCCCGAGATTATTGGTCGCAGCAAAGCGATCGGGGCGCTGCTGCGCCAGGTCCAACTGGTCGCTGGCAGTGACAGTACGGTCTTGCTCCAGGGCGAATCCGGCACCGGTAAGGAGCTGATCGCGCGCGCCTTGCATCGCTCGAGCCCACGCCGGGACCGTGCGTTTATTGCGCTTGATTGTGGCACGATTCCAGAGTCCCTCTTAGAGAGCGAACTGTTTGGCTACGTCAAAGGGGCATTTACCGGCGCCAGCACCAACAAAAAAGGGTTGTGGGAGGAAGCCCACGGCGGCACCCTCTTTCTCGATGAGATTGGCGACATTCCCTCGTCGTTTCAGGCCAAGCTCCTGCGCGTGCTCCAGGAGGGAGAGATTCGCCCAGTCGGCAGTAGCAAGCGGCTCACGGTCGATACCCGAGTGGTTGCAGCCACGAACAAGGATCTGAAGCACGAGGTGCGCGCCCAACGCTTTCGCGAGGACTTGTATTATCGCTTGGCGGTCGTGCCCTTGCGGCTCCCGCCCTTGCGCGAGCGGCGCGAGGACATTCCGATGCTGGTCGACCATTTCATGACGAAGTATTGCACGCGCACGCACCAGGAGCGCAAGCAGCTCCCGCCCGCCATTCTGCGACAGCTTATGGAGGCGCCATGGCCCGGCAACGTGCGCGAACTCGAACATACCATCGAACGGGCGGTGTTGTTGAGTCCGGGACTGGAGATCGAGCCGGAGAGTGTTGTGCTGGATCACATCGAACTTGACCCTGCGCACCCACCGGCCGTGCAGGCCATTACCGAAGCGCACGCGCTGCTCGACAACGTCGAACGAGAGAAACTGCGGCTAGCGTTGGTGCAGGCTGGCAATAATCGCGTCCACGCCGCCAAGCTCCTGGGGATCAGTCGTTCGACGTTCTATGAGAAATTGAAACGCTATCATTTGCTTGAGGATACCTCTGGTGATGCGCCACTCCCGCCATGCGCGCGCGGGGTGTCCTAGCGGGGTACACATTCCAGCAGTCGAAACGTTTCACTGTCGATGATCCGCGCCTTGAGGCATTTGGAGACCGTTAAATAACGCGACTGTTGTGTTTTGGGGCAATGGGAGCTGATGGCGGTAGCCAGGGCGCTGGTCGAAGAGCCGGCAGACCGGCGGGGCGCCGGCTACTATTCCCCTCTAGGGCAGGCTACCTTCCCGCCGGAGCCGCTCCAGGTCTGGGGGTGCTCCAAAACACAACAGTCGCGCCTTTTATTTATTTACTCCGCGCCAATAGCAGCCAGCCCGGCACGGGCACATTCGACATCTTGATCTTCCGTACCGCCGCTGGCGCCGACGCCGCCGAGCAGTTCACCTTTCATAATCAGCGGCAGTCCACCACCAGCCAGCAGCAATGGTCGGCCAGCCATACTGGCGATACTTTCCACGAGTTGGGGGCGTTGCTTGGCGAGTTCGGCGACCTCGGCTGACGTGCGTTTCAGCGTTGCCGCCGTAAAGGCTTTACTGGGGGCCACATTGGCGGTTAGCCAACGTGCGGTGTCCATGCGCGCCAGTGCGACTAGATTACCCGACGCATCGACCACGGCGAGACTCATTCCTATTCCCATTTGTTGCGCTTTGGCTTTCGCTCCCGCGATGAATCGTTCCGCTAATTCCAATGTCAGTGGCATGATGTCTTCCTCCTGCTTTGTTGATTTTTTCGAGCGGACGGTATTGTGTCAGACGATATAGCGCTCATTGACCAAGGGGGTCAAGCGAAAGTACAGTATCTGGCACTATGCCTCGCACTAGCAAAGAAGAATATGTTCGTCGTATTGCCCAAAGCATCAATCTCCCACCTGAGTTGATTGAAAAACTCACGGCCCCGCGCCCCGCGGGAGACGACAGGGATGGCGGGTGGAAAATCGCGCGGATGATAACCGTCGCGGATCTTGATCTCTACGGCTTGGCGGACCGGCTCGCCGCTCCAGGGGCGAGAACGGTTTTACGGTCGATCGTGGAGGATTAGCGCTGTCAATTTTTCACGTGACAGCCGCGATCCCTTTGCTCTACACCGAAGCGGAAAGTGCGCGGCGACAGGAACGACGCGGCAAACGAAGGACTCTACACAATGAGTGAGCAAAAACTCCAGAACACAGTCGCGTTGGTGACTGGTACCAGTCCCAACATCGGCGGTGGCATCGCCGAAGGGCTCGCCGAAGTTGGGGCGAAAGTCGTCTGCGTTGACATCCACCCGGAGAACGCCAACCAATGCGCCGCCGAGATCGTCAAACGTGGCGGGCAGGCTATCGGCGTGGTGTGTGATGTCACGAATGAAGAGCAGGTCAAAGCGACGGTCGAACGCGCCAAAAGTGCTTATGGCGGTGTCGATATTCTGGTCAACAGCGCCGTCATCTTTAATCAGAAAGGCGTGTTGGACATGTCGCTCGCGGAATGGACGCGGCAGACTTCGATCATTCTGACCGGTGCGTTTTTGTTCACCAAGTATGTCGCGCGCCACATGATCGACCAGAAGCGGCCCGGCAACATCATCAACATCATCTCGACCGCGGGCCATCAGGGGCAGCCGCGTAATGTCGGCTACTGCACCGGCAAGAGCGGGCTGCTCAATTTCACGCGGTCCGTCGCGATGGAGTTGGTTGAGCATGGCATTCGGGTCAATAGTCTGACGCCGACCGCGACGGACCCCAGTGAAAGCATTGAACGGGCGGAGCGGTGGGGGCAGCCTATCGCCAACGCGCAACAACTCAAGACTCTGTTCGAGCCGTTCCGCAAAGGCGCGCCGATGCGCAAACTGCCGAGCCCCCAGCATTACGCGAAAGCGATCGCGTTTCTGGCGTCGGCGGATGCGGAGATGATTACGGGCATGGACCTGCGCGTCGATGCTGGTACGATCGCGCGCTATTGGGCATGGACGCCGGAGAATTAAGAATTAAAAGAGCGGCGAACTTCTCCCCTTACGATTCACGTATCACGCTACGTTTTCTCTCCCTCGGAGCACCTATGGAAAACCTTTCTCTCGACAACATGATTATCGACGACCGTGAAGCCGGCCTGTTTCGCGTCAACCGCCGGTCGTTTACTGACCCAGCGATTCTCGCGCTCGAACAAAAGCGCATCTTTGACCGCTGTTGGATTTATGCTGGGCATGAATCGGAAGTGCCGGCTCCTGGCGACTTCCGCTCTCGGCGGGTCGCGGGCCGCCCTATCATTGTCGCACGCGGGGATGATGGCCAGGTCCGAGTGCTGCTGAATACCTGTCCCCATCGTGGAGCGATGGTCTGCCGCGAGCAAGCGGGCAACGCGCGCTCGTTTCAGTGCCCGTACCACGCCTGGACATTCAACAATCGTGGCGACTTGATCGGTCTTCCTGGGGAAGATTCCTACAGTCCCGCGTTTGATCGCCGTGAACGCAGCTTGATGCCCGCTCCGCGCGTCGAAAGCTATCGTGGATTCGTTTTCGTGTGTTTTGATCCCGGCGCGGAAACCTTGATCGAGTACCTCGCCGACGCCAAAGAGTATCTTGATCTCGTATGTGACCAATCCGAAGTCGGCATGGAGATCGTCCACGGCACGCAGGCGTACAGTATGCGGGCGAACTGGAAGTTACTGGTTGAAAATAGCATCGACGGTTATCACGCGATGCCGACCCATCAACGCTACATGGCCTTTCTGGCCGAGAGTGGGGGCCTGGATATGCAATCGGTGTCACGGCTGCGAGGAGCGGGGAAGGCGTTGGGCAATGGGCATGCGGTCATTGAGTACGAACCACCCTGGGGGCGAGTGATCGCGCGGTGGGCCCCCTCGTTTGGTGAAGCGAAGAAGGCGGATATCGCCGCGATTCAACAGCGGCTCGAAGCCCGCTTTGGCGCGGAATGGGCCTACCGAGTCGGCCAGACGAGCCGCAATCTCGCCATCTTTCCGAATCTGGTTATCAACGACATCATGTCGATCACGGTGAGGACATTCTTTCCGGTCTCGCCGGATTACATGGAAGTGAGCGCCTGGGCACTCGCCCCCCAGGAAGAAAACGCGGAGGATCGCGCGCTGCGATTGGATAACTTTCTGACTTTTCTTGGACCAGGCGGATTCGCCACGCCGGATGACGTGGAGATGTTGGAGTCCTGCCAAAAAGGATTCGCTAATCGCGAAGTCGTGTGGTCCGATATTTCTCGTGGCATGAAGCGTGAGCAGCCGCAGACGACTGACGAATTGCAGATGCAGACCTTCTGGCGACAGTGGCACGAGCGGATGACCACGCCACCCGCCTCACAGAAAGTCCGTCCGGTGCGCTCGGGCAAACGACGAGCAGCGTGAGAAAGACCATCACCTTATGGCAACCGCATCGGCTTTTCCCATCACTCGCCAACAGGTCGAAGACTTTTTTTACCAAGAAGCGGCGCTGCTTGATGAGTGGCGGCTGGACGAATGGCTCGCGTTACTGACCGATGACGCGGCCTACTATGTGCCATCCACCGACATGCCGGACGGCGACCATCGCCGACATCTCTTTCTGGTCGCGGACGACATGCCGCGTATTCGTTCACGGGTGAAACAACTGCTCGGCAGATTCGCCCACGCGGAGCAGCCGCACTCGCGCACTCGTCGCATGATCGCCAACGTGCGTATTCGCAAAATCGAGGGAGAGAATATCTTCGTGACCGCGAATTTCATTGTGAATCGCATTCGCATGGAGCAGGTGGACACCTACATTGGCCGCTACGAACACATCTTGGTGCAACGCGAGGGGATGTTGAAGCTCCGCGAGCGTCGGGCGATTCTTGATCTCGACGCGCTCCGGCCACAGGGAAAAGTGAGCATCATTCTGTAATTGGTGTACGCCAGAAGCCAGTAAGGAGGTCCACAATGGGCGAAATCTTCGGTATCGGCATGTCCCACGTCCCCTACATGATGAACGCGCCGGAAAATATGCTGCGCATGCGGCAAATGCTGATGAACGTCGTCGAGCGCATCGAAGGGCAACCGTTTCAGGACCCGCCGGAAGCGCTGGCGCAATTAGGAAGCGATCCCGAAGCCGTCGCGCACGAACATCATCGGCTCCATTGGCAAGCGTTCAACCGGCTCCGGGCCTACATTGATGAGGTGAAACCGGACGCGATTCTCATCATCGGCGATGACCAAGCCCAATGCTTTCAGGCCAATAACATTCCGCCGTATGCGCTCTACGTCGGCGATGAGGTCGATGCCAAACCCTTCTACATGTCGCGCTTCCCTGGCGATGTGGAATATGTCAAACGCACCTGGGGAGTCACCCCCGATCATCAATATCACTGGCCATGCCACTCCGAGGTCGCGGTCGCTATTCGCGATGAACTGATTCGCGGCGGGTTCGACATCGCGTCATCGAACAACTTGAATAGCGACCGCTGGCAAAACGGGCTGGGTCACGCGCATGCGAACACGCAATTGTTTCTCCATAACGACGACGGTCGGTATCCCATCATCCCCCTGTTCATCAACTGCTACGGCACGGACCTCAACATTTTCGGGACGATGGTTTCCGCTCAAGCGCTTGAAGCACGCGCGGCGCACGGCTATCCGCCAGCGCCAAGCTCGCGACGATTGTACGAGATGGGGCGGGCGATTCGTCAAGTCTTGTTGAAACGACCTGAGCGCGTCCTGGTCTGCCCTAGTTCGACGTGGTCCCACACCTGGCTCACCAAAAAGTACCACCACATGCGCATGGATGTGGAAGGCAACACGGAGAAAATGCGCTGGTTCGAGCGCGGCCAAGGCAGCCTCATGGCCGACTATGATTCGCCCGACATTGAAAACAACGGCGACCACGAAGTGCGCAATTGGATCGTGGCCGCTGGGATCATGGGCAACCGGCCAATGGAGATCACCTGGCAAGTCACATCATGGGTGTCCACCGGTTTTCGAGTGTTTGGGATTTGGCGTTAAATGGAATCACCAGCCGTGCGTGTCATCGACATGCACAATCACATCGTTGCGCCTGAAGTCGTGGCCTTTCTCGAACGGGAAGGTCGACGCTACGACACGCGTATCATTGAGCGTGATGGGAAACGGTTCTTTCTCATACGGGAAACCGCGCTCCGCCCACTCCATGACAGGATCACTAAAGCCGAAGCGCGGCTCGGTGACATGAATGCCGAGGGCATCGACATTCAAGCGGTCTCCTGCGTGCCCTTTCTGATGTATCCCGAAGTGACGCCGGCACTTGGGTTGGCAATTGCCCAGGTCAACAACGATGCGCTTGCCGCGATTCACTCGCGTATCCCCCAACACTTCGTGCCCCTCGCGGCGGTGCCTCTGCAAGACCCACCCGCGGCGGCCAAAGAACTGGAACGGGCCGCGCAACTCGGCTTGCGGGGCGTGGAGATTCCACCGAATCTTCAGGGGCAAGGGCTTGATGAGCCTCAGTTCGAGATATTTTGGGAGGCGGCGGAAGCCTTGCGCATGGTCGTGTGCATTCATCCGTTTGAGGCTGTCCCGCATGGGATGCTCGCGCGCTACGGGCTCGGCAATCTCGTCGGCAATCTGTATGACACGGGCCTTGCGGCGGCGTTACTGATCTACGGTGGCGTGTTGGAGCGACATCCCAATTTGCGCGTGGTGCTCTATCACGCGGGTGGGGCCTTCCCCAGTTTGGTTGGACGGCTCGACATGGGCCATAGCCTTCTCCCTGAGTGCAAATCGGCGATCCCGCGTCCGCCCTCTTCGTACATTGACCAACTGTCCTTCGATACGATTTCCTTTAACCGCCACATGCTGCGCTATCTTGCTGACACCTACGGAGCCGAACGTTTGGTGATTGGTAGTGATTATCCGCTGCCCGCGGGACCAGCGCATCCTGTCGCCGAGGTCAAAGCATTGGGGCTTCCACCGGCCGCGGAAGCCGCCATTTTGGGTAACAATGCGAGTCGCTTGTTGCGGCTCACGTAGAACTGAAAAGGAGTCTTTCACATGCCAACAGCAGACCCCCATCGGATTACGACAGTCGAACAACTTCGCGCACGGCTTGGTCAACCCCATGCCATCGTCCCCCATAAACTCTGGAAGGCGTTAGAGCCGGAGGCGGTCGAGTTCATCAAACGGTCACCATTCTTGCTCCTCGCTACCTCTGACGCTGCCGGAAATTTGGATGTCTCTCCCAAAGGCGACGGCCCAGGGTTTGTCGCTGTTGAGGACAATGGCACACTGCTGATTCCCGACCGTCCGGGCAATAAGCTGATTTTCGGCTTACAGAATATCGTCGCCAATCCGCACGTCGGCATAGTTTTTCTGCTTCCGGGTACAGGCGAGACGTTTCGCGTGAACGGAACGGCGGAACTGACGGTAGACCCCGTCATTCTGGAGCGGCTAGCCGCACGCGGAAAACCGGCATTGGTGGCGATCCGGGTAACGATCCAAGAATGTTTCTTCCACTGCGCCAAGGCGTTTATGCGGTCGCAACTCTGGCAACCCGAGTCGTGGTCGGAGCGTTACAAAATTTCGTTCAGCAAGATGCTGGGGGCGAAGGCGGGGTGGGATGGCGCGATGATTGAGCAAATGGACCGCGCGATTGAGCAGGATTACAAGACCAATTTGTGAGAGACCCGGCATCGGGGCGTAGCGCGCCACGCCCCGACACGCGGCGGTTACTCCTGAAACATCGTAATCTCTAGTTCTCCCTCGCCATACGCTTGGTCACGGAGCGGCAACGCTTTCTGATACTCAGGATCGTTGTACCATCCGCGCACCGCGGCCTCATCAGGAAAACGAATCACGATCCCCACTTGCCACTTGTGGGCACCATGCAGGGACCCGATGCCACTGCCGCGCGCCACTGGTTGGCCACCATGTTTGGCGATGATCGTGCGCGCGACCTGTTGGTACTGCTGAAGAATCTCAGCCTTGTCGGGTTTGGGGTTGCCTTGGACGAGAACGAGTACACTCATTGCTAAATCCTCCTTGCCCTTCGGACGTTGTTACTTGCCCTTATACTCTGGGGATGTCGGTTGCTCTAGCCAATCGCGGCGTTTCTCGTAGGGTAACGAGATGTAGGTTTTCATCGCCAGTAATCCATCTTCCGACAGCATTGTTTCCAGAAATGCCGAGCCTTCGATGCCGAGTCCCGTACGGAGGTTCGTATCATTGCCGGCATAAAGGGCATGCTTGGCGCGAGAGACGGCTATCGGAGCGAAAGACGCGATTTCCACGGCGATCTCTTTTGCTCGATCCAGCGCGTTGTCCGCGATTTCGTGGATCAGCCCTAACGCAAGCGCTTCTTCTGGTCGCACGATACGCGATCGTAAAATGAACTCCACGGCACGGCCTATACCAACAAGTCGAGCCAGTCGTTGGGTACCACACCCACCGGGAAGAATGCCAAGTTTCACTTCTGGCAGGCCATAGCGATGATCACCTTTCTGTCCGATACGAATATCGCAGGATAGGCTCAACTCGAATCCCCCACCCATCGTGTCTCCGTTCATCGCCACGATAACCGGCTTCGGCAAGTCACTCATGCGTTGGAGCATGGCATGATAGCCCGTAGTGAGAGAGGTTCCCGCCACCCGCATCGCTTCACGGTTACTGGCCAGATCGACTAGCTCTTCCACGCTATAATGCGTGATGAATTTCCCTTGCATGCCCCCCGTTAGGACCACAGCACGGATATCCGGAGAGCGCCATTGTTCAATCAACGCCGAAAATTCTCGCGCTCCTTCCGCGCAGAAATAATTCATCGGCGGATTAGTGTAGGTGGCGACGACGACGCCTTTACTGACTTCAGTTTTCCACAGGCTCATAGGTTGTCCTCCTTACTTCAGACTTGGAAGGTTTATGGGTCTCAACGATTTCAGATACTCCCGCATCAAGACGTGCGCCGATGTCGTACATTTCTGTCCAGCGAATAATCTCTTCATCAGTGGCATCAGGAGGAAGCGGAGGAATAATTTTGCTTCGTCTTTTCATGGCTGTTTTCTTGTGGACGCCTATCAAGAGAATTCTCAAGGGACACGAAGATCCAACTCCGTCAGCAAAGCTTTCGCCTCTTGCAAGTCTTTCGTGTCAAAGCCTTCAGTAAACCAGCCGTAGATCTCGGCCAGCAGCTGCCGGGCTTCATCTTTCTTGCCCTGCTGCTGCCACAGACGCGCTAAGCTTGTTGAGGCTCGAAGCTCCCACGATTTCGCTTGCTGTTGACGGGCGATGTCAATGGCTTTGAGGAAATACCCCTCCGCCTCCTGCTCCGCCACCTGTGAGACTTGAGGCTTGAGACTTGAGGCTTGGGAGGAAGGGGGACTAGTCTCTAGCCCCCAGTCTCTAGTCTCTCGTTGAAGCGTCAGCTCCCCTTTCAGCCGCCACAGCTCCGCCTCATGCGTACGCTCCTCACTTCTGTTCACCGCAGCCAGCGCCTCGGCCAGTACAGTCAGTCCCTCTTCCACCCGCTCCCCTTTCCCATACGCTTCGACCAGCAAGGAAACCATAGACTGTCGCCACACCTCTCCCATGGCCCGCCAAGCGTCCAGGCCCTGGCGTATCTGGCTAATCCCCTCTTCTATCTGTCCCTGCGCGGCCAGTGCCCAGCCCTGCCTTATAGAGCCCAGTGCCAAGTAGACCGGAAACCCTTGCTCGGTCGCGAGTGCAATCATCGCCTCTGTCCGCTCTTGAACTGACCGCACCTCCCGGCGGAGCTGATGGACTCCAGCACTACCACTCAGAGCATAACCTAGGCTATAGGGATGAGACCGCTCGTAGGCCAAAGTCAACGCGTCGTGGCTTCTCTGCTGGGCCTGGTCTGGATAGCCCAAAAACCACAAGGGCAAGGCTGAATAGAAGAGGCAAACCACGTTGGGGTCCTCCGGGTTACCATAACCGTAGGGGCGATGTTGCTGGAGATCGTAGAGAGCAACCCCTGCTTCCAAGTGCTCTCGGGCCTGGGCAAACTCTCCGAGGTGAAGCAAAGTTTGCCCCAGCACCATGTGGGCCTGAACAAGGAAGGCCGGGTTGTGATTGTTCTGGGCCAAGCTGAGGCACTGCTCTGCCAGCTCACGGGCCCTCTTGAGCTCCGCCCGTACAAGATAAACCACCTGCAGCCCCAGTAGTGCCCAGAAGAGCTGCGGGGTTTCTCCCACCTGCCGGCACAGATCGAGTGCGCGGGTATAGACTCTTTCCACTTCCGGGGCTGTATAGCCCTTAGTAGATACCAGTGGATTAGCTAGGGCGAGTTGCAGCTCCAGTTCTTGCTGGGTCCGTGCGGGCGTGTCCGGCAGGGACTGAAGCAACTCTAGCCCTCTGGTGAGGTGAGCAATGGCTTCGCTAGTGGCCGAGCGTAGGGAGGCGCTCTGCCCGGCCTTTTGCCAATAAGGAATCGCCTGTGCAATGAGACCCGCCTCGGTGTAGTGATGGGCGAGCAGTTCAGGTTGCGTCTCTTTTGTTTCTAGGAAGCGGTCCTCCAACACCTGGGCGATCCGCTGGTGATACTGCTGGCGTTTGCTCTTGAGTAACGAGTGGTAGGCGGTGTCCTGAATCAGCGC
>CAMBFS010000132.1 GCA_945865755.1 Klebsiella pneumoniae
TGATGCCCATGTGCCCACGGCAGCACCTTTGCGATATACTCTACGAGGCGGGTAGTTTCTGCGTCTTGGTGTATCATACCCCCAAGTCTCTCATGAGTGAAAACTCGTGGCTACCCGCCCCTTTAGCAAATGTGTCCTGACTTCAGCCCCGCCTCGGTGTCGCCGGAGATCACGCTCAGGTCGGCGGTGACCGTCACGTCGGGGCGATTCAGGGATTTCACCAACGGTGCGGTCGGCATCATCGCTTCCAACCCCGGTAACGTGCGCGGGTCGGTATGCTCCTTGACCATCGCGGTAATAAGATCGGTCGCCGCCTGAAAGAAGAGCGAGCCTTGCAAGCCACACAACCGGAGCGTGTTCATAATGACCGACAACCAACGGTCCAAGCGCTCCGAGGCGAGAGTCGAGCCACGTGCTGGACAGGCCACTCGGACAAACCGCTCAACCCGCGGCTGCTTCTGCTTGAGGAGATCATTCAACGTCGCCAGCGCGGCACGGTCATCCGCGCGGTTCACGGTCACCCCGTCCGCATCTTCGGTGTCCGCGAACAACGTGACATCTTTCTCGTCAAACGGGTCCCGACCCGTGGCGACCGCCGCGCGACAGAGTAACTCGCCAATCAAACCACCACGCGAATGACTCACCAGATGCAGGCGGGCGTTGTCCGGGAGTTGATTGAGCAGGGCAATGGCGTTGTTGATCGGACTCTCCGTGAAGGTCCGATGCTGGAGGGCATAGACGTGGCCGTGGTAGGCGTTGAATAGGGTCGCCCCAATTTTATTTTGTGGCCCATCCCATAACGCGCCAAAGCTGCCCTCAAATGAGGACGCCGTGCCGTGGAGAAAAATCAGGATCGGACGGTCGGCTGGAAGTGGCGCGGCAACAGGTTCGAGCTTCACCGGTGTTGGTTGGAGACAGCGATACAGTCCGGGGGACGGAATATGCTTCTCTTCCCACGCGCGCGCGAACCCCGCGACGGTCATGCCCGACAGATCAACGTCGAAGACCCGCACCGCCTTGATGGCCCAGCCGACGGGACCACGGCTGGGGTCGCCAAGTGCAATTGCCGTGGGAAAGCTGAGATACTCCCCACCAGCGTCACGCCGCGGTTGCATGTCAAAGTCCGCGCGGAACTGCCCCACCGTGGTCCACAGTGTGACCTCACCAGCGAGTTCGACTGCGATCACATCGTCATCAGTGACATGCAGGGAGACGAGTTTGCCTTCCGCCGCCCGTGATTGCTCGACGAGCACGGCGGCGCGTTCCGTCACTTTGAGTTTCCCATCGAGTCGGACGCCCGTGAGTGCGCTTGGTGTGAGGCCAGTGATCTCTCCTGCAATTTTCATCGTCGGCATATTGGCCTCCATCCTCTTGAGCAAGGAATCACACTTTGATCCCCCTCACCCTAGCCCTCTCCCAGCCGGGAGAGAAAACTTTCGGAACTCACTCACTTCATGCCATTGCTCAGCCGGGAGAAGGAACCGCGGATCATTGCTCGCTACGATTCGGGAGCAAGAAACGGCCGATCAAACTTCGCCGCGCGCCCTTCGAGCTGTGGGACTTGATCGTATCCCCCTTGCTTGAGGCGTTTGATGGTGCCTTGGTGCAACTGGCGATAGGAGATCGTGCCACCTGCGGCTTTGAGAGTCTCCACCAAACAGTAGGTGAGAGCGCCGTTGTAGCTACCACCGATATAGGCATCGGCGGAGGTTTGGGTATCGCGACAGCCCGTCACCAACAGTTCTGGGATGTCGGCATCGACCACATCGGACTTCTTGCGCTTCGGAGCGGTCGAGCCCCGCAGGCTTCCCCTGACTGTGCCGCGCAGTTTGCGACCAGACTCCGATTCCATAATATCGAGTGGATTCGGCAAGAATCTGGGAATACTGGGGGCATCCGGCGGCAACAAGGCCCGCGTGTTCGATCCAGAGTGACAGCAGTCCATGATCACGGTCAGGCTCACACCAGCGCGTAAGCGGTTAAAGGTCTTGCGTAACCAATCGTCGAGCAGTGGCTTGTGCCAATCGAGATCGGTTGGGCACAGGATTTCATCGCGTCGGTCAGGCTCGTCGCCATTGACATCAATCACGTTAGCCCCGTGTCCAGAGTAGTGCAGCAGCACCACATCACCGGAGCGCGCCTCGCGAACCAATTTGTTCATCGCCGCTTTCATCGCTTTGGTGGTCGCGGCGAAATCGGTCATCACCGTGACGTCCTTGCTGGTGAAGCCGTACATTTGTGTCAGCACGCCTTTCATGTTTTCCACATCGTTGACGCAGCCACGCAGGTCCGCGCCGGGGATTTTGTAGCGGTTAATGCCGATTAACAATGCTTTCTTCGCCATGAGTCTTGTCCTCCTCTCTGTCAGTTACGGTGCCTTCTACCAAAGTCCGTTTCGCGGTGTCTAGTCAGGCCAACTCCTGGTCCTCCAGCTCCCTGTTCTCTGGTTTCTCGTTATGCTATGCCCCCGGTGGGAGAAAGCAAAAATATCATAAGGAGGGAAGAACTATGCCGCTGTATCTGGACGAAATTTGGCTCAACGAAACCTCGCCGGAAAACACCAAGAAGATTCACCAAATGTTTCAAGGGGTACTCAGTGGGAAAACCGGATTTCCCGCCGGTGTCACGCTCAAGGCCGGTCCGTGGGCATCCAACGAAGAGGCGAAGATTATTTTGATCCTTGACATTCAAGATCACGCGAAAACTTTCGTGACGTTCTCAACGATTATGGCGAGTGGGCTTGTCACCAAGCGCCGACTGACCCCGATTGTCGAGTGGAGCGCGATGGACGAGGTGGTGAAGGCACTCTAACCAGGGGCTGGGGGCTGGGGACTAGGTGAAGAAAAAAAAGAGCAACAAGAAAAGTCGCCCCTAACGCTTCATTTCAACGTCCGTCTTGCTAAAAGCTAAAAGCTAAAAGCTAAAAAAAATGCTTTCTCCCACTCCCCCACGACCACTCGCACTGACGGTGTACTGCGCCTCCAGTAAACGGGTCGCGCAGCCGTATCTTGATGTGGCGACGGAATTAGGTCGCCTCATCGCGCAACGCGGCCATACGCTTGTGTATGGCGGTGGCAACATTGGGCTCATGGGAGCTCTCGCCACAGCCGCGCTTGCGCATAATGGAAAAATACGCGGCGTGATCCTCGCTGGGTTTGTCGAAAGAGGTTACGCCCAGAGCGGCCATGAGATGCAGTCGGTGGACGATATGCGCTCACGCAAGCGTGGTCTCGACGAGCTTGGCGATGCGTTTATCGCGCTGCCGGGTGGCTTTGGCACCTTGGAAGAGATTCTGGAAATGATCTCGTTCAAACAGCTTGGCCTCCATCACAAGCCGATTGTCTTCGTGAATACCAACCACTATTTCGACGGTCTGTTCCAGCAATTTGAACGTGGCTTCACCGAAGCCTTCATTCACGAGCGGTTTCGGGAGTTGTATACGGTGACCGCGACCCCGCACGAAGCGTTAGCATTCGTTGAAGCCGCTCCATTCTGAGACGTAGAAAGGAAACTCTATGCCCCACCCACAAGCGGGAATTATCCCAGCCCCAAGCCCCAATGCCCTGTTCTTGATTCTCCGAGTCCTCAATCCCCCCACGAACGGACGCGCCGTTGCGAAAGCCCTGACTGGCGTCCCCGCGCTCGTCGAGAAAGTCGGCGCGGTTGATCCTCGCGCGAAACTGGTCGGCACGGTGGGAGTCGGTTCCCCCTTGTGGGACGTGATCTCTCCGAACAAACGTCCTTCAGGCTTACACCCGTTCAAAGCAATCGAGGGCGGCTCCTTACGAGCGCCAAGCACGGGAGGCGATGTGCTTCTTCATGTGCTCTCGAGACGCCACGACCTCAACTTTGAGTTGGCCATGCGTCTCCGCGCCCAACTTGGTGACATGGTCGAAGTGATGGACGAGGTACACGGGTTTCAATATCTCGACTCGCGTGACCTGACCGGATTCATTGATGGCACCGAGAATCCGTCTGGCGCGAAAGACCGCACGCAGGTGGCTTTGATCGGCGACGAAGATAAATCCTTTGCTGGGGGGAGTTATGTCTTCACGCAACGATACGTGCACAACCTGAAGAAATGGGCGACAGTGCCGACCGCAGAGCAAGAGAAGGCGATTGGCCGCAAGAAAAAAGACAGCACGGAACTCTCGGCCAAAGCCAAACCGCCCACCGCGCATATCAGCCGCGTGGTCATGGAAGAAAACGGCGAGGAGCTAGAGATCGTGCGTCACAGCTTTCCGTATGGCACGGTGTCGGAAACGGGGCTGTTTTTCATCGCCTACAGTAAAACGTTGGACATCCCGGAAAAGATGCTCGGCCGCATGCTGGGCGCCAGTGGTGACGGGCTCCATGACCACCTCATGGATTACACCCAAGCGGTCTCGGGCGCGACGTTTTTCGCGCCATCGCTAGAAGTGTTGAAATCACTGGGCTCTCGATAGGACGGCCACTGGAAGAGGATCGCCTGACTTGCCGCGAGGTCGGCGATCTATTTTTCTTGACGTGTTATCAGGATACGCTTCGCGCACACGCGCTCTGTGCTTTTCGTGATGACCCCACGAGTGCCGAGGGAACGAGGCCCAACGTTCAGGGTGCGTTACTATTACCGCGATTCGAGCAATGATGGTCGCGGCAATCCCTTTCCGCGCTGATGGGATGGTCGCGGATATTGGCGCGGAGGCAGAGTATAGAAGAACGAAAAGAAAGAGAGTAATACGGGTAGGTCCAATGTCCTCGCGGATGGAAGGCATGTGAGCATATTCACCCCTGATCGAGCCAGACACAGAGGAGGAATAAGTGATCCCAGAGAGAGTTATAGAAACCATTCAAGGGCCGGCGTTTCTGCACGTCAGCACTCGCGATGAAAGGCTTCGACCCTCCCAAGTCTTTGCGGTCGGTGCTGTGGTGCATGCCGACCGCGAGACGGTCACGTTTTTCGTCCCGGAGGGCCGAGCCCAGAACCTCCTCAACGACCTCAAAAACAACGGTAGGGTGGCCCTGGCCCTGGGTTTGGTCACGCATGAAGCGTATCAGGTGAAGGGCAGCTACCTCTCTTCACGTCCCGCCGAAGCGAAAGAACGGACAATACAAGAAATCTATAGGTCTAAAGTACTCTCTTCCATGTTGCAGGCAGGATATCCTGAACCGATCGCTCGGCCGCTTATATTAGGTATGGCGTACCAACCGGCCGTAGCGATCACTTTTCGCGTGACCGAGGTCTTTTTGCAGACTCCCGGCCCGGAAGCCGGAAAAAAGATCGCTTAACAAAGGAGCGTCACCGTGGAAATTTTACCGGATGAAATCAGGCCCGCCATGCAAGGGGTTATCCCATCACAGGTGGCCACCTGCGCCCTTGATGGTACGCCGAATGTTTCCGTGGTCTCTCAGGTCTATTATGTCGATTCCGATCATGTGGCATTGTCGTATCAGTTTTTCAACAAGACGATCAAAAACATCAGGGAGAATCCTCGCGCTCTCGCGTGGGTCATTAGCCCGGAAACATTCGATAGTTGGGATATGGAAATCGAGTACGAGCATTCCGCGACCGAAGGTCCGGTGTTCGACGCCATGGATATGCAGATCGAGGCGATTGCCTCAATGACGGGGATGAAAGGTATTTTCAAGCTCAAGGCGGCTGACATCTACCGGGTTCTCTCCGTGACCAAGACTGTTGGCGAACGTATTCCGCTATCAGAGATCGGCGAGGAAAGTGGGACCACCTCAACAGAGTGAGACATCCAGTGACAGAAGAGCAAAACCCCCAGAAGGAGATCAAGCAACAGCTCGCCGAGAATCATCAGATCATTGACCGGCTCAACCAGGAGTTGGCCAGGAAGAGCAACGAGGTCAGGATTATTCAACAAATATCCTCCGAGATTACGTCCACACTCGACTTGGACCGTATCCTCGAGACCATTCTCAGTGCGATGGATCGGATCTTGGGATTTCAACACGCCATGATCCTGCTCAAAGACCGGGCGGTAGACAAGCTGAGAGTGGCTGCGGGTCGCGGGTACGAGCACACCACGGTTGGTGCCGAAGTGGCATTTGGGCACGGTGTCGTTGGTGTGGTAGCCGAGCGGAAAAAAATGATGCGGGTCGGGAACATCGGTGCGAGCGTTCGCTACCTCATGGCCGTGCGAGCGAACCTCCAGGAGGCTCGTCAACCGAACCTGAGCGACACGACGGCGAAATTGCCGAATCTTCCGAATGTCCAAAGCCAGCTTGCCATGCCACTGTTAGTGAAGGACCGCTTGATCGGCGTGCTCGTGGTTGAAAGCACAAAGCCGAATGCGTTTGACGAGTTGGACGAAATCCTGCTTGGCATCGTCGCCAGTCAAGCGGCCACCGCGATCGAAAACGCGCGGATGCACCAGATGGTCGAGCAACTGAGTCGACTGAAGCGGTTTTTCTCTCCACAGCTCGCCGAGCTGATTCTCATTGGCGGGACAGAAGACCCATTGAAAACCCATCGTCGCGAGGTGACCGTGGTCTTTCTTGATCTCAGAGGGTTTACGATGTTCGCCGAACAGGTTGAGCCAGAAGAGGTGATGGGCGTACTGAGGGAGTATCACGCGGAGATGGGCAAGTTGATTCTTGAGCACGAGGGAACGCTTGAGCGGTTTACCGGTGACGGCATGATGATTTTCTTTAACGACCCAGTGGTAGTGCCGAATCCCGCCGAGCGTGCGCTACGGATGGCGTTGGCCATGCGCGAACACGTCCAGGCGCTCAGCAAGAAGTGGCGGAAACGGGGCTACGATCTCGCCTTGGGGATCGGGATTGCCCAGGGATACGCCACCATTGGTGCGATCGGGTTCGAGGGACGGTGGGACTATGGGGCTATCGGGACCGTGACGAACCTCGCTGCCCGCCTCTGCGGTGAAGCGAAAGGTGAGCAAATTTTAGTTTCGTTGCGGGTTGTTGGGGAAGTTGAGGACCTGATTGAAGTCGAAGAGGTCGGCCTCCTGACGCTCAAGGGGTTTCACAAACCTGTCCCGGCTTTCAATGTCGTCAATATGAAATCAAGCGGGAGTGGCGGAGCCCCGGAGGGGCGATAGAACTCAGGCTTGCCAGGGTTATCTTGCCCCAACCGCTCGTTCGGTCTGCACGACATCCACAGGCGAAAGATGGGGTGGGTATCGAAGATGCTGGTTGGCGTGTGGGTCGCCACGGTGGTTTGGTTGAGTTGGTGATCCCTGTGGGCAATGAGAGATCGCCTAACGCGCTCCTACGCCTTCTCCCGCGCCAACGTCCAATGCGCGGTCACCATCGCCGCGATGCCGGCGATCACCGTCGCGGAAATCCCTTTCCACGCGACCATCGCCGGAAACGAAAGGTCGACTATTCCTAGAACTTTCAGCACAAGAATAACCAGCAACGCAAACCCGAGACTCGCACCCGTGAACCACGCCACCCGGCCAGGACGCGCTGGTGAGGATGCGGCAGCCGGGGCGCGAATCACTCCCAGTTTGGCATCCACCCACGCATGCGGATGCGCGGACACCGCCATGAAAAAACAGAGCATCAGCCCCGTAATCACCGTATCAATGCCTAATGCCGACGCCGGGATCGCGCCATAGCCCCCTTCAAGCGTCAGGGGAAAAACCGCGCTCGCGATGATGGCGGTGATCACGCCGTTCCCCACTCCCCACGGCAATCCGTGTCGCCAGAAGAGATAAGAGAAAAATGATCCTTGCCAGCCGCGTTGCTCCGCCGCGACGTGGATTTCATGCAAGAACGGCGTGTGACTTGAGGTTGCCGCCACTATCCCAGCCAAGACCGCCCCAAGTCCGGCTAACACAAACGGCACTGTTTTTCGTTCCACCCCATCAGGAAAGAAGAACAGCAAAAAACCGAGCGCGACGAGCACCGCTGGCAACCAGAACAACAACAGACGGTTGAAGCCCAGAAACCACGGGTTGTTTGCCTGTTGCGATTGCCACAAGAGTGGCGGGGTAGGGGGGCTGTTCACGGCGGGTGGCACGAAAGCACCCGCCAGATGTTGTTGTAAAATGCCAATCAGTGTGGCCGGAGCACCAAAAAAGAGGACCGGCAAGAAACCCACCACGAAGAATCGCCATGTGGTCCAGACCGACAGCGCCCCTTCGCCGGGAAGTTGCGCGATGACGAGCGCGCCGAAACTCCAATAGAGAATGAGCCAGACCACACTCACGATAGTGATGAAGACCGGTCGGACTTGGTGAAACTGGGGAAGAGGACGGGGTGATGCCGAAGCCATGAAATTCCTCCGTGGTGAGTACGTCCGCCCTTATAGGCGGTTTGCCGCGCATTCAGCAAGAGTGATACGACACGTCACGCGTATTTGGATGGAAAAAAAAGAACGTCGAACGGAAAGCACGGTGAGGAGAATGGAAAACCCTGACCTGACACTGGAACTCACAGCCGACGAGATGCGGCGCTTGGTCGCGCGGGTCATGGAGCATCTCGTTGCTCACATCGAGTCATTACCACGGCAACCCGCGGTCGCTCTGGAAGGAGGCGCGGAGGCGGCTCGTCAACGGAAATTTTGTCATCTGTATTTGTGTCTTGTCGTTGCGCACTCACTTGGATCGGGTCCAAATGTGTCTGGAGGATATTCGCGCGGCGGTGGCGGCACTGTCGCCAGCGTGAGTGTCCGCGCGACGGTCCCCGCGCAATTGACAGGGCCACCGGCGCGTCGTAGTGAGCTGGGACATGAACGGCATCGGCAAGAGCAATCGCGGTAACACCCGCTGACAGAAAGGAGGACAGACAATGGTTCAAGTGACAGAACTCGGATACCTGGGGGTCGGGGTCAAGAAGCTCGACGAATGGAAGCAGTTCGCGGCCAACATCGTTGGCATGGAAGTGGTGGACGAAGGCGAACGCGATCGCTGTTACCTGCGCATGGACTACCTGCATCATCGGCTGGTGCTGCATGCGGATAACAGCGATGACTTGATGTACTTGGGGTTCCGCGTCGCCGGAGGCGAGGAGTTCCTGGAGATGCAGCACCAACTGTCGGCGGCGGGCATTCACTACCGCGTGGGCTCGGAAGAGGAAGCCAACGAGCGGCGCGTGCTTGCAGTGCTCAAGCTCAGTGATCCCTCTGGTAATCCCATTGAGATATTCCACGGCCCGGAGACGCAGTTTCACAAGCCCTTCCATCCGGGACGGCGCATGCACGGGAAATTCAATACCGGCACCGGTGGCCTGGGGCACTGCATTATTCGTGAGGATGATGTGGCGGCGGCGTATCGGTTTTTTCGCCAGTTAGGCATGCGCGGTGGGGTCGAGTACAAAATCCGCATGGGCACTCATACGGTCACGCCGACGTTCATGCACTGTAATGATCGTGACCATACCGTGGCGTTCGGCATCGGCGCGATGAAGCGTCGCCTGAACCACGTGATGGTTGAGGTCGATAACCTGGATGATGTGGGACTGGCCTACGAGATCGTGCGGGAACAGAAGATTCCCGTGGCCATCAAGCCGGGGAAACATGCCAACGACCACATGTACTCTTTTTATTTTCATACGCCCTCGGAGTGGCGGATTGAGTACGGGTGGGGTGGCAGACCGGCGACGTATCAATCGGAATACCACGTGCGCGACATCTACGGGCATGAGCCTGAAGAGGGTGGATTCAATTAGGAGCGCGCGGGTTCCTTCCCCCGGAAAGGGACAATGGCATCACGTTCGCGAGTTCCGAGGTCCGAGTTCCCTCTCCCGGCTGGGAGAGGGTTAGGGTGAGGGGGATCAAGTGAAATTTCCATACGTATCCTCCATGATGACGCAATAATCGCCGACGCGACGTTTGGTAAAAGATCGCGGCTGCCTGTTTTCTTCATGTTGTGGAGTATAGCGCGTGATTCTTGCGAGAAGATCACGGGGAAAAGAAGATTTGATGAAGGAAAGACGCGAAAAGGGAGGGGGGTAAAAAGAGCCGCGCTTGCGTCGTCATCCAGAAGCCCACAAGCGCGCGCCGTCAAGAGCCCCGTTGCTTTGGGGCTCCTGACGGCGCGACGGAAAGAGGTTGCTTATTTATACTTTGCGTCGGAGCGTTTGAACCCCGTGATCTTCAGCACGTCGTCCGTCGCGTAATTATCCACGAGCGGCATGTTGGCGTCGTTAGAGTGTTGGATGGCGACGTACGCGGTGGTTCCGTCCGCGGAAAAAATGAAACCGGTGGGTTCGGCGGACGAATCCTTGACGGACAGCACTTTGACGCACCCATCTGTCTTGATGTCACGATCAAGTCCGTCCCGCAGACACGCGAAGATGTCCCCGTTCGGATGGTCTTCGATGACATACAGAATCCCAGTCTTTGGTTGAAAATCCAGATTATCGAAAGAATTGAAATCCTGGTCCCCTTCCACGAACCGATTGACGACGACCGAGCGCTGCGTGGCACTCGCCGCTAAGGGGGCAGCATCAACACCACAGATCACCTCCGCGTAGTTGGACGCGCCTTCGTTCCCGGTGTTTGGTTGAGAAACTTCATTGAACGACCTCCTTCACACGGGACTCACAAAGTCGCGTTTAGGTACGAACGTAAACGCGCTGGCAAGAGAGGTATCACTTACTGTGTAACGTAATCTCATGCTTCGCTCATTTCTTTAGTCACTTTTGAGAATTGACAGCTGAGGATCAAACGCAAAGGTTATTTTGACCAAAAATTGCGCTGAAAAATCATGAACCGAGTGAGTTCAAGGGCTACGTGGACACCAACCTGAAGAGGGTGG
>CAMBFS010000133.1 GCA_945865755.1 Klebsiella pneumoniae
TTACCCGGGGCCTGGTGGAAAACGGAGCATGTGGAACCGATGCTCGCCCTGCGGGTGGTCCGAGCGAATCAGGAGTGGGACTCCTATTGGGGACAGCTCGCGGCGGCAGCCTGATGGGGCTCTGCCCCCGCACTTTGAATCGCACCCGGCTGTACCCATTGGGGCGAATACGACCTTTAAGGGCCGCAAGGCCGCGCGTTCGAGCACGGCCTGCAGCAAGGTCGTCTTGCCCATCCCCTCTTCCCCCGTGAGCATCATCAACCCTTTGCGTTCGGCGATGGCGCGCGCGAGGGTCTGGCGGAGTTCCTGTCGCGCTGGACTCCAATACAGAAACTCAGAATCAGCACTTGGACTAAACGGCGCTTTGGCTAATTCGTAAAAATGTAGATAGTGTGTTATGACAATCTCCTCTTTCACCTTCACCACATCTTTCCGTTCATCCTACTGAGCACTCATCCGCTCTCTGTTTGACGATCTCCTCTCTCGGTCGGCGCGAAAGGTGAGGCATGCGGTTCCGTCGTCAGCCGCATCAATCCCAACGTCCCCAAAACACCAACCACCGCGGCAAAGACAAACAACGCTCGCAACCCAATGACTTCCGCTAATGCTCCAGCCGACACGGGACCTAACATCATACCCGCGCTCATCGCCATATTGAGCACTCCCATCACCGCGCCCATGCCACTGTGTTGTCCCTCGTCCGCCGCGAGCGCGGTCAACGCGGGCATCGCTATCGCGCCCATCGCGCCGGTCACACAGCCAATGAGCAACAAATGCCAAAATCCTCCAGCATAGTAGACCGCCACAAAAGCGAAGGAGCCCAAATAGCCGCCGATAGCCGCCAAGTGGCGTCGGCTCATGCGGTCAGCTAAGCGGCCAGCCGGGACTTGCACCACGGCACTGACCAGCATGTGGGCGGCGATAATCACGCCAATCTGGGACTTACTGAGAGCGAGCACCTCAGCCGCCAACAAGGGCAAAAAGGAAAACCACAATCCCATCTGAATCGAGTTGACCATGCGATACAGCGCGAGCCCCTGAATTTTAGGTTTGCGCAACATCTCGCCATAGGAGACCGCTTGGGCGCGCGCGTGCTGGGACGGATGCGCTTCTGGCAGAAATAGCAGCACGGCCACGAGCGCCACCACATTCAGTGCGCCCATCAAATAAAAGCCGGCTTCGATGCCATAGAGATCGCTGACTTTCCCCCCCCAGGAGCGGCCCCATGCCAAAACTACTGGTGAGGAAGAGATTAAAGATCCCCATGTAGGTGCCACGTTTATTCGGCGGGGCGAGGTCTCCCACGTATGCCGTGGCGATTGGCAGAATAAGCGCCATCGTCCCGCCCTGCACGAAGCGTCCGATAATCAGGTAGAGCATGGTGGGCGCGTAGACGAACCACAGGGAGAGCAGGCTGCACAACAGCAGGCCAGCGGAGATGAACCATTTGCGGCCGTGACGATCCGACAGTCGGCTGATCGTCGGCATGAAACAGAGTTGGGCAAGAGGAAAACTGGCGAAGAAAACGCCGATGCTCAGCGTCGTCGCACCGAGCGTTTTGGCGTAGATCGGCATGAAGGGAATCACGAGCCCGACCCCCAACATTCCAATAAAAACGGCAAGATTAAGCGTGTAAAAAACCCGCTGGTTCACGCGGCCTCCCCACGACCACCACATCCAGTTCGACACGCTACCAGAAAAATCCCCCCTTGTCGCCTTTCCTCTCGACGAAAGTTTCTGCTAAAGAACGAACATTCCCATATCTGAAAAAACACAGGCGTGTACGAAGGAGGGTTCCCATCATGTTCAATCATCCGGTCATTTCCGCTGATGGTCATATTGATCTTCCGTGGCTGCCACCAACATTATTCGTGGACAACGCTCCGGCTGCGATGAAAGACAACATGCCGAAAGTCGTCGACGCTCCCGAAGGAAAAATGTGGATCGCCCATAACGGAGCGAACCTGGGACTCGCGGGCGGCATGGGCTCGGCTGGGCGCCCCTACATTCCTGGCCAAATCCACCGCTCGGACCGCATGGCGGCGGAAGGACTCTATGACGATTACAAGCGCGGTATTTTCCGCACTGCCGATCCAGAGTATCGCATCCGCGATCAAGATCGCGATGGCGTGGTCGCCGAAGTGCTCTACGGCATCCTGGGCGCGACCTTTCGGCTCCAGGACCCGGAAATCGTGGAAACGGTCGTGCGCATCTACAACGATTTCGCCGCCGACTTCTGCAAACCTCATCCTGATCGGTTAGCGACGATCGCCTGTCTGCCCACGTTTTCACCGGAGAAAGCGGCGGACGAGTTACGACGATGCGCGCGCATGGGCATCAAAGGCGCGGAGATTCCTATTTCACCGGGCATGATGCCGCTGTGGCACAACGACTGGAACCCCTTGTGGGCGGCGGCGCATGAGTGTGGGCTGCCGATCCACTTTCATACCATCGGCCCTAAACAAGATATGAGCTGGCTGAGCGATCACCGATCTCGGCGCTTATGGCTAGCGACACTGCTCACCGGGTTTCAGATGTCGATGGTCGAAGCGTTAGGCTCGATCATCTACAGTGGCGCGCTGGAGCGCTATCCCAATCTCAAGATCGTCATCGGCGAAGCCGGGATTGGCTGGATTCCCTACGTGTTGGAGCGCATGGACTATGAATGGGAAGATCAGTTCAAGGACCTCGAACTCAAGATGAAGCCAAGTGAGTACTGGTATCGGCAGATGTACGCCACGTATCAACAGGATCAAGCGGGCGTCGATCAAATCGACAAGATTGGCGTCAACAATGTGATGTGGGGCTCGGATTTCCCGCATCCCGATGGCGTGTGGCCCGACTCACAGGAGTACCTCCAAAAACAGGTCAGTCATTTGCCGGAAGCCACTCGCCGGAAGATCATCTATGAAAATGCCGCCAAGTTGTACGGGTTTCCGATGAAGCAGTAGGGGGGCAGTATTCAGCTATCAGTGTTCAGCAGTCAGCCAGACAAGGAAGTACAGAAGATTTCTCCTCACTTCCGACACGAGCTACAGGGAAGCTACGGCAAGATGTGGAGTCACTTCCTGTTTTCCCTTCTCCCTCAGAGGCAATGGCATTAAGTTAAGGGGGAGACTGTCATTGCGAGGAGTCGGACGACGAAGCAATCTCCAACAAAACAAAGATTGCTTCGCTGCTCGCAATGACACAGTTGCTTAACTTAATGCCATTGCGCCGTCGCGGCGCCGGGTGCCACTGCTGGCTTGCCCAGCAGTGATAGAAGAGACTCACGGGCAGACTGGCTGCCCGTGGTGCCTCAGCATCCGTGAAGCAAACGTAGGTATGATTCCTGAATTGCATCAGTGGCGTAGGGCGCGTCCCACGCGCCATTGGATATGTCAACCTCACACGGAAATGATAGAGTGCCACCATGAGCATGATGATTTCTGAAGTCTACGATGCTTTCAAAGAAGCAGGAGCAAGCGAGGAAAAGGCGCGCAAGGCCGCCGAAGCGCTGGCCGGCTACGAGAACCGGTTTACACAGCTCGACCGAGCACTCGATCTCCTCGACCGGAAGTGGGAGCAGCGCTTTGCTCGGGTCGATGAACGATTCGCCGAGGTAGAGGGAGAAATGGTCCTGCTGCGCTGGATGATCGGCTTCAACCTCGCGCTGACCGTTGCCATCCTGTGGAAAGTCTTTTCCACCTAACACTCTCTGTGCCGTAAAGGAGTAGGACGCCGGGTGCCACTGCTGGCTGGTCCAGCAGTGTTTGACGAGACTCACGGGCAGACAAGCTGCCCGTGGCACAAGCGTCGGGTACCACTGTTGGCTTTGCTCCCCGAGGAAGTCAAAAGGCAAAGGGCAAAAATTAAAAGGCAAAAATACAGAAGGGAAAATGGATAAAGGAGAAAGGGGAACCAGCAGAGAAGGCTGGAGGCTGAAGGGGAAATGAGACAGAGAATTGAGATAGAGACAGAGCGCGAAAAGGCCGTAGGCTGGGGTGAGACAGTCGGAGCGGCGTAGGGCGCGTAGCACGCGCCATTTTCTCGTGAAAGACCGATGACGAATTCATGCCGCGCGTCGAAGTTTGATCTCCGGCTCTAGTCCAACCGCTTCGACAAGTCGTAGGACCCGATCAATCGTAATTTTCTGCAAGCTTCCGGAAAGAATGCCCGTGACCGCACTGCGTGGTAATCCAGTCCGCTCAGCCAGTTCTGCATGAGTCAGTTGTTGCCGTGTCGCCTCGCGCAGAACCGCGGTAATCAATTGCGCCTTCATCACCGCTTCTACTCCTCGACTCTTAGGAATACCCACTTGCCGTGCGAGATGTGCCGCTGATGATACTTTCTTCATAGCTTTAGCTCCTTCAGTCTTTTCCGCGCCAGATCAATATTGCTTTTGGGCGTTGCTTGCGTCTTTTTTGAAAGGCATGGAGAACATATACAACTCCGGCTCCAGGAAGCACGTAAAAGAAACGATATGCACCAGAACGGTCTTTGAGCCGCAGTTCGTGGACCCCGTTTCCAATGATCGACATGGGGCGGGAAAGAGGCATGGCGAGCGACTGTCCCGCGTCTAATCTCGCCAATGCGTCCGCCAAGTCACCTCGTATCTCCTGCAGGAAATGATTGAAGCTCGCGCTGACATGCAGGGAGAACAATAACCACGCCGGGAGTGTCTCATTTATAAGACTGTTCGTCCAGAGCCTTGTGCCACTGCTGGCTGGTCCAGCAGTGTTTGAGGAGACTCACGGGCAGGCGAACTGGCCGTGGCACATAGAGTAGGGTGCGTAGCTCGCGCGCTCTTCTTATTGCTTGCCTCGTTTCTGTTTTTTCATTCGATGGGCTTTAAGGAAGCTGATGTTGTAGAGTCGGTCTTTTGCGTTCAGAATCGTGAGCCCAACAAGCTTTTCATCCTTCAAGTGTAAAACAATACCTTCCTCTGTGATGTCCGAATCATCGGCTGCTTGAGGTGCGCCGAAATTCACATATAGGGCATCTCCTTCAGGGTCATAACGGTGAGACTGAGTCACGGGCACGAGTACGGCTCGGCAACCAGAGCGCGGCTTGACCCCTGCGAGACTCGTCCGCTAGAGTGCCCCCGCTGATAACAACACTACAACACTCCGCTCAACACTTTTTGGAGGCGACAATGAAAATCATTCCCATTCCCGTTCTCGCCGATAACTATGCGTATTTACTGATTGACGAAGCCACGAAACAGGCAGGCGTGGTGGATCCGTCTGAAGCCGGACCGGTCGCGGACGCGGTGAAGCGTGAGGGCGTGACACTCTCCGCTATCATCAACACGCATCACCATTGGGACCACGTCGGCGGCAATGAAGAGTTGGCGCGCACATTCCCTGGTGTCAAAATCTATGGCCACAAACGTGACCATGACCGCACCCCGGGCATCACCAATTTAGTTGACGAAGGTGACACGATGCGGATTGGCGGGATCACTGCTCGGTTCCTCTTTATTCCGTGTCACACCAACGGCCACGTAGCGCTGCATTTTCCCAACGAAAAAGCGGTGTTCACTGGCGATACGCTCTTCATCGCTGGTTGCGGTCGTCTCTTTGAAGGGACCGCCGCCGATATGCACAACAATATGGTGAAACTCATGTCACTGCCCGACGACACCCGGGTCTACTGCGGCCATGAGTACACCGTCAAAAATCTGCAATTCGCGCTGACGTTAGAACCCAATAACGTCAAGCTGCAAGCGAAACTCCAGTGGGCGCAAGACATGCGGGCGAAGAAAGCTCCCACTATTCCGTCCACGGTAGCGGAAGAGAAGGACATCAATCCGTTTGTTCGGGTCCTGAATGGTGAACTGCAAGCGAACGTGAAGAAACAATTCCCGGATGTGTCGCTCGATGCAGTATCGGTGTTAGCCAAGACACGGCAATTGAAAGACAATTTTTAGGACGGGGGACCGGGGAACAGGGGACGGGAAAAACCTGTTATACGCGTTCAGCCGTCAGCTATCAGCTTTCAGCAAAAACACAAAGATACGCACCCTAGTCTTTCTGGCTCGTGTAAGAAGTTGGGCAAAATCTCCTGTATTTTCTTGTCTGGCTGACGACTGAAAGCTGATAGCTGAACGCTTACTTACGTTTTACGTGTCTGGGCATCATTATGAGTAAAGCATGTAAATTTGGCATTGGCCTTCCCAATGGATTTCCGCGCAGCGCGGTGAATTCAACTGAATATCTCGCGGTGGCGGAGCGCGCGGAGGCGTACGGGTACGATTCCGTGTGGGGTGGCGATCACATTATTTTCCACATTCCGCGCTTCGAGATTTTCACCACGCTGGCCGCCGTGGCCGCACGCACCACGCGGATCCAGATTGGCCCAGCGGTGTTGCTGCTCTGTTTGCGGAACCCCGTGCATGTGGCGCAAAGTGTCGTGACCCTCGATCATATCTCCAACGGGCGATTTATCCTGGGGGTCGGCGTCGGCGGAGAACATCCCAAGGAGTTCATGGCCTCTGGTGTCCCGGTCAACCAACGTGGGCCACGCACCAATGAAGCCTTGGAGGTATTACGTCGCTTGTGGACCGGCGAGCCCACGGCGTTCGCGGGCAAGTACTATCGCTTCGATGAAATCGCCGTGCTCCCCACACCGTTGCAAAAACCGCATCCGCCAATATGGATTGGCGGTCGTAGTGATGCCGCCCTCAAACGAACCGCGAAATATGGACAAGCTTGGGCTCCGGCCTTTGTCACTCCGGAAAAATTTCAGGAAGGGTTAGTCCGCCTCGCTCAATACTGCCGCGAATATGGCCGCGATCCAAAGGACGTTCAGCCGACGGTCTATTTCTTCGCTAATGTGGGGACGAGTCGTGAGTCGGCCTGGGCCGAAGCCGGAGAGTTTCTCAGCAAGAATTACAACATTCCGTCCGCGCCTTTCGCCCGCTTGGCCGTGCATGGCACGCCGGAAGAGTGCATCGCTCATACGCGTCGCTTCATTGAAGCCGGGGCGGAACATGTCGTCGTGCGATTCGCCAGTGGCAATCCGCTTGAGCAGTTGGAGCGCTGGACCAGGGATGTCATGCCCGCCTTCAGAGAAGACGTAAAGGGAACTTGAGACTTGAGACTTGAGACTTGAGACTTGAGACTTGAAACCCGAAACCCTAAAGGCTTTGACTTGAACCGAAAAGCTATTCTTTCCTTCTACTGGCTACTGGTTACTGGCTATTGGCTACTCCTGCCCTCCTGCGCGTTGTTCGACAACTCCCGGCTTGAACGACTACAGGCGGAAACCGCGCAACTCCGCCAAGAGTCCGATCAACTCCGCCGCGAGGCCGATGCTATTCGCGATCAACGCGAAAAAGAGGAGCGTGACCGCGCGGCCTGTAATCGTGCCTTTGCCATGTTCGCCGCCGCCCGCAAAGCCGCCGATGATGCCACGGCCATTACGCAGTACCGTGAAGGACTCGACCAATGTCCAAGCGATGATGTTGCTCACAATGAATTGGGAGAGATCTACGCACGCATGGGCCGCACGGCGGAAGCCCGCATGGAATTTGAAGCCGCACTCAAGCTCAACCCTAATTTCTCCCGTGCGCAGAAGAATCTCGATGCGTTACGATAGTCGGAGGAAGACCCTGTCGCTCCGTGCGCTCGGCATCAATAAAAATCTGGCCGCGATAGGGAATGGCTCCAGAAAATTCCGGTACTGGCGATGGCATCCCATCACCAGTCCGCGCTTGCGAGCGCAAGGTTAAGCGTGCTCCCCATAACCGGGAGAGATTGATTTCCGTCTTGTCGAGCGTGAAATCCTGACTTGCGGTCAATTGGGCGAAGCTGCGGTCGAAGAGCCAGCCACCTTCAGGGTGAAACAACACTTGGCGTTGAAGCGTGTAGGTGGCCACCTCTGTCCCGGTACGGAAACTGCGCGGGTCGCTAAAGTCGCGCTTGGCCTGAGGATCAAAAAAGACGCGTAAGGTTCCTTCGCTCTCAATCAGGAGCGCGCCTTCTCCTCGTCTCATCTCACGACCAGTGCCTTCAACGACAAAGGTCAGCGCGGCGGACGCTTCATTTTTGAGCAATGGGGTAAGCTGAGGGAACTCCCCAATCTCCGACAGATGACCGTAGATCAGGAACGGAGCACCTTGCACGGTCCGGCCACCGCTGAACAACACCCACGAGGAAAATCGTGCAATCGGACGGCCAGATGGCTCACCGCCACCTGGCCGTCCTTTCTGCTCACTGTACCCAGGAAGCGTGAGTCCGAGGACCACCAGCAGGGTCGCGAAAAGGAGTCTTTTCATCGCGTGCTTTCACGACCGATACAAGACACTTTTCACCGCCGCGACCACTTTTTCGACACTGGGGATCACGAGATGCTCTAAATTCTTGGCATAAGGCATTGGCACATCTTCCCCAGTGACCCGAATCACTGGAGCATCCAGTGCATCAAACGCACCAGTCATAATCCGATGGGAAATTTCCGCCCCGGTCCCAGCGAACGGCCAGCCCTCTTCCACGATCACACAGCGATTGGTTTTCTTGACTGAGCGGAGAATCAACGCTTCGTCGAACGGGCGGATCGTGCGCGGATCAATGACCTCGATCTCAATCCCTTCCTTCGCGAGCGCCGACGCGGCATCAAGCGCCACCTGGAGCATCTTGGACCAGGCCACGATGGTGACATCTTTCCCTTCGCGTTTCACTTCGCCTTTGCCGAAGGGAATCAGATACTCCTCTTCTGGCACCTCGCCTTTGCGACCGTAGAGCAGTTCGCCTTCAATAAACACGACCGGGTTGTTATCGCGGATGGCGGTCTTGAGCAGCCCTTTGGCATCATAAGGCGTGGCCGGGGCCACGACTTTGAGCCCAGGTACGTAGGCGTACAGGTTTTCGACGACTTGTGAGTGTTGCGCCGCGAGCTGGTGCGCCGCTCCTCCTGGCCCACGAAACACCATGGGCAGAGAAATCTGTCCGCCGGACATATAACGGAGCTTGGCGGCATTATTGACGAGTTGATCGAACGCACACAGCGAAAAATTCCAGGTCATAAACTCAATAATGGGGCGTAACCCCACCATCGCCGCGCCAATGCCAACGCCAGCAAAGCCCGTTTCGGCGATCGGCGTATCCACCACGCGACGCTCGCCGAACCGCTCCAGCATGCCTTCGGACACTTTGTAGGCGCCATTGTAATGCCCAACTTCTTCTCCCATTAGAAAGACACGCTCGTCGCGCGCCATCTCCTCGGTCATCGCTTCTCGTAAGGCTTCTCGATACGTCAGTTCGCGCATGAACAATGCTCCTTCGCAATGCGGCGGACATCATGTCTCATTCCGCAATCCGCATTCCGCAATCGAAAATTATTAAGCCCGTGCCCGGCGCGGCAACGCCACCACTTTCTCAGGCTCTTCGGTCGGGGGCGAGTCGGAATAGATATCGTCGAACAGTGTCGCCGGGTCAGGCAGTGGCGACTCGTCGGCGAATTTCACCGCCGCCGCGACGTCTCGTTTTGCTTCTTCATCAATGGCGGTGAGCTGCGCCTCATTCCCCGCTCCAAGTTCATAGATGCGTTGGGCCAAATTGCGGATCGGGTCCCGTTTCATCCACTCTTCGACTTCTTCCTTGGTGCGGTACTTGGCCGGGTCGGACATCGAATGGCCACGGAAGCGGTAGGTCTTGGCCTCGACCAAAATCGGCAGACTCTCGGTGCGGGCACGCTTGGCCGCCCGGCGCACCGCCTCGCGTACCTCCAGCACATCATCGCCATTCACGATCTCCTGCGCCATGGGATACCCTTTGGCGCGGACGGCGATGTCTTCGACCGCCAGCGTGCGATAGAGCGGGGTCCCCATTGAGTACAGGTTATTCTCACAGATAAAGATCACTGGCAGTTTCCACAACGAGGCCAACGCGAGCCCTTCGTGAAACGCTCCCATGTTCGCCGTGCCATCACCAAAGAAACACAGCGTCACATCGGGTTCGCCGCGATACTTCGCGGCGAACGCAATGCCCGCGGCGATCGGGACGTGGCCACCGACAATCGCGTGGCCGCCCATGAAGCGTTTGCTCACATCAAAGAAGTGCATCGACCCGCCTCGGCCCTTGGCGCAGCCAGTCGCTTTGCCGAACAGTTCGGCCATCGCGGCGTTCATATCGCCCACCCGTGCTAGGTAATGGGCATGTTCGCGGTAGGTCGCCAAAATGTAGTCCGTCGGTTCCACCGCGGAGATCGCGCCGACCGCGACCGCTTCTTGGCCATTATAGAGGTGGAGAAATCCACCCATCTTGCCGCGCGTATATTGCCGCGCCGCTTCCTCTTCGAACCGACGGATGCGGACCATATCACGATACAGGGAAATCATTAGCTCTGTGTTCATTGTCACTTCCTTTACAATACGAGTGAAAAGTGGAGAGTTGAGAGTTGAAAGTTGAAAATTATGAGTTCTCATCTTTTCATTAGACCTTATCGGAAATAAGCTTTCAGACAAAGTAAGTGCTTATAAATCAAGCATAGAAACTCGCGAAAACCTTAAACCCGATAATGTCTATTTTTAACTCTTCACTCTCCACTTTTCACTCTCTACTTTTCACTCGTCACTCTCAACTCTCAACTCTCAACTCTCAACTCTCAACTCTCAACTCTCAACTCTCAACTCTCAACTCTCAACTCTCAACTCTCAACTCTCAACTCTCAACTCTCAA
>CAMBFS010000134.1 GCA_945865755.1 Klebsiella pneumoniae
TGCTGATACTGGACTTCACTCGCAAAGGGAATGCCGATAGTCTTGCGGCCACGGGATGGTTGAGGCTTCTTCTTGTTCTCTGTGTTGTTCATTTCTCCACAAGGTGCCAGATTTTGTCACTGCCATCTCGCCCCCCCCCGCTTCCCCCCTTTTTCCCTACCCACAAAATCCGGTAGCATCAGCAATTTCTCGCGGCATGTTTCACGTCTCCCTTCACGCAAATGGTAGGGTGCGGCCTTGCGCACCAACAAATCCGGGGCACAAGCGCACCCTACGATCTCTGCTCTTCCACGGTTACTCGGCCAGTAATGTCCCCACCTGTTTTTCCACCACCGTTCCCTTGAAGAAATTGGGGTTCATGTCGGTCCACATTCTGGCGGGATTGACGAAGACGAAGTCACGGAAGTTGTCCTCGGTGATTTTCCCGTCCTCGACCATCTCGTAGGCTTCTTCGGTCACTTCCGTCATGTCCGGCACGTCCCAGTGTCCAATGTCCGAGCTGAACACCGCCTGGAGCTTGGCCCCGAACGGATTGATCGTGGTGTTAAACGCACTGGCGTTCAGGGGATCATCCGCCTCGCAGCCAAAGTAAAAGTTGGGGACGAACAGATTCTTGATGTCTTCCGCTTTCTCAATGCCACAGCGCCACCAGTCATCAATCGTGGCCGGGTCTTCTTTCGTGCCCGCCAACATCCCCCCGGCGGCACCCTGTCGTAGTTGCTCTAATTTCCCTTCCACCATCTTGCCGCCATAGCGTTGAAAGAGGTCCACCAGTTGTTCCTGGTTGAGATTGGCCGGGTTGTAGTTCTCCATGGCTTTGCCGTTGCGCTTCACCCAGTGACCGATCAGGTCGGCATAGAGGCTACTGGCCCACCCCACGCCACACTCCAAAAAGCCAAAGCGTAAGGTGGGGAAGCGGCGCGTGACCCCACCAAAGAATAAGGCCTTGCACAGGGCTTCTCCCGCCGCCGCGAAGTGGCCGATGTGGTTGTACATGTAGTTGGAGATCGACGTGCGGCTGCCCCAGCCCATCGCCGCCGAATGAAAGGTCGGCGTCACCCCCAGCTCCACGCACTTCGCCCACACCGGGTCGTAGTCGTAGGCGCTATCAAGACAAAAGGTATCAAGCCAGGTGGCGTAACGGGCGGCGTGCGGCGTGGTGCGTGCCACCCCCGGAATCGGGCGCAACACATGCCCGGCCATCATCACCGCCTTGAAGCCCAGCGTCTTGACCGCGTACTCCAGTTCTTCAATCGCTTCTTGCGGGGTGTGCATGGGAATCACGGCGATCGGCACCATGCGGTCCGCGTATTCGCGGAACGTGTCCGCATAAAACATGTTGAAGGCACGGCACGACGCGCGGCGCACCTCGGCATCCTCAATATGGGGCGGCAGCAGCCCCAGCGTGGGGTAGAGCACCGTCACGTCAAGGCCGATGTCATCCAGGCGTTCATAGAGCAGTTTGGGTAACGTCGCCGTGGCGCGATCCAACGTATTCTTGGTCGGCAAGCCCCACCACGGGGACCGGGTCGCGCGCTGATCTTGTCGCTCTTCGGGCGACAGCCGATACCAGTCGAACAAGCTGGCTAACCCGCCCGCCATACTCGTCGCGCCCTGGGTCTTATAGCGCTCGATCATGCGCGCCCCGCCGACCTGTTTGAGATACTCCATGACCGCCGGTTCGAACTCGACCGTGTGGCCGTCCGAATCAATGACCGGATGATTGAATCGCGCCCGCACCGCGCGGGATTTCGACATCTGCGTGGTTGCCATAACCTGCACCTCCTTCTTGAGTCGTTAAGCGTTCGTTAGTCTTCCCGAAAATGTTCGCGTACCGTTGTCCCTTGGTAGTCTTTACGGAAGCGCCCGCGCTGTTGCAAAATCGGCACGACCATCTCGACAAATTCCTCCAGACAGCCCGGTAAATAATGGGTGATGAGCATGAAGCCGTCCCCGCCAACTTCGTCAAAAATGTCTTCTAGTTGATTGGCGACCTGGAGAGGCGTCCCGACAATTTTCGGCCCGATGCCGCTGCCGTAGAACTGCGCGGCTTCCCCCACGGTCACTGAGCGCCCCATGTTTTCTTTCTTCAACATGGACGCGAGCCCTTGAATGCCCAGCCCCTGACTCAACATCTGGAGTAAGCCCTGACCGTTTTCCGTCTCGAAGTCTTCCAAGGTGGCATCCAACGGGACGCGCGAGAGGTCATAGCCGATATGCGTGGACAACTGGGTGAGCCCGCCCAGCGGAGGCACGGCCTCAATGAGCGCCCGCTCTTTCGCCCGCGCGGCATCTTCGGTTTCTCCGATAATCGGCATCAAACCCCACAACACCTTCAGGGCGTTGGGATCACGACCGTACCGCTTGGCCCGTGCTTTCAGATCGTCATACACCCGCTTCATGGCCGCCGGCGTCTGATGCACGGCGAAGACCGCCTCGGCATGTTTGGCGGCGAATTCGAGCCCGCGTTCGGACTGTCCGGCCTGAATAATCAGGGGCCGTCCTTGCGGGGACGGTGCCACTTGCAACGGCCCTTTGACCTTGAAGTATTTCCCGTCGTGGTTGATCGGGTGGACCTTGGTTGGGTCGGCGAAGACGCCACTCTCACGATCGCGGATGATCGCGTCCGGCTCCCAACTGGACCACAACTTGTGACACACTTCGAGATACTCGTCCGCCCGGTCGTAGCGCTCGTCGTGCGAGTACACTTCCAGCTCATGTTCGAGCGGCGTGGTCACCACGTTCCACCCCACGCGCCCGTCCGTCAGATGATCGAGGGTGGCGAGTTGTCGCGCCAGATACTGCGGGGGCAAATAGGCCGTGGAAATGGTCACCGCCAAGCCGAGCCGACTGGTTACCGCCCCCATCAACGGAATCAACGGCGTGGCGTCATGGGTTGGGCATTGCACGCCGTAGCGAATGGTGGTGTCAATGGAATGGCCATAGCGGTCGGACACGCCGATGGCATCCGCCATAAACAGCATGTCAAACTTGCCGCGCTCCAGAATGCGCGCGAGATCCTGCCAGAACGGCGGGCGGGCGTAATCGTAGCCGACCAACGACCGCGGCAACCGCCACGACCCCACCGAGTGGTGCATGGGGCAGTGGAGTAAAATCACGGCAAAGTGCATCTTGTTCGCCATCAGGGATTTCTCCTTTATTCGAGGTGATTCATACGTGTGGTCGCAATGCGACTAAGCCAACAACTTGGCCACGGCGGTTTCCACCACCGTCCCCTTGAAAAATCGCGGGTTCATGTCGGTCCACATGTTGGCGGGATTGACGAACACGAAGTCGCGGAAATTGTCCTCCGTGATCTTCCCTTCTTCCACCAGCTCGTAGGCTTCTTCGGTCACTTCCGTCATATCCGGCACATCCCAGTGTCCGATGTCGGAGCTGAACACCGCCTTGAGCTTGGCCCCGAACGGATTGATTTTGGTGTTGAAGGCACTGGCGTTCAGCGGATCGTCCGCCTCGCAACCAAAGTAGAAGGGCGGGACGAAGAGGTCTTTGATGTCTTCCGCTTTCTCAATGCCACAGCGCCACCAGTCGTCGATCGTCGCTGGATATTCCTTAGTGCCCGCCAACATTCCGCCCTGGGTGATGCGGTCGAGCTTGCCCTCGACCATCTTGCCGCCATAGCGCTGATAGAGATCAAGCAGTAACTCTCGGTTGAGGTTAGCCGGGTTGTAGTTCTCCATGGCCTTGCCATTGCGCTTCGCCCAGTGACCGATCATGTCGGCGTACAAACTACAGGCCCAGCCCACGCCGCACTCCAAAAAGCCAAAGCGCAACGTGGGGAAGCGGCGTGTGACCCCGCCGAAGAACAGCGCTTTGCAGAGCGCTTCCCCCGCCGACGCGAAGTGACCGATGTGGTTGTACATATAGTTGGAGATGGTGGCGCGGCTGCCCCAGCCCATGCCGCCGGAATGAAACGTCGGGGTCACACCGAGTTCCACGCACTTGGCCCACACTGGGTCGTAGTCGTGTGCGCTGTCGAGGCACAGGTTATCGAGCCAGACCGCGTAAGGAGCCGCCGCCGGAGCCGTGCGCGCAACGTTGGGAATAGGTCGCATGACATGACTGGCCATTAAGATGGCCTTCATGCCGAGCTGTTTCACGGCGTATTCCAGTTCCGTGATCGCTTCTTGCGGTGTGTGCATGGGGACCAGCGCCACCGGCGTCATGCGGTCGGCATATTCCCGAAAGATGTTGGCGTGAAAGGTGTTCATCGCCCGGCAGCCACCGCGTCGCAGTTCTTCATCCCCGATGTGGGGGAACAGCAATCCCAAGGTTGGATACAGCACGGTGAAGTCGAGGCCGATGTCATCCAGACGTTCGTAGAGCAGCTTGGGCAAGGTGGCGGTGGCGCGGTCGAGCGTGTTCTTGGTTGGCAGTGCCCACCACGGGGGACGCGAGGTGCGTTGGTCGCGGCGCTCGTCAATGAAGCTGACATCGGCGAAAAAGACCATGTCGAGTTTCCCGCGCTCGCACACCTGGGCGATATGCTGATACAGCTCGGGCCGTGCCCAGTCATAGTTCGCCGCCGCGGTACGCGGATGCCGCCACATCGCCAGACTGTGGTAGGTCGGGCTGTGCACCAGGAACTGAGCGAAGTGCATCATTCGGTTTTTGCGCATGTCGTGTGGCCCGCTTTAGTACCAGCCGATGGGCGGTGCTTCTCCGGTTAGCAGATATTTCCCCACCCGTTGGCGCCGGTAATCCACCGGGTCATGCAACGTAAAGGTGCGCGCGTTGCGCCAGAAGAGGTCGAGCCCGTTTTGCGGAGCATCGGCGGCGGCTCTGGCGCCGCAGACCTGAAAGAGCCGGGTGGAGATGTCCAAGGCCGCCTCGGTGCCCATCACCTTCGCCTGATACACGGCAATCGCCGCCTCCGGTCGCAGGCTGAGATCGTGCGCCGCCGCTTCCATGAGACGCGTGGCCTTGTACAGTAACAGGCGTGACGCTTCAACGGCGATACTCATGTCGGCGACATGGTTCTGAATGTACGGGTCGTCCACGGCGCGCTCGTAACCGGTCTCCGCCCACGGTCGCGTCGTGGTTTTGACATACTCAATCGCCGCTTCCAGCGCACCCCCGGCAATCCCCACATACACCGCCGCCCACCCGAGCTGATAGTGGTGCCCCATCAAGGGACATTTCGCGAAATACTCGCCCGGCTCGCCCAGCACATTCTCGTGCGGAATGAACACATTCTCATACCGAGTCGTGCCACTGGTCGTTGCCCGTTGACCCATAGGGTTCCAGTCATGGAGCTGGCTCACTCCGGGCGCATCCATCGGAATGATAAAAATGAGGAATTCGTTGAGGCTGTGGCCGTCGGGCGGAATAAACAACATCCCCCAGCGGGCTCCTTCTGAGTTGGTGGAAAAAAACTTCTCGCCGTTCACGAGGTAGCCGCCGTCAACTGGCGTCGCCCGGGTTTTGAGATCATAGAGCGTCTTGCCCGTCCGTTCACTGGCCCACCCGCCGGTGACCGCGCCCTGCGCGACGACTTCACCAAAGAAGCGTCGTTTTTGCTCGTCCGTCCCCAAGGCGGTAATGACTTCCAGAGTGGAACTGTGGTTATGAAACGCCTGCCCGGTGGCGGAGCAGGCTTTGGACAGTTCTTCCGTCGCCATCACCTCCACCAGAAACTCCTTGTGCAGACGCATATCCCGCCCGCCATACTCCTTGGGAATCGAGAGTTCCAGCAGCTTCGCGCTAGGCAGGTCCTGGAATGTGTCAACCGGGAAGGTGGCGGCCTTATCATGTTTGAGTGCGCGTGGCGCGACGTTCTCTTTCCGCAGTTTCTGAAACGTCCCTAGTATCCTTTGACCTTCCGGACTGAGTTCAAAGTTCATGCCGATCATGGGTTCGGTTCTCCTTGTTACGCAAGGAGAGACCAGAGAGCAAGAAGCATTCCGCTGTCTCAAGAAAGAGCAGGCGGAGAAATCCGCGTGAAAAGTTCAGGGATTAAGCGTCTTTGGTGGAGGGAAGTGCCCGGTGCGCGTGCAGTGTGTGCGGGAAGTGTGCGGCGCGGTGCTTTGGCGGCACTCTGGGGAGCCTGGGGGTGGGGAGGCGTGATCCAGGAAGACACGCGGGGAAGAGCAGCGGGAATTCTCGCTGCGGCCGCCAATCGGCGGCGGCAGCGCCTGGTTATGCCGTCTCGTGGTCCGCGCGCTTCCGATACTGTTGCAGCAGCTTCGCCACCGCGCGCAATGTCTCATGCACTTGCTCGGGCGTGGGAAACTCTTTGGCCACGTCAGGGTCCAGAACGACAACATTGGTCCCCTCGGCGTACTTGGCCGCATGCTTCCCACGCACACCCTTGCGGAAGTCATATTCCGGTCGCATCGTGTCGATATCTTCGGTCAATGGTTTTTCACCGTGCTTTTTCATAATTCTTCCGTTCGGCTCGAGTTGCACGCCGCGCGCGTATGATTCGGATTTTGTTCCCGCGTTCCGTGTGCGACACCACGAGCAATCGCCCGCGAGAGGACAAGCCCACATCAATGTGGGCAGATAGCGGGATATAAAGCAAGAGATCAGGAGATCACCCAGAGAAAACCCGCGCGACAGGAACTCCCCAGTGCCGAGTAAGACAGTGGAAGCTCAGAGGGCATACGTCAACACCTTACGCGCGCATGGCATCGTGTGGCGACCGTCCCTTGCGATAGCCAAAGGACGGTGTATCTTCGGTCAGGGACAGGATTCCTCTATGACAAAGAAATATTTTCGTCGCGCGCTCTTCCTAGCAACTGTGGAAGCGCTACTTGTTGTCGGCGTCCTAGTCGGCCCCGTTAAGGCTCAGCCAGCAATACAGGTGATCCGGAATTGGTGGCACGCCCCGCTGGGGATGTCATTAGCCGTGGATACGACGCTCTTGGACTTTGGGAGAGTGATAGTGGGCGATTCGCAAGACCTTGTTCTCACGATCAGCAATACCGGAGCGCAAGACATCGAAGTGATGATTGAAATGCTCGCCCCCCCCTTTAGCTCTGACTTGAAGCCTACGCCTTTTGTGATTCCCGCTGGAGCAAGTCAAATTTGCACGGTTATCTTTAGCCCGGCCAGCGCCGGAAAAGTGTTTGGCGCGTTGTCCATCCTCTCTAGGGGCGGCAATGTTCAAGTGGCGCTACACGGGAAGGCGGTTCCGCCTCCCTTGGGTCGTCGTTGACCGTACCGTGGTCGTTGGCGCCTATCCGAGGTTCTCGTTGCTCTTCCTGTTGGGCTGTCGTCCGGTAACTCCTAAGTCTCCAGACACATTTTCAGATGAATGAAAACAAGCACTGCCATGTCCGAGAAATTCACCCGGAACTACCGCCATCGAACAAGCCCAGAGCGATCACGCGATCTCCTCCAACTGCTTACCTTTCGTCTCCGTCAACAACCACAGAATCACGGGCACGCACAGAAAGTTGAGCGCGGCCAAGACCGCCGCCGCTTTCCCAACTGACCCCAGCCAGGTGGAGAGGACGCCTACGAGCGCGGGCGCTAACACCATGCCCGTGCGACCGAGCATGTTGTTCACCACCGCGTTCGCCGTCCCCCGAATCGGCGTGGGAAATAACTCACTGGTGATCGTCGCCGAAATCGCCCAGACGGCATTCATGCTCAAGACGACAATGTAGGCAATTGTGATCACCAGCGGGGACTCCGCCAGAAAACACGTCACCGCGCTCACACCCCCAACTGTAAAATAGAGACTGGCCGTAAACCGGCGACCGGCGAAGTCCAACAACGGCCCAGCGGCGGCATACCCAATCAGCGCCAAGAAATATCCCAGCGTGAGCGTCTGCCCGACCTGCGTGGCGCTCCAGCCCCGTTCATTGGTCACATAATACGAGAAGAAAAAGAGGCACGTCGCACTCCAAAAGTTCGTCGTGAACCAGATCGCAGTGCCCGCGAACAGCTTGGCTCGATACCGGGGCTGAAATACCACGCGCATCTCGCGCAAACTTGCCAGCAGTGATTGCTCCGGTATGTGTCCGGCCGCTTGCTGCTGTTGCCAGCGTGGCGTCTCCTGCAATCGGTTCCAGTAAAACAGCAACAGCACGAACAAGCCGCCGCCCACGAGGTACAGCAAGCGCCAGCCCCAGGCGGTGTGCACGAGAAAGGGAAAGAGCGACGATCCGACAATGCCGCCGATCAACCCCGCGCTAAACATCAACGCGATTCCCGCTCCTCGATAGCGCGCGGGCAACTCCTCGGTCACGATAATCGCCCCCACCCCCACTTCGGTGACCATGAAGAGCCGAGCAATAAATTGATAGACGACAAAATCGTATAAGCCGACGGAAAAGGCGGTGAGCACCGTGAACAGGGTGTAGCCCGCCGCCACCCACAGGAACACCGGGCGGCGGCCATAGCGATCCGCCAGCCGCACTGGCACGAACGCCGCGATAGTGCCGACACTAATGAGACTGATGGCGAAGCCGAGCGTCTGCGAGTCCGCCTGAAAGTCTTTGCCTAGATAGGGCAAAGCCAGGTTGATAATCAGGACATCATACCCCTCGAATAATGTCGCCACAAAGATGAAGAAAAGCAGGTGGCGCAGATAGCTGGTGGAGCGTTCGGTAACGTGTGGTAGAGGCTTCAGCACGGCAGCGGCTTCAGGGTTCATTCGTTCCCCCGTTTTTATTGTTCCTGGTAGACAAGATAAACACGAGCAAGCTGAGCAGCACGCAGCCGCCCGAGACACCGAACACCAACGGATAGGCCTCGGTGAGATGAAGGAGCACCCCTGAGCCCACCGTCCCCACGGCCATGCTCAGGTCCATCGTTGCGGTAAAAATGCCGACGGCCCACCCTCGGTCGGCAGCACCGATCTGCTCAATCGTAGCGGCCATGAGCGTCGGCACCAGCAAGCTCACCCCGCTGGCGCACAGCACGGCCGCAAGGTTGAAGAGCAACGCAGAGGTCGCCGCCGCCAAGACGAACATGCCTGCCGCCATCAGTCCCAAGCTCGGAATGACGATGCGCGCGCGGCCGTATACGTCGGCGATGCGGCCGCCGCACACGCGGGTGAGGATCAGCGTGACCGCCATAACGGTAAAGAAGACCCCCGGGTTGTCCACCCCATGCGCCGCCGCCAGCAGAGGGAAAAAGGACAGCACTGAGCCGAAACTCAGCAGCGCCAGAAAGATCACCGTCACCGGCAGGGCAATCCGTCGCAGCGAGGCGCGCAGAGAGACGGAAGCCAGACCAGGACCCGCCTCCCGCGGGACAGTAGGGGTGTGCGGCGATGGCGCAGGCCAGGCCGCCGCGAGCAGCGCACAGACAGCAATCCCCGCCGCCGCTAGGCATAGCGTAGAAAATCCTAGAGCCCTGGCCAGGTACACCCCGCCGGCGGGTCCCACCGCCATGGCCACATTATTGGCCAGGGTGATGTAGGTCAGCGCCTCACCCAGACGTTGAGGCGGCGCGAGGCGCGAGATTTTCGTATAACACGCCGTGACAAACAACGCCGGGCCGAGCCCGTGGAAGAGCCGGAGCAGCAGTAGTCCGGGAAATGTTGTCGTGATCGCATACCCCAACGCACCGCCGATAAACACCAGCGCGCCGCCCAGCAGAAACCAGCGTTCTCCCCAGCGATCGACGGCGCGGCCGACCAGCGGTCGGAACATAGTGGATGAGACCGTAAAGGCGCCGAGCACCGTGCCAATGGCGGCATAGTCGAGGCCCAGGTCCTGGAGATGGAGCGGCAGCACGACCCACAGCATGCGGTCGCTACTGAAAAACGCCAACTGGGAGATACACAGGACCAGAAACGCTGACGTCACCAGCGGTTCAGATTTGCGACTCACCGCCGCCGGACCCGTTGTGGACACGGTCTCGGCGGCAGATTGCCGGGCGTGAGGTTGCGTCATGTGACGTACGGTTTCCAGCGCATTTTGTGTGAATCCTACCGAGGCGCTACAGGTTATACATGCGCGCCGGATTGTCCCACAGGATCTTGCGTTTTGTGGCTGCGTCGCGGCCCTCCAACGCCAGGAAGGTCTCCGTCGCGTGCGGAAACCGGCTGTCGGCGTGCGGGTAGTCAGTCGAGGAGAAGAAGTTATCCGCTCCCAACCCTCGGATGACATCCGCTGCCGGGTACTCATCCACGTCGATATGGATAAAGCACTGGCGGTGGAAGTACTCGCTGGGCTTGAGTGAAAGCTGCACTTCCTCACGCAACGACGACACCACGCGCGCGTCTTTGGGGGGCGCCTCTCGCCACGGTTTGCGCACTGGGCCGCCGTCAGCCGTCTTGAAGTCGTGGATATCACCCGCCTTGAGTGCACGCGGCTCGGCGCGTGGAATACGGTTACCCCATTTGGGGTCCATGTATTTGAGATACAGGTCATGGGGCTCAATGACCTGCAGGTCTGCGTCAAGAACCTTGAATCCTTGCTTCATAATCGTCCCTCCTTTACGAAAGCGGATTGTTTACGTGTTGAGCAGCTTCGCGACCTCTCCCTCTACCACCGTCCCCTTGAAGAAGTCGGGGTTCATGCCTGCCCACATCTTGGCGGGGTTGGTGAAGACAAAGTCTTGGAAATCGACCTCGGTGATGATCCCATGTTCCACCAGCTCGTAGGCTTCTTCCAACACTTCGGTCATGTCCGGCACGTCCCAGTGGCCAATGTCCGAACTGAAAATCGCGCC
>CAMBFS010000135.1 GCA_945865755.1 Klebsiella pneumoniae
TTGGCTGTTATCGTACGAACCTTTGATTATTCTGCTGAGAAAACTGCTTGTTGCTTTCTGGGTGTGGCAAAATAATTTTCGTGCTGGGCGAAATCGGCGAAGAAGCCTAATAAATTCAGTAACTTGAAATAAGTGTCCTGACATCAGGCTCTCCCCACACGATCTTTCAGGGAGTTAATCCAGTCACGATAGACCAGCGTCTCTTTGATGAGCATCGGCCGAGTGTAGTCCATGAACTACACACGTCAAGGGAACAAAAAGCCCTTGTCTTAATGAACCCGCGCGACTCTGGGACGTATCCGAGTTGCACCGCTAGTGAACCCACGTTTGGCTCTGGCACCAACCATCTCCTCCCTGACGACTTGCCGAACAGCGTCAAGAACCGAGCCCTGCGCAATATGGGAGACAAGCGCATCGTTAATAAGGGTCTGGTAGTTTCCACCTCCCGCCTTCTCAACGATGGCACGAAAGTGATCAATCACCCGGTTATCCAAGCGAATCGAAATCTTCGTTTTTCCCGGTTCGAGGGAGATAACCGGACCACGTTTAGCGCGAGAGAAATCGATATCTCGATAGGGTTCAGCGACGACGTTTTTCATACTGTACTCTTTGGCGTTTATTGGCTTTCCAAGATAAGAGATTTGATCAATGAACACCGCAGGCTTCCCCCATTTGCTCGCGTTTTTAGAAAAGTTAGACCACCAACGTATCAATTACACCCTGGCACATTATCGTGAGGACGCGCTGTCAGTGCTCGTGGCCCTGCCAGGGGAACGGTGGGAAATTGACTTTCTGAGTGATGGGTCAATCGAGATCGAGAAATTTATCAGCACGGGCGAGATGTCTGACGCCGAGGGACTCAACGAGTTGTTCGAACGGTATGCGGACCCGGACACTCAGACAGCCGAAGCGGGCGACTTACCAATCACGGTGAGCAAGGTTGCCTAACCCACGAGCGTCACAATCGGTCATTCCATTATGAGCCCCCTCACCCTAACCCTCTCCCAGCCGGGAGAGGGAACCTGATTCATCAACTCTATACCTGCTTCGCCGGACGCACGGTGGTTTTCTCGCCGGTACTGCCACGATTGACGCGACTGCGGTGCACGGTGGCTTCTTGAGGAATCCCCATGCGTCGCCACATATCCGGCCCAATCGCCGTGAGCCCGCCGTCCACCACCAACGCCTCGCCGGTCACGAATCCCGCATCTTCACTGGCTAAAAACAACGCCGCGCCCGCGATATATTTCCCTTGTCCAGCCTCGGGCCACGGTTGAAATGTCGCCATGCGCTTGTTTGCCTCTTCGGGATTGCCCTGGTCGGTCAGGCCCGTCACGATTCCACCTGGACAAATCGCATTCACCCGAATCCGGTCCGGCGCGAGTTGCACAGCCGAAGCTTTCGTTAAATTGATCACCGCCGCTTTGGCCGCGGAATACACCAATGGACCAGACCCCCCACTTAATCCCGCGGTCGATGCCGTATTGATAATCGCCCCACCCTGCCCCTGTTGCTTCATCACGCGCGCCGCATGCTTGATCCCAAAGAACACGCCTTTCACCAGCACATCGAAGGTATAGTCCCACTCGTCCTCCTCGATATCCCACACCGGCCCAATCGCCCCGCCGACCCCGGCGTTATTGAACACGATGTCGAGCCGCCCAAAACTCGACACCGCGCAGTCGATCATCGCTTTGACATCCGCCTCTTTCGCGACATCAGTACGGATGAAGCGAATCTTGTCGGCTTGACCGGCTTTCGCGGCCAGAGCAACGGTGGCCTTGCCATTGGCTTCATTGAAATCGGCGACGACGACACGCGCGCCCTCATCAAGAAAGCGCAATGCCGTGGCTTGCCCCATGCCGCTCGCACCGCCTGTGATGACGGCGACTTTATCTTGCAACTTCATGGATTCTTCCTCCTGAGTGAACGCTACTGCCGCGCCCGTTGCCCGAAGAGCACTTTCTTCGCCTCTTCGCTCATCTCTTGGCGCAACTCCTGACCAACTTTATAGCCACGATCCACGGCGGGGCGCGCCTGCAATGCTTCAAACCAGCGCTTGAGATGCGGAAAATCGTTCAAGTCCTGCCCCACGCGCTCATGCGGCACAATCCACGGCCACGACGCCATGTCCGCGATCGAGTAAGCACCCGCGAGATATTCGCGATCCGCCAGCCGCGTGTTCATCACGCCGTAGAGCCGATTCACTTCATCAGTATAGCGATTGATACCGTAGGCGATTTTCTCCGGCGCATAGTGACGGAAGTGATTGGCTTGTCCTGAGTTGGGACCCAAGTTGGCCATCTGCCAATACACCCATTGCAACACTTCGTATTTGCCACAAGCATCCTTGGGCAAGAACTTGCCGTGCTTCTCAGCGATATATTCCATCATCGCGCCGGACTCAAAAATGGCTAGCGGCTCACCACCACCAAGCGGCTCGTGGTCCACCAGCGCGGGCATGCGGTTGTTGGGTGAAACTTTGAGAAATTCGGGTTTGAACTGTTCCCCTTTGCCGATGTTGATGGGGATAATGTTGTAGGGAGCGCCGAGTTCTTCGAGCAGAATCGTCACTTTCCAACCATTCGGCGTGGGCCAATAGTAGACATCAATCGGGCGAGCCATAGTCGAACCTCCTCGGAGAAGAATTGAGAATTGAGAATTGAGAATTGAGAATTGAGAAGGCAGGACGGGATTTTTCATTCTTCATTCTCAATTCCGCCTTGATCGCGCGGGGTTAAAAAGACAGTGGCAGGAACATTGTCTGTCCTGCCACTGGAAGCTGCGTTGTTGGTTTGTGATTTTACATTCCGCCGCGGAGCACTTGCCCCGGCAGGACTCCAGTATGCTTGCCGTCTTCGAGTAACACCTGGCCGTTGACCAGCGTGTAGCACACACCCTTCGCGGGCATCACTAACCGGCGACCACCACCTGGGAGGTCGTGTCGCATCTCGGCGCGTTTCCCGGAGCCGATGGTGTTGTAATCAAAAATGGTCACGTCCGCAGCCATGCCCACCGCGAGCCGACCTCGGTCCTTGAGACCAAAGAAATTCGCTGGCTCGGAGGTGATCCTTCGCACCGCATGTTCGAGTGTCATCGCGCTCCTATCGCGTACCCAGGTACCGATAAGATAGGTGCAGTAGCCCGCGTCACACAGCATATCGACATGCGCGCCACCGTCCGACAGACCGATCATCGTGCGGGAGTCGGTAATCAATTCTGGAATGCGGGTTTCATCGGCGTTAAACAATTCCATGGTGAACTGGATATCAAGGTTGTCCTCAATCGCGAGTTCGAAGAAGGTATCGAGCGGATCCGCTTTACGGTCTTGGGCGATCTGCGCCACGCTCTTCCCTTCCATGGACTTCATGGCGGGATTCGTGACCTCTTTCACATTGAGGCGTGTCCACAGCGTCTTGTCGGAGAAGATGCGTGGCTCTTGCAACGCTTTGCGGAAAGCGGTGCGGAAGGCACCATCACGATAGAGGTTGATCTGCGTTTCGACCGTCTGGTTGAAGGCGGGTTTCCACGACGGCATGTTGGCGAAGATAAAGGGATTGCGGAGGTTAATCTGAATAATCAAGGGGCGGCAGGTCACTTGCGGGATCGCGCCACGTTTGAGGAGTGACTCGGTCTGGCGCAACGTCTCCAGACAGATTTCGGGTTTGTCGTCACGATTCAGCAACGCCAGCCAGGTCACCGGACGATTACTTTCAGAGAGCAAAAGATTCAGGAGATCATAATCACTCTCAGAGACAACTCCTGGGGAATCGTTAAGTGCGAGTTCGATCACGCCGTGTCCGAGTTCTTTCAACACGTTGCAATAGGCCGTCAGTTCCTCGCGACTGGAGAGACGGCAGGCCAATGGCCGACCTTGATAGCCGATATGTTGCGGGCCGTTGGTGGTCGAGAGCCCCATCGCTCCAGCTTGCATCGCTTCACGGATCAGCGCTTTGATCTTCGCGGTCTCTTCCGTCGTGGCCGCCCGATCCATCGACTCTTCTCCCATCACAAAATGTCGGAACGGGGTGAGTGGAGCCATAAACCCGACGTTCAGACCGACTCCGCGTTTCTGCGCCGCGTTCATGTATTCGGGGAACGTGGTCCAGTCCCAAGTGACCCCTTTGGCCAGCACGTCAAACGGGATAGCTTCGACGTTGACCAAGTCCCAGGCCGCGATCTCGCGCGCTTCGGGCTTGCAGGGCGCCAAGCCGACCCCACAGTTGCCCATGACAAGACTGGTCACGCCATGCCACGACGAGGAGGTAAACATTGGGTCCCAGCAGATCTGGGCATCATAGTGCGTGTGAGGGTCAACAAACCCCGGAGTGACGATTAGGTCCGAAGCATCAATGACGCGCTTCGCGCCCTCCGTCACTTTGCCAATGGCAGCGATCTTTCCTCCGGCGATCGCGACATCCGCGCGTTGGCGCGGGGCCCCAGTTCCATCAACGACTGTTCCGTTTTTGATCAACACATCATACGACATTGCTGTCACCCTCCTTTAGGTAGTTCTAGGCAGAGCATGCCTGAGAATGATTGACTCTACAAGGGTTAAAGTTTGAGCCTCCTTTCCCTGATGTGGGTGAGGACTCGCTTGCCGTCCAGTCACTCCAGATGTTACAGTCCGGCCCATCTGGGAAAGACGAAAGACATTGGCTCCGCGACAGATGAGCAATGATCGTTTGCTAAGGAGGACCGGTTATGGCTTGGGATTTTGAGACTGATAGCGAATTTCAGCAAGAGCTGGACTGGGTGGACCAGTTTGTGCGCAACGAAATCGAACCGCTCGATCACATCCTGGGAAGCCCGTATGACATTCACAATCCCCGCAACCAAAAGCTGGTGCGGCCCCTGCAAGCAGAGGTCAAAAAGCACAAACTCTGGGCCTGTCATTTGGGGCCGGAGCTAGGGGGACCAGGCTACGGCCAATTGAAGCTCGCCTTGATGAATGAGATTCTCGGACGCTCACGCTTTGCCCCAACCGTTTTCGGCACGCAGGCACCAGATACCGGCAACTCGGAAATCCTCGCGCATTACGGCACTCCAGAGCAGAAGCAGAAGTATCTCACTCCGCTCCTCAACAATGAAATCGTCTCCTGTTTCTCCATGACCGAGCCGCATGCGGGCGCGGATCCCAAAATGTTCACCTGTCGCGCGGACCTCAACGGGGACTTCTGGGTCATCAACGGCGAGAAGTGGTTCTCCTCGAATGCCCGCTATTCCTCGTTCCTGATCGCGATGGTCGTCACCGATCCCGACGCCCCTCCCTATCAAAAAATGTCGATGTTCCTGGTGCCCACCGACACGCCTGGCGTCAACATCATTCGCAACGTCGGGTTAGGCACCGAGCATGCCGAGGATGGTGAGCATGCGTATATCCGCTATGAAGACGTGAAAATTCCGCGCGAGAATTTACTCGGGCAACGCGGACAAGGGTTCGAAGTGGCACAGACGCGGCTCGGTGGTGGGCGGATTCATCATGCCATGCGGACGGTCGGCCAGGTCAAGAAAGCGTTCGATATGATGTGCGAGCGCGTTCTCTCTCGTGAGACGCAAGGAGAAGTCCTGGCCAACAAACAAATGGTGCAGGAACAAATTGCTGACTCGTGGATGGAGATGGAACAGTTTCGCTTGATCGTGCTCCGCACCGCGTGGCGTATTGATAAGTACAAAGACTATCGCAAGGTGCGCAAAGACATCGCCGCCATCAAGGCGCTGATGCCCAAGGTGTACCACGATGTCGTCTATCGCGCGTTGCGGTTGCACGGGGCGCTGGGGCTCTCCAACGAGATGCCGTTCTCAGCGCAGATGGTGGAATCCTTTATGACCAGCTTGGCGGACGGGCCGACGGAGGTGCATAAAGTCACCGTCGCCCGGCAGGTGCTCCGTGATTATAAAGGTGCCGACAGCAAGTTTCCTACTGGCCATCTCATCTCGCAGCGCGAACGGGCAATCGCGAAGTACGGCAAGTTGCTAGAAATGGAAGTGAGCAATCTGTAGATGGCGTATGGCGTATAGCCTATAGCGTATGGCCTATAGCGGGAACGCTCCTGCCATACGCCATGCGCCATAGGCCATACGCCATGCAGGCCATAAGCCAAAGAAACGTATGGCACTGGCGGTCTATAGCACCCTGTGGCTCGCGCTGCTTTGCATGGGACTTTCGCTCTTTGGGTTCGCCAACGTCCTCAGCATCACGCGTGTTCGACAACACTTCACGCCCCACCCTCCTCGCATTCCCGTCCAAACGGCGCTCACTATTGGTTTGCGCGGTGCGCTCGTGCTTTTGCCCGTAGCGTGGTTTTGGGCACTGTGGGTCGGGGGACGGACGGGAATACGCGCCTTGATGGCCGGAGACCCGCTCCCCCTCTCGGCTTTTCTCTTTACCGTGCTTTTCTCTTTCGTATGTACGTGGATCATGTCAAAGTTGACGTTCCAGTCACGCGAAAAAGCCGCCACGGAGTTACGAGAAACGCTGCGGCTCCTGCGAGAGAAAAAAGTCACCTCGGAGAACTGGAGCGATGCCTGGCGCGTACGCGAGGTCGCGGCCCTGCAACCACGACTCACGGCGGAATCGGAACAGGTCACGGTGTGGCTCCGCGAGTGGCATGGAAAAGCCGAGCAAAACTTCCGGGGAAAAGCGTGGCGCGCCTGCCTCTTCCTCGGAGAATCAGGCTCCCACGACATTATCGACTTGTTTCAGCGAGACAATCGGGAAGACATTCAACGCTGGAGTCTGGTCACCGGCAAGAAGATTCCGCACTGGGGATAACACTCACCCAACTCGCGCGCTCTGCCCACCATCGACCGGGAGAATCACGCCGGTCACGAACTTCGCTTCATCAGAAACTAGAAAGAGCGCGGCATGGGCAATGTCCCATCCCGTCCCCATCTTCGCTCCCAACGGCACGATCCCATCACGTTCTTTCCGCAGTTGTTCCCTGGAAATCCCACGCGCTTTCGAGATGCCTTCAATCGCCATCGGGGTATCCATCAGCCCTGGCATGATGCAGTTCACTCGGACACCGTACTTGGCATTGGACAACGCGAGCTGATTGGTGATCGCGTTCACGCCAGCCTTGGAGGTTTTATAGGCGAGAATGCCGACGTTACAGACCGCGGCGATGGACGAAATGTTGACAATCGCCCCGCCGCGTTGTCCGCGCATGATCGGAATCACATGCTTACACGGCATGATGACGCTTTTCATGTTGACGCCGAGAATGCGGTCCCAGGCTTCTTCCGTCACCTGATTGAGCCCGCCGTCGTTGTCGCCAATCCCGACGTTGTTATGCAGAATATCAATGCGGCCAAAGCGCTGAACGCACGCTTCCGCCATTTTTTTGCAATCCTCGCTATTGGTGGCATCGGCTTGAAAGGCGAACGCTTCACCAGCGCCCTCTTTCGCGATCATCTGGCACGTGTCCTCGGCGGATTCGAGGCGACGATCCACCACCATCACTTTCGCGCCCTCACGGGCGTAGAGGATGGCACTCGCGCGGCCATTGCCAATGGTCTCACCAGGAGTTTGCCCGGCCCCAACGACGATAGCGATTTTTCCTTTGAGTCGGTCTGACATAAAAAGTCCCTCAGTCACTCAGTTCGGAGTTCGAAGTCAAAAGACAAAGGTATGTTCCTCATGCTGACTACTGACTACTGGCTACTGACTACTTTCTTTTACGTATTCGCGAACGACGTATTCAGGTCAGGATCAAGCTGCACGCCGAGCGTGTTGAGGGCCATCGACACCAGGTTGTACTGCCCAACGGCAAAGACAATGTCCATCAGTTGCTGCGTGTTGTAGTGCTTGCTGAGTCCTTGCCACGTCGCATCGGTGATGAAGGCATCCTTGTACAGCTCATCGGTCGCTTCGAGTAACAGCTTGTCCTGTTCGCTCCAGCCAGCGGCGGTCGGCCCGACTTTAATGCGATGCACTTCGTCATCGGTCAGCTTCACCTGTTTGCCAATCCGCACATGTTGCGCCCATTCATATTCAGCCTCGCACAGCCAGCCGATGCGCAGGATAACCAGTTCGCGTTCACGCGCGGGAAGGGTCGATTTGAACAGGACGTGATTGCCAAACACCAGCCAGCGCTTCAGCAGGTCGGGATGATGCGCGAGGGTCTTGAAGATATTGGGCACCGCACCTTGGCCAATTTTGATCTGTTTGAGGGTTTCTTTGACCGCATCGCTCCACTGCGATTCGTCGATGGGGGTCACTCGTGGTTGCTTCAGTCTCATACGTTGCTCCTCCTTTTTGCGTTATGCGCTCTTCTTGAAATATGGTGGTCTCGCGACGTGTCGTGCGGGCCACCCACCGTTATGCTTGAACTCGCACGGGCGTGCAATGAGACAGCCTCCTTCTTTCTGGAATGGATCGCCACTTCGCGCAACATCCGACTCCCGCATCCCGCCTTCAATGGAGAATCTCTTGCACCCGACCAACCTCGCCCGTCTCCAGGCGCACTTTAATCCCGCGTGAGTGATGAGCCGCGCTCGTCAGCAGATTCTTGACGATACCGCGCGTTCTCTTCCCACTGCGTTGGTCTTGCTTCAGGACGATTTCGACCTGAAGCCCAGGTCGGATGTCTTTGCGGTTTTGGCCGTTCACGATTGAACTCCCTTCGCCAGAAAAATGAAACGCACGATCAAGCAGCAATCTTCTTCAGAATGGTTGGGTGCAACTCGGCTATCTTGAGCAAGGTTTTCGCCGCCGCGTTCGGCTCCCGACGCCCTTGCTCCCAATCTTGGACAGTGCGAACTGACACCCCAAGCAACTCAGCAAACTTGGCTTGGGACAAGCCCGACTTCTCACGGGCTCGGACGATCGGGTAGGTCAGCACCGTAGAGCGCCGACCGACGCGGCCAGCCTTGATGTCCCGGATTCCTTGCAGGATTTCCTGGCCGAGGTCGCGGGTCTTTTCCCATTTGGCTAGTTGTCGTTCAGTCATCTTCTTCATCTTCAATCGCCTTTTTCATCGCTCGGAGCGTGTGAGCCGGGATGTTCTCCGTGACGTTCTTGCCGTAGACCGCCAGCATCCAAATGTGGCCCCGCTCACGGTGTACAAAGTAAATGATGCGCAACCCGCCCCGCTTGCCTCGGCCCTCCGCGGCCCACCGCAGTTTGCGTACCCCGCCTGACTCTGGAACGACGACGCCAGATTGAGGGTTTTTGTTGAGGTAGGCTTGAAGTTCCGCATACTCGTCGTCATCGAGATAGCGCTCCACCGCTTTAGCGAAGAAAGGCGTCTCGATAAACTCGAACATGATCGCATGTATACGGCAACGCCGTATTACCGTCCACTCCCTGCCCAGAACGCATTGCTGGGGTCTAACCGTCTACGCTCAGAGACACGGCCCCGAAAACAAGACCTTTCGCACTCACTCAGAACCGCCACCGGGGCGGCGGTCACGTGGAACGGTTTGTTAGCACTCTCTATTCATTCCGGAAGATATCCACTTTCGTTTGTCGGCATCGGCGCATGCTGAAGTCGGCCGCTTCGACCGAAACCCAACTTTCTGGTTTATGGTAAATATCAAGCCCTCGCCCGATCTTGATTATCCAGCCGTTGCTGGAACGAATTTCACGGTCGTGCAGACCGGTCTTGCGTTTCCAGTTAAGGATGATGCCACGTGATTGGAGGTCCCTCCGCAAGGTCTCCAGCCGACTATCCGCATCGTCAGTAGAGTCATTCGTTTGTAGCCCGGTAACCAAATCGATCACCTTAACCGAGCCGAGACGGACAGCGAGAGCACAAAATCGGGCGAAGTTTTCCACTTGATGGGGTAACCGGATATACGGGTCTTCAATCTGAATACTTGCAGCGGTGTCGATGTATGGACGGAAGATCCGCTCGTAGGTGTAGCCCGTCGTACCTTCCACAATCTCGTAGTGTTGCTCTAGTAGCTCTGAAACGGTGGCTGCGCCCAAACGATCCGGCGACGTTTCTTGCCGATCCACGACTAGGGCACTGCTTGGCACGGTCTTGCCGCCGACCGCCGTTGGTTCTGCGGCGAAATTTGCAAGGAGCAGCACCATCTCTGATAGGAAAGCAGACACTTCTTCCTTTTTTCCCTCGGTCGCCACCTGTAGCGCGGACTCGATGGCCTCCAGTCTTTGCTGGATCACCCCTTCGGAGGCCCCCCGGATACGTGGAGCGACTGACTCAGCACTGGTATATATTGCCCTGGCAAACTCCCCGATGCGGCTCTCAAGATGGCCACGCAAAGCCTGTGCGAGGAGGAGGCGTACCTTCCTGTAGAAGGTGGATACTTCCTGCCCCTGCCGATGGGTCGTTCCTTTCCCCCGAATGTCAGCAACTGTCTCGCGGGCTTCATCCAAACGGTCCTGTACCTCTTGCGTAACGAAATCGTCGAGGTTGGTTATAATGCCATCGCGCTCGCCCTCGACCAAGAAGTAGAACGTCTCGCGCAGGTCTTCCAGCATTGGAGCTTGCGACGTTGCTAATGCGATGGGTTCAAGACTAGGGCGTCTAAATCGGAGGTTAGCCGTTAGCCGGTTTTTGGATTCAGGATTTCACAATCGTGCCCCGGGTGTCTTACAGGACAGCAACTTCAGGGCAGTAGCGCGCATCTTGGCGCTCCAGCTTCGGACCACCTGCTTCTTGAT
>CAMBFS010000136.1 GCA_945865755.1 Klebsiella pneumoniae
CTTCCATCTCCGGTGGGTACTGCATCTTCAAATGACCTGCCATCCTGGGCCTCCCGTTTACGGCGTCGCTTCTCGACTCCTTACGCTCCCCGCAGGCTTATCACAGCTTCGGACTTTTGACTACACTAATTTCTGCGCCAGTCCTAAGACCCTGAGTATCTCCGGGGTGGCCGCATTCGCCCCCATCTGCCCCAGCGCTTTAGCCACAGAGACGCGAACCTTTACATGGGGAGATCGGAGAGACGCCATCAATGCGATGAGTATAGCGGGCGTGGCAGCGGTCCCGATCCGTCCGAGGGCTTGAGCGGCTGCGGCGCGGACTTCCCACTCGGCATCCCGGAGACCCGCCAGTAACGCACTGAGCACTTCAGGCGTGGCCACAGCCGCTCCGAGCTGTCCGAGGGCCAGAGCTGCTGCGGAGCGGGCCGTTCCGTCTAATATCGTGGGTCCGTCGATCAGGTCTGCAAGGGAGGAGCGGGGTTCCCCCTTAGCATCCCGAAGAGACGTCACTAACGCGGTGAGCACGTCAGGTGTGGCCGCAGTGGCCCCAATCCCCCCCAGAGCCTCAGCGGCTGCGAAGCGGACTTTCCACTGGGCATCCCGAAGAGACGTCACTAACGCGGTGAGCACGTCAGGTGTGGCCGCAGTGGCCCCAATCCCCCGCAGAGCCCAAGCCGTTGTATAACGGACCTCTCCCTCAGTCGCCCGGAGAGATGAGACTAACGCCGTGAGCACCGCAGGTGTGGCGGCAGCGGCCCCAATCTGTCCCAAAGCCCGACTTGCTGTAAGGCGGACCTCTTCCTCGGCATCCCAGAGAGACGCCACTAACGCCGTGAGCACCGCAGGTGTGGCGGCAGCGGCCCCAATCTGTCCCAAAGCCCAACTTGCTGTAAAGGGGACAGGCCACTGGACATCCCGGAGAGACGCCACTAATGCGGTGAGCACCTCGGGCGTGACGGCGGCGGCCCCGATTCGTCCTAGGGCCGCCGCCGCTACGTATTGGATATCCCACTTGGCATCTCGGAGATACGCTACTAACGCCCTGAGCACCTCCGGGGTCGCCGCACTCGCCCCCATCCCGCCCAACGCCTGAGCGGCTGCGTAGCGGACATCCCCCTCGGCGTCCCGCAGGCATGCCACTAAGACCTTGAGCACCTCCGGGGTCGCCGCACTCGCCCCCATCCCGCCCAGCGCCAAAGCGGCTGCGGAGCGGACCTCCCCCTTAGCATCCCGGAGGCGCTCAAGGCACGTTGCCACAATCTCCTCTTCTGCCTGCGTACCAGCAAACGTACTCAACGTGGCCAATACGTCGGAGCCAAGAGCCTTGCAAGTGCTCTGAGCAAAATAGAGGGTCAGCATACCCTTAACGATGGAATGCCGCACAGCAGCATCGACCCGCACATCATCCGCCAGGCAACGAGCAGCAAGCAGCAGATTGCGGTGCAGAATGTTTTCGTATTGATCGTCGGCTTTGAGAATCGTTTGCACAAACTGCGTGGCAAGATATGGACTGACCTCCCCCAGCCGTCCAGCCGCGAGCAGGAGCACTTCGGTCCAGCGGGCGTTGTGCAACAGCGGCGTGAGAACGCGCGCTCCTTCCCGATGCCATTGTTCAGCGAGATGCACCCCGGCAAAGTACTCCTCAAACGTCAGGTGCAGAAAACCGTAGAGGCCACGGCCATCCTGATCGAGACCACGTTCGAGAAAAATGCCGCTGAACTCGCTGACATTGCGGCGGAACTGGGCGGCACGGGTGTGGGCGTCCTGCTCGCCCAGGCGGGGATTGCTGTCGTGCAAGGACGCCACCAATAACGAGTGTAACGCCTGTTCACCAATCAGTCCGTTCGACGTCGTCTCGTGCAAACGCCAAGCGATGGCCGGTAACAGCGTCTGCAAGGTTTCTTGGACATCCCAGTCTTCCGGACTGACCCGCCGATAGCTCATCCACTGGTCCACTAAGGTTTCCGCTGCTTGGCTATAGAGTTTCGCCCGATGCTGGGGCAGCTTGGTGCCGCGCCAGTGGATCAGCGCGATGACGGTCAGCAACAAGGGATTCGCCGCGAGCCGCTGTACCGAGGGACTTTCCGTAATCGCTTTTACCAGCCGTTCCGCGCTGCTGCTGTCCGGTTCGCCCAGGGCCTCGTACCACTTGCCGGCAAACTTCTGAATTTCGGCCTCGGCGAATGGGCGGATCGTGAAGTGCGCGAACTCACCGCCGAGCTGGGTTTCGCGATAGCCGACAATCCGCGAGGTCACGAGCATTCGACTCCCCGGGTACCGCCGGGCAAACGTGGCAAGCTGCTCGGCGACCTTGCGACGGAAATCGGTGGCCATCACTTCATCCAGCCCATCAAGCAAAAAGATCACCTGGTTGTGAGCGAGGGCCTCTGCCAGAAGCTCTTCGGAAAGCGGCAATTGTCGGGCTTGGCACCCCTGCGGGGCGTACTCCTCAATCGTGGTGGTGGGATGATGCTGAAGGTGCTGGGCATAGTCACCGACACGGACATAGACGGGAAGACACGTGAGCAAGTCTGGATGCGAGATGAGTACATCTGGGTGCGTCGGCTTTACTTGGGCATGGGCCAGCGTGTAGGCAAGATGCCGTAACAAAGTGGTCTTACCCGCGCCGGGATCACCCAGCACCACGGCGCGCCGTTCTCGTAACAGATCAGCGATTGTGACGGCACCGCCCCTACGGTCGCTTTCACGCACCGTGTGGAGGGGGACGCTTTGCGTTCCGGTTGGCCCTGTCACCATGAGGGTCCGCGGTGGAGTGCCTAACAGGTCCACTATATATTCTCCAGCTTTTCCTTTTGGAGAGACAACCTCCGCTGTGCTCTCAGTGAACAGGACGGTAACGGGGCCTTCGAAAAATGTGAATGTTACCGTTCTATCACGCAGGCGTTCACGCGCTGGTTCCGCTTCCGCCTGCACCGGAATAAAGATGTCCGCCATGCGCATCTGCACGATATGGCCGCCGCGCGTGGGGGCGAGTCCTTGCAGGTTGACGAATTCATTCTGTGTCACCAAGGCGTGCAAATACCCGCGGCGCGCGCTGGCCAGGGTATCCCATCCCGCCGGGGGTTCGATGAAAAACGTGCCACTGCGCCACGAATAAAAGTCCGCCGCTTTCACGGCGATTTCGGCCAGGGTGGCGCGGTTCACCCACAGCAGTACCGCGACATTGAGACGGCCAAGTCGATTACGTTGCCCGTTGAGCAGCTTGATGGCTTCGCTCCATTTGTCGCGCGGCAATTCCTCTAGCCCTGACACGGATACCACCGGGTGCGTGTGGTCGGCGGTCGTGACGGCCCCGACCGCCTCTAACAAGCTCAGATGTTCCGGGTCGTAGCGAAATTCGCTCATCGTCCGGCGCGATTGGAGCCGTTCGCGCAAGGTGGCGATGGCATGGTCACGCAAAACGATGTCGTCACAGACACCGACAAGAATCAGCGTGCCCTCGATCTGCTCTAGGTCGAGCAGAATATGTTCGATTGCTTCTTGAAATGCTTCCATTGTTCCGTCGTCCACGCCTTACAACAGGGACAAGACACCGGGATACGCATCAAACCAAGGCTCACCCTGGTCCTCTTTGTACAAGAGCAAATACAAGCTCCGTAACAGCTCATCTTCAGTTGCCGCGTGCGGCCCACCATTCAACTCTCCCTTCTGGAGAACCAGTCGTAGGGCTTCACGATGCTGCGTATTCAGTCGCGGAGTGATTTCCTGCCATTTGCGACCCACGACATCTTGCGCGATGGCGTCATCAATCAGGGCCACCTCACGGAGTCGCGCGATACGAGTGGCATCGCGGAATAAGCGAATCAACTCACGCATGACCCCACCGCTTGCCCGTGCCAGGGTATTCATGGCCTCGGCGGTAATGATGTCCGCGACAGCCTTTTCGCGTCCCACAAGGCGCTTGGTCAAGACCGCGCACATGACCTGCAATCCCTCCTCGTGAGGCTCACGCTCCATTTGCCAGTGCTCTCCGGTTGGCGGGCGTTTGGCGACCGGGGGGTTTGGCAACAGGAGAGACTCTTCAAAGATATTCGTCGCTTGCTCAGCCACGAGGCGATAGTAGAACTCGATGGGAGCCGTATAGACTAACGCGCACGCGGGCTCGGCCAGCAAGACACTCTCGGCGAAGAGTTGGCGTGCACGAGCGGCGGACACCTTATCCAGGCCATCGGTGATGACCAGCAGCGGCTTGCCCGCGCTTTTCCGAGTGCTCTCAATAATATTGTTGAGAGCGCCCATGATGGCTTGGCGGTTCGCCGGTAATTCCAACGTTTTGACGAGCTTATCATTTAGGCCGAGTTCAAGACGTGTCGCGGCAGCGATACCCGTGGCCACGGCCGCCGCTCCCGCCGCGAGCGGGCCAGCCAGCGCACCGGTACCGGCAATAAAAGCGAAGGCACATACCTGCTTGCCCAGTTGGTCTAATGAGAGAGAGAATCCTTTCCGTTCTTCATACGTTTTGACAAACTTAGTCAGGCTGTTCACGAGATTGTCCGCGAGTTTCTGCCGAGGGCGGAAGCCCGCGACCTTAGCGGCCTCGTGTATGGCCACGCCCATGCCGAGGAGAATCTCGAACTGATTGGCGCTCTCGGTGACCAAACTTGATTCCGCATCGAACCAGACGACGAAGAAATCGTTGGCCAGTTCCTGCGCGAGGCGGATCAACTCCGAACTTTTCCCGCTGCCGACATGACCAGTGAGCAGCCCTTTATGGTTTTGGTTGCCCGATGCTGTCTTGCAAGCTCTGGGTGAGAATCTGGACGATACTACGGGTTTTGTCATTTTCCTTGCGATCGACGAAGAATCGATTCACGTCTTCGGGGCGGACTTGGCCGACCGGATTGAAGTCATTGGTGAGGGACCGCCAAAATTCCTGCGTGGTTTTCGGCATGCGTCTTGTCCTTTCCCGGCAATCTCTTGTTCCGCTCCACATAGAGAGCGCAGGGGTGAGCGTCAATCCTCAACGAGCCCTCAACTCACCAACAACACCACGCCCAGGACAATCAGCACCGTCCCGAGCACATCGAATGTGCTGACCCGCTCCATTTCCTTGAGCCAGAAATGACTGAGCGTCAACGTCACCAGCGGGGCCGCCGCTGTCAGCGGAGCCACGACAGCGGCGGGAATGAGTTGCAACGCGGCGAAGAAGCTGAATACCCCCAAGGTGGAAAACAAGCCGGACAGCGCGAAATACCATCCGACCCACCGGGGCATCTTGAGCAAGTCGCGGGTCTGACCGGTCCCGAAAAAATAGACGAGATACGCGACCGTGCTCGCGAGCATGCCGATACAGGCTCCCAGGATCGGCTCGTTGCTAATCCGTAGGCCCAGCTTCACCATGATGGGATTGGTGCTGTAGCACAACGCGGCGAGCAAGGGGTAGAACAAATCGCGGGGATTCATGCGCGGCGCTGTCCGGTCAAGACCACGATGCCCGCCACGATACTGACGATGCCGAGCAGGATTTTGAGCGTGATCTGTTCGCGGAGAAACACGGCGGCCATGATCGTGGTGAATAACGGAGAGGCGTTGATGAGTGGCGTGGCACGGGCCGCGCCGAGGCGCGCGACCCCGATATAATTGAACAACCGCCCTAAACAAGGGCCGGTGATGCCCACGGCGGCGAACCACAGTGCCGCCTGTGGCGCGACAACTTCGGTGGCCGTATGTGGATGCAATAGAAAAACCGCTATCAGGAGTGGAAAACTCGCGAGTAAGCCCACGACCACGGCCACCGACGCACTGGCATGCGGCAAGCCCTTTCGTACTAGAATGGGAATCGAACCCCATAAAGCCGCGGACAGCAGCGCTAACCCTTCACCGTAAAACATCGGGGTAGGGTACAGGGGACGGAGAACAGGGGACAGGGGGGGCTTGGTGGGCAATGGCATTAAGTTAAGGAAGTTTTTGTCATAGGAGGAAATACCCCCACGACCACCCCTCGCCGGGGACTGAACTCCCCGGCTACCCTCATCGCCTCGCTGCGCGAGGCCAGAGACGCCGCGGAGCGGCATGTGAGGGTAGCCGGGGGTTTCAACCCCCGGTTTGCAGCGAGCAGCGCCCTTCGGCTTAACTTAATGCCATTGGGCTTGGTGGGGTGGGGTGGGAAAAAGGCAACTCGAAGACAGCAACGGAGAAAAGGGAAAGCGATTGCTTCGTCACGTCGCCCATTCCCCCATTCCCCCATTCCCCCGTTCAGTCTTCCCCGTGGCCGCCGTTGCTTCACCCGCGACCTCCTGACATAAGGTGGTGGCAGTAAGGAAAAATGATCGCATGAAGAAACGTCTGCCGTTCCTCATTCTGGTTCTCCTCATTGGTGGAGGGAGCTATTGGTATCGCGCGCAACAGGCGCAGGCCATCAATCGCGTGAGTTTTACGGGCGTTGTCGAGGGCGAGGAAAAAGTCATCAAAAGTGAGGTGGCCGGTCGGGTTCAGACGGTGACGTTCACCGATGGTAGTCAAGTCAAAACCAATGAAGCCCTCATTGAGGTTGATGCCCGCGAGTCCCACTCTCAAGTCGCTCAGCAAGAATTGACCCTCGCGCTCCTGCGGGCAAAAATCCAACAAGCGGAAACGCAGCTCGCCTGGGCACGCGATACCTACCCGACGCAACTGGCGGCGGCGAAAGCGAACTTGATCAAGGCCAGTGCTGACGCTGAGTTCGCCCAGAAGGAATTCGCGCGCCGTCAGGAACTCCGCCAGGCCGAAGTGTTGAGCCAACAACGGTTCGATCAGGCGCAAAATCAGATCGAGATCGCGCGCGCCGGGGTGATGCGCGAACAACACGTGGTGGCCGCCGCCGAGGCCAATTTACGGCAAATCCAACTCGCCGAAGACGCGCTCCATGTCCAAACGCGGCAACTCGCGGTGGAAACCGAACGCCTCAATCAAATGCGGATCATCCTCGACAAATACGTCGTGCGCGCGCCGTGTGAGTGCACGGTGCAAACGCGACTGATCCGCGCTGGCGAGTATGTCACCCCAGGCACCGGCATTGCCACGCTGCTTGATACGCTCGACAAATATGTGCGGATTTATGTGCCGGTGGTGGACCTCGGCAAGGTCCATCTGGGAATGCCCGTCTCCATTGAACCCGACTCCCTGCCCGGAGAATTCCTTCCTGGCGAGATCAGTTTTATTGAAGACACGGCCCAATTCACGCCGAAGAATATCGAGGTGAAAAGCGACCGCATCACCCAGGTCTTCGCCGCCAAAGTGCGCGTCCTTGCCCAAGCCGAACGCCTCAAGCCGGGCATGGAGGGCGCGGTCCACCTGACCGAGACTGGCACCCCCAAGGGCACCCAGCCATAGCCTGTCCGCGATCCCCACGTGCGTCATGGCGATTGTCACTCTCCAGAATGTCCGCAAATGTTTCGACCGCACGGTCGCGCTCAATGGCATCGACCTCACGATCACGCGGCCACGGATCTTCGGCGTGGTGGGCCCGGACGGCGCGGGGAAGACCACGCTGCTGCGCGTGCTGGTGGGCTTGCTCGACTTCGAGGCGACGACCGCCACCGCGCTGGAGTATGACATCCGCACGCAAACACAGGCGCTACGTCGCTCCTTGGGCTACGTGCCTCAGACGTTTAGTCTCTATCCTGACCTGAGCGTGCGACACACGTTGGAGTTTTTCGCCGACGTGCATGGGTTATCACGCGCGGTGTTTCGTGCCCGCCTGGCGGAACTGCTCGCCCTGGCGCAACTGGAGCGCTTCGCGACGTTTACCGTGGGGTCACTGTCCGGTGGGATGAAACAAAAGCTCGCGCTCATCTGCGCGCTGTTGCATCAGCCACGCTTACTCATCCTGGATGAACCGAATAACGGTGTCGATGTGATCGCCCGTGGGGATATGTGGACGATCCTGCGCCAGCTCCAATCCGTGACCATCGTGATGTCCACCGGCTATCTTGATGAAGCCGCGCGGTGTGATGAGGTGATCTACCTCTATCGTGGGCGCGTTCGTGTCCAAGGCACGCCCGGGGAAATCACCGCCAATTTTCCTTGGCGGGTCTATCGCCTGTCTGGTGATCTCAGCTCCGCCGCCATGACGCAACTCCGACACGCTCCGTGGGCGCGGCGCGTCCAGCGCGGCGCGGGAGATATGCTGATTACAACCCCGTTGTCCCGCGCTGAGTTGGACGCGGCGGTGCGGGGCCTTCTGGCGCGAGAGCTACGGAGTGAAGCCATGAGCCCGACGCTCGAATTGGTGTTCGCGGAACTCACGGCGCAAGCGGAGCGGGAGGAGCGGGGAGAGATGCTTTAAGCAGAGGGGAGGCATTCACGGTGAGAGACGCCCCAGCGGGCAATGGCATTAAGTTAAGTTGCTCGGCGTGAGAGTTCCGGGGTGCCCAATCCCAACGGGATTACGAAACCGAGCCCAGGGTTGCGAAGTATGAGCTACCCTGGGCTCTCTTGAAAATTACACGTAGGTGCTGAGTACCATGCCACACGACTCCCCGATCATTGAGGTGGAAAACCTGACGCGTCGCTTTGAAAGCTTCACGGCGGTGGACCAGGTCAGCTTCCATGTGGAGCGCGGCGAGATTTTTGGCTTTCTCGGTGGCAACGGCTCTGGGAAGTCCACGACGATCCGCATCCTCTGTGGTCTCCTCGCGCCGACGGAAGGGACGGCCCGCGTGGCCGGTCTCGATGTCGGGACTCACGCGGACCGGATTCGTACCCACATTGGTTATATGTCCCAGAAAGTGTCTCTCTACGCCAACCTGACCGTGCGGGAAAACCTGCTCTTCTTCGGTGGCCTCTATAGTCTCACCACTCAGCACATCGCCGCGCGCCAAGCCCTGCTGTTCCCACGGTTGGGATTGTCGGGACTTGACTCTATGTTGATTCGCGAACTGTCCGCTGGGGTGAAGCAGCGCGTCGCGTTGGTGAGCGCGCTCCTGCATGATCCAGAGGTCGTGTTCTTGGATGAGCCCACGGCTGGCGTTGATGTGTTGAATCGCCACGTTTTTTGGGACCTGATTCGAGAGCTGGCCGCCGAGGGGAAGACGCTCTTCGTCACGACTCATTATCTCGACGAAATGGAATACGCCGCGCATGTTGGTTTCATTGATGCCGGCAAGCTGATTGGCTTCGACACCCCGCTGGGGCTCAAAATGGCGTTCGCCGGCGGATATCCCATCGTGGTACGCCATGATGATCCGGCCACGGTGGCACGCGCCGAGGCTCCCCTCCGGGCGGCGGGGTACACCGTTAGCACGACGAGCGAAGCCCCGCGCGGCACGGTTCGTCTGCTCCTGCCCGATGCCACCGCCGGGACGCTGGAGCGGTTGCGCCACGATCTGCGCGCGATTGACCCAACGCTCGATTTCACCAGTGACTTACCTTCGATTGAAACGCTCTTCGCGGGCATGATTCGCCAGCGGCAAACCTCGGCGGCGGGTGTGGCATGACGCGACTGCGCATCAAGCTCAACCGGTTGCGGACGCTCCTGTGGCGTGAGTTTATCGAGCTGCGGCGCGACCAATTCACCTTACGGATCATCATCCTGATTCCGGTCATGCAGCTCACGCTGATGGCGTATGCCATCACCACTGACTTTGACCACCTGCCGCTCTGCGTGCTGGACCGTGCCCGGACCCAAGAGACACGCCAGTTCATCAGTGACATCGCCGCCACCGGCTACTTCTCCATCACGCCACTCTCGGATGCCGATGAGGTGAGCGCCTTCTTTGGTCAGGAACATTGCCGCGCGGCGCTCCTCATTCCCGCTGATTTCAGCGAACTGATCGCCAACCACAAAGAGGTCCGCCTCGGCTTGCTGCTTGACGCGGCGGACACCACGTTAGCGACCAGCGCCGAAGGGTTTCTGACGGCCATCGCCCGCGCGTTTTACTCCCACACTCGATTGGAACGGACGCCGCTCACCGAAAGAAACTTGCGACCAGAAGCGACTGGGGTGGTGACGCCAGTCCGGCGGGTGCTGTTCAATCCGACCCTCTCCGGCACGGCGTATACGCTGCCGGGATTGCTGGGCATGATCTGTCTCTTCCTGACGGTATTTATCACCGCCATTGCCCTGGTGCGGGAGCGTGAGACCGGGACGTTGGAGCAACTGCTGGTGACTCCGGTGACTTCGACCGAAGTCGTGCTCGGCAAAATCCTGCCTTTTGGGATAGTGGCGATGGGTGCGGTCATGGCGTGTGTCGCCGCAGGGTGGCTGCTGTTCGATCTGATCCCGGTGGGGAGTACGGTGTTGCTGCTGGCGGTTACCCCGATTTTTTTGTTGATCGGGTTGGCCCAAGGGCTGCTCATTTCGAGTTTGGCGCGGTCGTCGGTCGATGCGGTGGAGCGCAGTGTCCTGACCATGGTGCCACAAATGATGCTCTCGGATTACATCTTCCCTCTCGCGCAGATGGGCCAGCCGTTTCGCACGATTGGGGAGCTATTTCCGTTGACCCACTATATTCGAGTGACTCGTGGCATTTATCTGAAGGGGCAAGGATTCATGGAACTCTGGCCAGAAATCGCGATGCTCTGTGTGTTCCTCGCACTCTTGATTACCGGAGCCTCGCGGGCGATTAAGAAACAAGGATAAGGACGGGGGACCGGAGACCGGG
>CAMBFS010000137.1 GCA_945865755.1 Klebsiella pneumoniae
ATCAAGTCGCCTTGGCCATGAACAGCATCAAACTCGCGAGTACCCACAATGCCGAGGGCATGAAGCAGATTGAAGCGGCCATTCGCGATATCCACCTGGTCGGGCAGACACTCAAGGAACTCGTGGAACAGTACAAACTCACGCCTCCATCCAACGGTCATCGCCCTGCCGCAACCGGGTGAGCGCGGTCAAAGCGTCGCGCGGAACGCCCTGATGGTGTTCCCCTTGCCCCAGCAATTGCGCTCGCCGTATAATCGCCTCCACGAAGGAGGATACGTCATGGATTTGGTCATCCGTAATGGAACTGTCGTCACCGCTGGTGAAATCTCCCAGACTGATGTCGGCATTGAAGGCGGGGTCATTCGCCAGCTCGGTCATGGGTTTGGTCCAGCCACACGAGAAATCGATGCCAACGGCAAGTATCTGTTTCCCGGTGGAGTTGATGTCCACACCCATGTGGACTTTGAGCTGTTAGGCAATCGCTCCGTCGATGACTTTTATTCGGGCACGGCGGCGGCCGCATGTGGTGGTATCACGACGATCGTGGATTATGCGCTCCCCGAGCCTGGACAATCCATTCAAGGGAGCATTGAGGCGTGGCAGAAAAAAGCCAAGGACAAGGCGATCATTGATTTTGGCCTTCATCCGGCGATTCTTGATCCGACCCAGAAAATCATCGACGAGATGGCGGAAGCGGTCGCCGATGGGCATACCAGCTTCAAGCTGTTTATGATCGGCATGGCACGGTTTGATGAATTGGCCCCGCAATACTTGAAAGTCATCGCGCAAGCTGGCCGTGTGGGCGCACTCACCAACATTCATGCGGAAGATCAATGTCTGATTTCCTATCTCGCCGAACAGTTCGCCGCTGAGGGCAAATTCGGGGTGCGTCATTTCGCCGACTCTCGGCCTCGTTTGTCGGAAGGATTGGCGGTGCAACGCGCCATCGCGATGGCCCAATACGCCGAAGCCCCGATCTATCTCGTGCACCTCTCGTGTGAAGAAGCGCTCGCGCCGATCCGTGAAGCACGAGCACGAGGACAACTTGTCTACGGCGAGACCCGGCCCATTTATTTACACTTGTCACGTGAACGGTTCGAGGAACCAGATGGCGAGCGCTATCTCGGCTGGCCTCCGCTCCGCGAAGCATCACAGATGCAAGCGATGTGGGCTGGCTTACGATGCGACAATCTTCAGACCGTGGCCACCGATCACTGTGGGTGGAATCTGGCCCAGAAAAAATCAGGCAAGAAAGTCGAAGACCTCCTTCCCGGTATGTCGAATCTGGAAACGATTCTGCCGATGCTCTACTCGGAAGGCGTGGGTAAGGGGCGACTGTCCCTCAATCGCTTTGTCGAAGTCATCTCAACCAATCCGGCGAAACTCTTTGGTCTCTATCCCCAGAAAGGGACGATCTCGGTGGGTTCGGACGCGGACATTGTCATCTTCGATCCAAAGAAAGAAGTCACCATTCGTCACCGCGACATGCACTCGCGGTCGGATTACGAATTGTATGAAGGGTTCCAGATTACGGGGTGGCCAACGATGACACTGTCACGGGGAGAGGTGATCGTTGAGAATGGGAAAGTGCTCGGCTCGTCCGGACGTGGGAAGCTGATCCGGCGGAAGAAGTTTTCGCCGATGTAAGGGGGCAGGGAACGGGGTACGGGGTACAGGGGTCGGTTAAGACACCGAAAGGCCCCTCCTTAACCGACCCCTGACCCCCGCTCCCCTGGAACCCTGTTCCCTATTTCTTCTGTTCCGCCCACCCTTCACTCAGTGGCACCCAATAGAGGATGTTGAACTTGCGGGAGGCGAACTTCCAGTCGTCGCCAACTTTCTTGTACACATCGTCATAGTAGCCCGCCGCCATCATACTCTTGCCGTTTTGCGTGGCGCGCAGATCCAAGTAGCAATTGCCGGTCGCGTGGGAGGCGCTGTGGAGCGTAATCACGTGATTGTGAATAAAGGGCCGAGGATCAAGCCCAAGCCCCTCGTGATACGCTTTCAAGAGGGCTTCGCGCCCCTTCGCCGCCGTGACCGCGCCACCAGCGTCGAATTCCCCATCTGCCGTGAACAGGTTCACGATCGCTGGCACATCCTTCTTCCAGACCAAGTGACAATAGAGTTGCGGGAGTTCCCGAATCGCTTCGCGGTCCGCCATTTCTCGCACGAGCTGTTCGATACTTTTCGCCATGGTGTTCTCCTTTTTTCGCCGAGGTGACAGGATATAGGGGACAGGTTATAGGGAACACAGAGGAGAACTGTCAACCATGAAAGTGAAACTCGCATTTGGTCGCGAAGGGGCGGAAGTCGAGATTCCCGCGCACGTACACGCCAATGTCCTTGAACCGAAATTCGCCGTCGCCGTTCCTTCTCCCGACGCGGCGCTGGCCGAAGCGTTACGCCAACCCATCGGCTCTCCGGCGTTATCCGATCTCGCACGTGGGAAGAAGACCGCGGCGATCTCGATCTGTGACATTACGCGCCCCGCGCCAAATCGGGTTGTGTTACCCCATGTATTGGCCACCTTGGAGCAAGCCGGGATTCCACGCTCGGGCATCACCATTCTCATCGCCACTGGGTTGCACCGGGCCGCGACGGAGCAGGAACTCCATACCATCGTCGGCCCGGATATTCTCGCGCGCTATACGATCGCGTCGCATGATGCGCGCGACGCGGCGTCACATAGCGACTTGGGCACGACTCGGTCCGGGACGCGGGTGTTGATCGATCGACGCTTCGTGGAGAGTGACCTGCATATTTCCCTGGGCTTTATTGAGCCGCACCTCATGCTGGGGTTTTCTGGCGGGCGGAAGTTAGTCGCGCCCGGTCTCGCGGGCGAAGAGACCATCAAACGACTGCACAGCCCATTTTTCATGCGTGATCCCAAAGTGGTCGAGGGGTCGTATCCCGACAATCCGCTGCACCATGAGTTACTGGAAATCGCGCGTCTGGCGCGGCAGGACTTCATCATTGATGTTGCCTTGACGCATGCCCGACAGATCGCCCAGGTGTTCGCGGGTGACCCGGTGGCCGCCCATGCCAAGGGGGTCGAGTTTGTGCGCGCGACGACACTCGCGTCCCTGCCCGAGCCGGTCGATGCGGTGATCACCACCAGTGCTGGGTATCCGCTCGACCTCACGTACTATCAGGCGGTCAAAGGCGTCACGGCGGCATCGCATATCGTCAAACCAGGGGGAACGATCTTGCTGGCGGCGGCGTGTCAGGAAGGGCTTGGGAGTCCCGAGTTCACGACCTTTGTGCGCCGGTTCTCGGACCCTGACGCCTGTCTGGCGGCGATGGCGCGTGAGCCGGTGGTCATCGATCAATGGCAACTGGAAAAACTGGCGTTAGTGCGACGGAAAGCCCAGGTCTATTTCTGCACCCCGGGGATTCCTGTTGAAGATCGTCGCTATTTATGGGGACCGACGTTCGCCGAACCTCAGCAGGCGGTCGATAGCCTCTGTCGCGAGCTGCCACGCGACGCACGTGTGGCCGTCATTCCAGAGGGACCCTACGTCTTTTCGCAAATTGGTCTCGCGTCGGAGCCACCGCGGTCCGCTGACAGAAGCAACTGAGGTCGGCGGGAAGAGGGCAGAGCTATAGGGAAGCGATACCAAGATGCGGATTTCATAAGGACACTTCCTGTTCGGGTGCCACTGCTGGCTTGTCCAGCAGTGTAAGCCGGGGGCACGAATAGCAAGCTTCCCGTGGTACCCGAAAACCCACATCGTGGTGTGTTTTCCCTATAGGAATGAATTTTCCCTCGCGACATCTCCCTCATGCGTGAGCCGACGACAAGTGTTCAATCAGCGTCCGGGCTCTCTGTAACGGCTCGGTCGCGAATCCTTCAGTGAACCAGGCGTACACGCCGTCGAGCAACTGGAGAGCCTCGGCATGTTGTCCCTGACTTCGCCACAGGCGCCCGAGGCTAATCGCCGCGCGGAGTTCAAGCATCTTGGCGTGTTGCCGCCGGGCGATGGTCAGCGCGGACTGGAAACATGCTTCCGCCTGTCGCGTGGTGTCCGGCGTGAAACGATACGCATCCATCCGCAACACGAACTCGCCCCGCAAACGCCACAACTCGGCGGTACAGAACTGCTCATCCGCGTGGGCAACGGTTGCCAGCGCTTCCTCGACCGCGAGGAGTCCATCCGCCGTGCGTCCGAGCTTTCGACAGGCTTGCCCTTTCAGGGAGAGGAAAAAGGGCCGCATCACTCGTGCTCCAGTCTGTTCCCACGCGGTCACCCCGCGCTGGAGCTCTCCGAGCGCGTGTTCACCATCCCCGCGCTGGACCCCCATCCATCCGTGCATGATCTGGCCATACGCGAGCCAGACCGGGAACCCTTGCTCTTCACATAAGGCGAGCCCCTCATCGACCAACGGATATGCCACTGCCCATGCCCCACATAACGCGTGGACGGTCGCCGCGACATTCAACGCGATCGCGAGGCTGAACCGATGCCGCAAGGAGCGCGCGAGGGTGAGCATCTCGTGGCAGTGCTGAACCGCGCGATCGGGATACCCCAGGCAGAGTTCCGTCAGCGACAGGTAGGACAGCACCATCACCCCTGGGTCTTGCACGACGTGGGCGCGATACTGTTGCCGCGTATACAGTGGCCATCCCTGGGACAGATGCGCATGGGCCGCGGTGAATTCGCCTTGGTGAAAGCACGCTTGCCCGAGTGCCCAGTGCACTTGCAGTCGTCGACCACGATGCTCCTCCCGCTTCGACAGCGCCAACTCGCGCTCCCCCAGCTCCCGCACCGTGCGCAGCTCGGCGCGCATGAAAGAGAACGCCGCCATCCCCAAGGCCGCTTGCATGTGGCGTGGGCTCTCCCCCACGGCGCGACAGAGCGTCAAGGCGCGTTGGTAGCACGCTTCCACTTCCGGTGCCCCATAGCCACGCGTGACAATCAGTGACCTCCCTAATGCCATGTGCGCCGCGAGTTCTTGTTGGAGGCGATCCGCGGTTTCTGGCAGGGTGTGGAGCAGGGCAATCGCTTGCCCAAAGAGGCGCGAGGCTTCCAGGTGCGCCAAGCGTTCCGCCGCCTGACACCCGGCTCGATACCAGTAGGGGACCGCCCGCGCCGCATCTCGCGCCTCCGTCCAGTGATGCGCCACCAGTTCGGGGTGTCGTTCGCCCATGTCGGGAAACACGGCGCTGAGCACGTGGGCAATCCGTTGGTGAGAGTGCTGACGGGTACGTTTGGTCAGTGATTGGTAGGCCGCCTCCTGAATCAACGCGTGCGTAAAGACATAGGTGGCGTGAGGCAAATCGTCCCGCCGAGAGAGCAATTCCGCGGTCACCAAGGTCTCCAAGGCGGCCAACAACGTGTGTTCGTCTCCGTCAAAGACGGCCCGCATGACCTCAAAAGCAAACTCTCGCCCAAGCGTCGCCCCCAGTTGCGCGACGCTCTTTGCCGGCCCTAACCGGTCTAACCGCGCGCGCAACGAATCGTGGAGCGTGGCGGGGATAGGGATCGCGAGCCGTGCACGCGCGCGCGGCTCTTCCGCTCCTCCAGACGCAAGCGACCCGATGGACTCAACGGACTCCATGACGGTTTTCATCAACTCTTCGAGAAAGAGGGGTACGCCATCGGCCCGTGCGATGAGCTGGTGCACAAGTCCTGGTGTCAATACCTGATCTTTCATCAGATGCGCGGCGATGGCTTCCGCGTCCTCACGCTGGAGTCGATCGAGTCGCAGGTGGGGCAGCAACGAGGCGGTTGGCCAGGGCGGTTGAAACTCGGAACGAAACGTCAGTAGCAGCAGGATTGGCTGTGTCGATGCCTGATCGAGAAAGAGCGAGAGTGCCTCCAAGGTGGAAGGATCGGCCCAGTGCAGATCCTCCACGACCCCGACGACAGGTCCACGCTCCGCTGCCTTGAGGAGCCAGCGCTGTAACAGTTCGAGCAGGTGCTGGCGCTGTCGTGGCGGTGGGACGGCACGTGGCGGATAGCGCTCTCGCGGAACCGGCAGGGAGAGCAAGGTGGCAAAGACGGGGACGGCCTCGGCGAGTGGGAACCCGTAGGCGGCCAAGACCCGTTCGAGCTTGTCGAACTGATGCGCCGGTTCCTCACGACGGGTGAAGTGTAACCCGCGCCACAAGAGATCAATCGCCGGGTACAGCGGGCTGTTGTGATGGTACGAGGCGCAGTGACATTCCATCCAGGTGTGCGGGACATTGGCGATCCGCGCGCGCAACGTCTGCACGAGTCGCGACTTGCCAATGCCCGCTTCGCCACTCAGCAGCACAACCTGTCCGTGCCCGTGTCGCGCGCGCTGCCAACAGGACTCTAGTGTGGAGAGGACCGCGTGTCGTCCGACGAACGGCGTGAGCCCCCGTGCCACGGCTACATCCATCCGACTCCGGACCTCGCTCTCACCGACAACCTGGTAGGCGGCGAGTGGTTCCGTGCCTCCTGAGAAGCGCCCCGCGCCGAGCGCGCGACACTCAAAGAAGCCTCTCACAAGCTGAGCGGTGGCCTCGCTGATCACCACGCTATTGGGTTCGGCGAGGCTCTGGAGACGCATGGCCAGGGCGGGAGTTTCCCCCACCGCTTCGAGGAGGTCGCGCCCTTCCTGCCCGGCTTTCTCTTCCGCCACCACGAGCCCGGTATGAATGCCAATGCGCACGCGCAAGGGGGAATCACGCAGGACCTCAAGCCTCGCCGCGAGCCGCGCATTGAGTTGCGGCAAGGCGGCGAGGATGTCCAACCCTGTCCGCACGGCCCGATAGGCATCGTCCTCATGCGCGACCGGCAGGCCGAAGTAGACCAAGAGCCCGTCGCCCAATGACAGCGCGATGGTGCCCTCGAAGCGGTGGACACTGGTCGCGCAGTGCTCTTGGAACGCGCGGACCACCTCGCGCAACGCTTCAGGGTCAAGCTTCTCGGACAATGGTGTCGAGCCCACGAGGTCGCAGAACATGATGGTCAACTGCCGTCGTTCCGCCCCACGCGCGGGAGCGGGAATGCTATCGGCTCTGAACGTCGGCTGTGTCGCCGTCCGCGGGAATGCCGCAAGAGCGGTACCGCAGCCGCCACAGAACTTGGTCTGGAGCGGATTCTCAAATCCGCACGCCGTACAAGAACGCGGGAGCATGGTTCCACACTCCTCGCACGCTGGCGTCGTCTCACTGTTGCGAAACCCACATACTGGGCAGTCCACAGGCATTTCCTTTCTCAAGTGGGGTTAGAGCCGAATTTCTTGCGGCGTGCAAGAGAGCGAAAGGCAGGGATGCGTTCAGCTATCAGCGTTCAGTCGTCAGCCAGACAGGAAAAACAGAAAACTTCACTCACCTTCTGGCACGAGTCAGAACCCATATAGCGGACACGTCCTTTTGTTTTAGCTGAAAGCTGAACGCTGATGGCTGACTGCTTCTAAGACGCCATTGCCGACCTGGGGTGGTATTTGCTATCAGGCAAAGGCAGTCATCCACTTCCACCGAGGCGAGGAGCGTATCATGCCAAAAGAACACCAGCCCAAACCCCTGCCAGCGGTTGATGAGCTGACCCAACCGTTTTGGGACGCTGCGGCGCGACAGCAGTTGGTGATCCAGCGGTGCCAGGAGTGCGCCTATTTCAACCACCCGCCACGCACGGTGTGTGACGCCTGCCAATCGCAGCAACTCGCTTTTGTCCCGGTGAGCGGGCGGGGACGTGTCTACTCGTATGCCGTCATGCACCAACCCAACATCGCCGGATTCGAGCAGGAGATTCCATACCTCAACCTCCTCGTGGAGCTGGAAGAGCAGCCACGCTTATTGTTGGTGTCCCATCTCCCGATCTCGGCCAAGGCGGCGGTTCAGATTGGGGCCGCGGTCGAAGTCACCTTTCAACCCATCAACGCGGAGATCACACTTCCGCAATTTCGTTTGGTGTGAGGGCATCCATCATGTGGACAGGAAGAGGCAAAACCGCTATCGCCGGCGTGGGCTATTCCGCGCTCACGCGCCATTCACAAAAACCCTTGGGCCTATTGGCGATTGACGCCTGCCGCGCGGCCTTGGCCGATGCCGGAGTTCAACCAGAACAGGTGGATGGACTCGCGACGTATCCTGAGATGCCCGCGCAGGGGGCGGGCAGTCGCGATGGGGAAGACATCGTCAGTGTGATGTATCTCGTGAACCACCTGCCGCTCGCTCCCGATATCCAGTGGTATGCGCAGATTGAAACCGGCATGATCGCCAGTCCGGTGATTGAATCGGTGCACGCGCTGCTCGCGGGCGCGTGTGACTATGTATTAGTGTGGCGGGCGCTGCACCAGCCACGCGGACGCTACGGTGCCTGGTCAAGCACGCGCGCGGCTGGCGAAACCCAATTCATGGCGCCATACGGATGTAGCAGCATCTTTCAGTGGCACGCCATGCAGTGGCAACGCTACATGCACACATACGGCGCGCGTCGCGAGCATCTCGCCGCCTTTGTCACGAACAGTCGCCGGAACGCCAATCTCAATCCGCGCGCGTTCTTTTATACGACCCCGATGACGTACGCGGATTACCTGGCGTCGCGCTGGATCGCCGAGCCGCTGTGTCTGTTCGATTGTGACATTCCCGTGGAGGGATGCGTGGCCTTGGTGCTCACCACGGCGGAACGAGCGCGCGACCTGCGTCAGCCACCCGCGTACATCGCGGGCTATGGGCAGAATACTAGCCCACGACGCACGCTGTTTCATTACGCGTTGGATGACTACATGGCGTGTGGCTCATCGCTGGCGAAGAAGCTCTGGGCATCATCGGGGCTGGGACCGCAAGATATGGATGCCGCTCAGTTGTACGATGGGTTTAGTCCATCAACGCTCTATTGGCTGGAAGCGGCGGGATTCTGCAAGGAAGGAGAAGCATACGAGTTCATCCAAGACGGGCGCATCGCGTTGGAGGGAGAACTGCCGGTGAACACGTTCGGCGGGAGTCTGAGCGAGGGGCGACTCCACGGCATGGGCCATATCGCCGAAGCGGTCTTTCAAGTCACGGGCCGCGCGGAGCAACGTCAGATTCCTGGCGCGTCCGCGGTATGTGCGATCGACGGCTCACCGATGCTGCGTGGGAGTGGGGTGGTGGTGACGAAGGCACCATGAACCTCACTCATCAAACAATTGATCCTTGGTGACCTTGCGGGTGGTTGTTTTCACGTGAGGAGATACCATCTCGCGCTGTCGCGGAGGAGATGTCGCCTTGGGCTTCCCCGCGTGTGGTTTCACGGTGGATGATTTCGCTCCTTTCACGGCCTTCTCCTCTTTCACTGGCGGACTATTCTTTTTTGGTTTTTGTGTTGGCGGGGCCGCCTTCGGAGTCCGCGCCGATGAACGAGCGGTTTCCGCCGGCATTGGGGAAGTCGTTGCCTCGGATGTCGGCTTTTGTGGAACGAATGCTTCCCGGAGCAGAGTTGGCGGCGGCGGCGCGGCTTTCCACAACATCACTTCTTGTCGTTTCGCCGCTTCTCGCGGTGGCGCTTTTGGGGGCGGCTCTGTCGCCAACGAGCTGATCTCGTCTGGCTTCGCAGTCACGGAGGAAACAACGGTCGGGGAAGACTCCGAACGAAGGTACGAGGCGGCAGAAAGGGACAGGGTCGTCATCCCACCAACCACGATGGCGAGACCAGCCGCCTTCTTCATCAGTGGCAACGTCCGAGCAAAAAGCGGGTGCGCCTGAGACTGCCGGACAACCGCTGGAAGCACGCCACGGACAATCTCCGTGGAAATGGGGCGTTGCTCGGCGACAAGTCCCGCGGAGAGCGCGTCATGGCCGAGCATGTTCAAGAGCCGCGGGTTTCCCTGCCCATGTTTCGCCAGCAGCGCGATACCTTCCGGCCACAGCACTGGTGCTTTTCCGTAGGCGGCTGCCGCAAGCCGACGATGGAGGTACGCCTCGCTCTCCCGCATGCTGAGTGGGGTCATGCTCAGTCGGACCGCGAGCTGTCGGCGCAAGCGCCACAACCGCGGGCTGTCCACCGCCACATTAAATGCCGGAGCGCCAACCAGGAGAATCTGCACCAACGCCTTCCCCTCCACCCGGAGCTTCGCCAAACGCCGCAGCCACAGCAAACTCCCCGCTGAATAGGTCTGCGCGTCGTCGATGACGAGCACGACGTTCACACCCCGCCGATATTCCTCCATCAGCAAGGTTGAGAGGTAGTGGAAGGAAGCGGTTCCCCCGCTTTCGGCGGCGTAGGTTTCCAGCACCAGTTGTGGATGTGGAGTCGCCGCCGCGTCGTCTCTGGTGGCGTCTTGTTCCAGTTCGTGCACCAACGTCTCCAGGAGACTCGGAGAAGAGGCTGTACCGGGTGCGATTCAAAGTGCGGGGCTTGTGGCCCAGGCGACACTTTGCTTTGACATGAGGCATGCACTCCAATACAGATGAGCTTTTTCTCTCCCGTCTCAATCACCATCCGCACCTGCGTGAGCGGATGGCAACGTATCTACTTTAAATTCCAAGGCAACCCGAAAAATCGCCAAAATATCTTGACAAATAGCCGCTAAACACACACACTTTATGGACTTTGAACAGAGAAGACTTACAGGCTGAAATCAACGCCATCGACCAAGAAATCGCCCAAC
>CAMBFS010000138.1:0-10513 GCA_945865755.1 Klebsiella pneumoniae
GCCAGTACCGGGTGTGAAGTGCGCGCCTGGATGGGATAGTGGGAATCGCGGGCCGCTAGCTCAGTTGGTAGAGCAGCTGACTCTTAATCAGCGGGTCCGGAGTTCGAATCTCCGGCGGCCCATCGTTTATGTGATAAGGTGAGGTGCGAGAGTGGCGGAACTGGCAGACGCACTAGACTTAGGATCTAGCCCGCTTGACGGCGGATGGGGGTTCAAGTCCCCCCTCTCGCATTCCGGTAACATCCAACGTCATCCTGACGGGGGCTCGGTAGTCAGCTCCCCCTGCGCGGATGAGATGATCTCTCTTTTATGAATGTGCAAATCGAAACCCTTGACACTGTCCAAAAAAAACTCACTTTCGAGATTCCTCCTGATCGAGTGAAGGAAGAGGTCGAAAAAACCTACCGCACCTTTCAACGCACCGCGCAAGTCAAAGGGTTTCGGGCTGGGAAAGTCCCACGTCCCGTGTTGGAGCGACACTTCGGCGACAAAGTCGCCTCGGAAGTGAGTGCCCATCTGATCGAAGAATCGTATCTCAAGGCGCTGCAAGAACACTCCCTCCAGGTGGTGGCAGACCCTCACATCGTTCCTGAAAAACTAGTATCCGGCCAACCCTTCCGTTACTCGGCGACCGTGGAACTCCGACCTGAGATCGTGGTGAAAGACTACGAGGGAGTGGAAGCGGAAAAGATAGTCCGACAAGTGGCCGAGGAGGAGATCGATAAATCCCTGGTGCAGATCGCGGAATCCTTGGCGCAGTTGCATCCCATCACCGATCGCGATCAGGTCGAGAACGGCGACGTGGTGACGATGGATTATGCCGCGTCTTCCGACGGACGACCGCTCTCCGACCTGCAAGGGAAAGGGCGCTTCGTTGAGATCGGGAAAGAAGTGATCTTTCCTGGAGTCCAAGAAAAATTGATTGGCGCGCGCAAAGGCGAGATCGTGCAATTCTCGCTGCCGTTCCCTCGGGAAGCGGAAGACCAGCAAGAACCAGCGATTACGGAAAGACTCGCGGCGTTTCGCGTGACTGTGCAGGACCTCGCGCGCAAGGAGTTGCCCACGCTGGATGACGACTTCGCCAAGGATCACGGCGAGTGCGATACCCTCGTGGAGTTGCGAGAGAAGGTCCGTACCAATCTGCAACAACATGCTGATCGACAAGCCGACAATCAACTCCAAGATGTCGTGATGACGCGACTCCTGGAACTGAACCCCTTCGATGTTCCGCCGACGCTGGTGCGCGAGCAAATGCGGCGGATGTTGATTGATGCGCGTATGGTTTCGCCTGACATTGATGCGGTGACCTTGGAGGCTAGATTGCCGGAAGGATTGCGCGATGGGTTTATGAGCAGCGCCAAGAAACAAGTCCAAATTGGTTTCTTGCTCGAAACCCTGGCGACACAACTCGGGCTGTCCGTTCCTGAAGAGGAAGTGCAGCAGCAGGTGAATAGTATCGCGGAAAGAGCCGGGCCAACCCAGCAACCACAAATCACCGCATTCTATGGGCGAGAAGAGAATCGTCGCGGGCTTCGTAATCGACTGCTCCATGAGAAAGCGCTACACCTGGTGGTGGAAAAAGCCCAGGTGAAAGTTGTTGACCGAGAAGTTGCTGGCCGGGAGGAAAAAGCATAGGATTAGCGCGTGAGCCATTATGAATCTGGTACCAATTGTCGTTGAGCAGACCGGAAGAGGTGAACGCGCGTATGACATCTTCTCGCGTCTCCTCAAGGAACGCATTATTTTCCTGGGCTCGGTGGTGAATGACGATGTCGCGAATGTCATCACCGCGCAGCTTCTCTTTCTGGAATCGGAAGACCCGGAAAAAGATATTCATTTCTATATTAACTCTCCTGGCGGCTCGATCACGGCCGGCCTCGCTATCTACGACACTATGCAATACATTCGGCCCGATGTCTCGACGCTTTGTCTTGGACAAGCGGCGAGCATGGGCGCATGGTTGTTAGCGGCGGGGGCGAAGGGAAAACGTTACGCGTTGCCTCACGCGCGGATTCTCTTGCATCAACCGCTCGGCGGCATGCAGGGGCAGGCGACGGAGATCGATATTCATGCGAGGGAAATCTTGCGGATACGTGAGCAGATGCACCACATCCTCGCGAGCCATACTGGGCAAAGTCTCAAACGGATTGAACGGGATACCGAGCGCGATTTTTTCTTGACCAGTAAACAGGCCCAGGGATACGGCATTATTGACGAGGTCATCGTCAACCGCGCGCCAAAAAAATCATGAGGAGCGGCTATGGCCCGACATGGGGATGATCGTCCAGGAAACTTGGTCTGTTCTTTCTGTGGCAAAAGCCAAGACGAGGTGCGGAAGCTCATCGCTGGCCCGACCGTCTACATCTGCGACGAGTGTATCGACTTGTGCAATGACATCATCGCCGAAGAAGGAGACCAGGAAGATTCCTTCTCCTCCGTCTCCGCCGTGCCAAAGCCGGCGGAAATCAAGCGGGTGCTTGATCAATACGTGATTGGACAAGAGCGCGCCAAAAAAGTGCTCGCCGTCGCCGTGCATAATCACTACAAGCGCGTCGATTCTCCGATGGCCACGAACGATGTTGAACTGCAAAAGTCGAACATTTTGCTCATCGGCCCAACGGGGTCAGGCAAGACGCTCCTGGCGCAAACCCTGGCCCGGTTCCTGCAAGTCCCTTTCACAATTGGTGATGCGACGAGCTTGACCGAAGCGGGCTACGTGGGCGAGGATGTGGAAAACATCATCCTCAGCTTGTTGCAAAACGCCGATTACGATGTGGAGAAATGCCAGAAAGGGATCGTCTACATCGACGAAATCGACAAAATCGCTCGCAAAGGGGACAACCCTTCGATCACGCGGGATGTCTCCGGTGAAGGCGTGCAACAAGCGCTGCTCAAGATTATTGAAGGGACCGTGGCGAGTGTCCCACCCAAAGGCGGGAGGAAACATCCGCAGCAAGAGTTCGTGCAAGTGGATACTTCGAATATCCTCTTTATTTGTGGCGGCGCGTTTGTTGGTCTTGAAGACATCATTCGTCGGCGCATTGGGGGCAAGAGTTTAGGATTTGGGGCGGATGTCAGAGGCGCCTCCGAGAAAACCACGGGTGAGTTGTTGGCGGAAATTCAGCCCGAGGACCTGTTGCGGTTCGGGATGATCCCGGAATTCGTGGGCCGCTTGCCAGTGCTTGCCACCTTGGAAGAATTGGACGAACAGGCGTTGGTGCGGATTCTGCGCGAACCAAAAAACGCGCTTGTCCGCCAGTACCAGAAACTCTTCGACATGGAGAGTGTCCATTTGCGGTTCGCTGAAGGGGCGCTCTCCGCGATTGCGCGTGAGGCGCTGAAGCGGAAGTCCGGAGCGCGGGGACTCCGGGCGATCATGGAAAATATCATGCTGGACGTGATGTACGACATTCCCTCGCAACCGAACATCAAGGAAGTGCATATTTCCGAGGAGGTTGTGTCACGCAAGGCACAACCAATTGTGCTCTATCAACAGAAAGCGGCGGAGAGTGCATAAGGGCACTTTTCCAATCGAGCCGAGTATGTATAAGGGCAACAGCCGTGCTGTTTCGTACTGCCAAAAGAGACAGCCATGAAAGAGGAGGAAGCGTGCGCCTGCCACTCTTGCCGTTACGAGATATTATTGTGTTTCCGCACATGGTGGTCCCTCTCTTTGTTGGACGACAAAAGTCCATCAAAGCTCTTGAGGAGGCAGTAGCCAATAAGCGGCTCATTTTCTTGTCCACGCAACGGGATGCCAAGGTCAATGATCCGGTTGCCGATGACATGTATCCAGTCGGGACGATTGGGAATGTCGTCCAGTTACTCCGTCTTCCTGATGGAACGGTCAAAGTCCTGGTTGAAGGGAAGAAACGGGGACGAGTCTCCCGCCATCTCGATCAAACGGACATTTTCTGGGCGGAGGTCGAAGAAATCGCCGAACCCCAGAGTCGCAGCAGCGAAATCGACGTGTTGATCCGTACTGTCAATTCGACCTTCGAGAACTACGTCCGTCTCAATAAAAAGGTTCCTCCGGAAATGATCATGTCGGTCTCGTCGATCGACGATCCTTCTCGCCTCGCCGATACCATTATCGCGCATCTGGGGATCAAGATTGAGGACAAGCAGACCTTACTTGAAACGCTGGATCCCTCTGGAAGATTAGAGAAGGTCTTGGGATTCATGCGGTCAGAAATAGAAATCCTGGAAGTTGAACGGCGCATCCGCAGTCGGGTCAAGAAGCAAATGGAGAAGACCCAAAAAGAGTATTATCTGAATGAGCAGATGCGGGCGATCCAGAAAGAGCTTGGGGAGAAAGACGAGTTCAAGAATGAGATTCAAGAACTCGAAGAAAAGATTCGCCACAAGAAGATGTCGATAGAGGCGAAGGACAAAGTCGAGAAAGAGCTAAAAAAGCTGAAGATGATGTCGCCGATGTCAGCGGAAGCGACAGTGGTTCGCAATTACATTGACTGGCTCTTGTCGCTGCCATGGTATGAATTTACGGAAGACAAACTCGATATTCAAGATGCGGAGTCGGTGCTCGAAGAGGATCATTACGGCCTTGAAAAGGTGAAGGAACGTATTCTTGAGTACCTCGCGGTCCAAAGCCTGGTTGGTCAGCTTCGTGGCCCTATCCTCTGTTTTGTTGGCCCTCCGGGAGTGGGGAAAACCTCACTAGGAAAATCGATCGCGCGCGCGACTGGTCGAAAATTTATCCGTGTCTCCTTGGGCGGCGTGCGGGACGAAGCTGAAATCCGTGGGCATCGACGGACGTACATTGGCGCCATGCCTGGGAAGCTCGTGCATGGCATGAAAAAAGCCGGGTCCGGTAATCCCGTGTTCCTGCTTGACGAAATCGACAAGATGTCCACTGATTTTCGCGGTGATCCGTCGTCGGCCTTGATGGAAGTGCTTGATCCTGAGCAAAACACGACATTCAACGATCATTACCTGGATGTTGACTACGACCTCTCGAAGGTCATGTTCATTTGTACCGCGAATACGCTTGATCGTATTCCACGCCCCTTACAAGATCGCATGGAGATCATTCGTATTCCTGGTTATACGGAATGGGAAAAGCTGCATATCGCCAAAAAATATTTGTTGAAAAAACAACGTGAGGCGAACGGATTGACGGACAGTAATCTCGATTGCCCCGATAGCGTGCTCATGGCGGTTATCCGCTCCTATACCCGCGAGTCTGGAGTGCGCAGCCTCGAAAGAGAAATCGGCACGCTGTGTCGAAAAGTCGCGGTCGAGGTGGTGAAAAAAGATCGCAGTGCGCACATCCGTCTAACGACGAAGAATTTAGCGAAATATCTTGGGGCCGAACGTTTTCGTATCGGGAAAGCGGACCAAGAGGACAAAATTGGCGTTGTGACTGGCCTTGCGTGGACGGATATGGGTGGGGAAATCCTGGCCACGGAAGTGACAGTACTGCCAGGGAAAGGCCGACTCATGGTGACTGGGAAGATTGGCGACGTGATGCAAGAGTCGGCACAAGCAGCCATGAGTTATGTGCGGTCACGGGCGGAAGAGTTAGGGCTTGAAAAGGACTTCTACCAGAAGCTTGATGTCCATCTGCACATCCCTGAAGGAGCGATTCCTAAAGATGGCCCGTCGGCAGGTGTGACGATCGCTACCTCATTAGTGTCCGCGCTGACAAAAACGTTTGTGCGGCATGATGTGGCGATGACGGGAGAAGTGACTCTGCGCGGGCGCGTGCTTCCGATCGGAGGCCTGAAGGAAAAGGTCTTGGCTGCCCACCGTGCTGGCATTACGCATATCCTGATCCCAGAGGAAAACGCGAAAGACATCCAGGAGATTCCAGCGATGATATTGAAAGCCGTGAAAATCGAGACGGTCGAGCACATGGATCAGGTGTTACGGAAAGCGCTGGTGTTGGAACATCCAGAGCGGTTCCTTATGAAGCCAGAGGCCAAATTAGCCCCAGCGAGCCTGTATCCGTCCGAGCCGCCGCTCTCTCCTCCGACGCCGCCGGCGGAGATTGTGACTCATTAAGACCGGGGATTGACGGAACGAGGAGTGAATGTTACTCCTCTCGCCTCACGAATATGAGGAGGCCCCTCGTCGATCGCCGAGCCTCAATCTCCCGTTGCAGGGGCGGTTAGCTCAGTGGAAGAGCATCGGCCTTACAAGCCGGGGGCCATCCGTTCGAACCGGATACCGCCCATGTCGGGGTCGTAGTTCAGTTGGTTAGAACGCCGGCCTGTCAAGCCGGAGGTCGCGAGTTCAAGTCTCGTCGGCCCCGCCACCCTGTTTCCCAATGAAGAGAGAATTTCGGAATGAAGAAAGAAACAAAAACCCTTTCACAAAAAGACCTGTTGGCCGCGCGACGGTGGCGCATCGTTGATGCCAACGGTCAAATCGTTGGACGGTTGGCCTCCACGATCGCGGCTTCATTGCGTGGGAAAAACAATCCGGTCTTCTCCCCGCACCTTGATTGCGGAGATTTTGTCGTGGTCGTGAATGCCAGTCAGTTACGATTCACTGGCAAAAAACTCCGCGACAAAATCTATTATCGGCACACTGAATATCCTGGGGGAATTCGTACCACGACGGCTGGCCAGATGCTGGAGAAGCGGCCAGAAGAAGTCCTGCGTATCGCTGTTGAGGGAATGCTACCGAAAACCCGTCTGGGACATCAGATGGCGACCAAATTAAAAATTTATGCAGGCGCCGAGCATCCACATGCCGCGCAGCAACCGCTGGCCTTGACTGTTGGAGAATGAGGGGTATGGCTGAACGGAAAACAGAATATTGGGGAACAGGAAAACGGAAGACCGCCGTCGCGCGGGTACGTCTCTTTTCCGGCGATGGGACGTACTTAGTCAATCGCCAACCCATTTCATCGTACTTTGGTCGTGAAACGGCACGGATGATCGTGCAACAACCATTCGTGGTCACTCAGACCGAAGGTCAGTTTGACATCATCGCGAACGTCCAGGGAGGTGGCCATTCCGCTCAAGCCTCAGCGATTCGGCACGGCATTACCCGCGCCTTGCTGTTGGTGAACCCTGACCATCGCCCCGTCCTAAAAAAATCGGGCTTCATCACTCGTGATTCCCGAAAAGTTGAACGGAAAAAATACGGCAGGCACAAAGCCCGTAAACGCCCGCAATACTCGAAGCGCTAACGCCGGGCTCTTCCTACTCAATCCCGAGTAGGAAGAAGACTCCGACCAGGCAGGTGGCACTATTGGCCGTCCACGCCGAGAGAGATGGCGACAGTGCCCCACTGTTGCCTAACGAGACGGTTAGTCCCAATAGAAACCAGTAGCCAAAGCCCACGACTAACGCGAATCCCAGAGACGTTGTCAGCGTCAGTTGGCGTGCTCCAGGGACCGCGAGCGAAATCCCCAACAACGTCATCGCGAGGATCGCCAGTGGAATCGCACCCTTGAGTTGCAAATCCACTTGGTACGTGGTGACATCCAGGCCTTTTCGTTGCAGATCGGCAATGAATAACCGTAACTGCTGAGAGGAAAACTCCTCTGCTTCCATGGCCACGAGTGAGAAATCTTCCGGGCTCTCCTTGAGCACGGTGGTACAAGAGTGTGTCGATGGTTCAACTCTCGCGCTGAGGAACTTTTCTTGGAATCCTTCACATTGCCATTGGCCTTCTCGCCAGGTTGCTTGCGTTGCCTCAATGAGGGAGTGGACGCGGAATTGATCGTCAAGCGTATAGGCCAAGAGTCCGGAGAGCCTATTCGTGTTCGGATCAAAGTGCTCAATACGGTAGAAAATTTTCTCTCCGTGGTACCAAAAGCCGTGCTCGTCGAACACGGTCTTAAACGGCTTTTTCTTAATTTCCACCGCATTGATAAAGCGGGCTTTGCGAAAAGCGGAGGGAACGACGAATTCGCTCCAAGCCCAGGTTGCGAAACTCAATAATGCCGCCGACAGGAGCAGTGGCAGGGCAATTTGCCAGACCCCGATGCCACACGCTTTGAGGGCGAGCAACTCACGGTTTCGTGAAAGAAGACTTAAACTCAAGAGTGAGCCCGTGAGTGCCGCCGCGGGAGCGAATTGGGAGACAAAGAGTGGCGCTTTGAAGAAGAAATAGCGTGCGACGGCGAGGATAGGGGCATCCTGGCGAAAGAAATCGTCCAGCCGATCAAAGAAGTCGATCAAGAGCGCTAGCCCCCACAGGAACAACAAGCAGAAAAAGAAGGCACGCAGGAACTCCTTTCCGAGATACGTCGAAACCGTTGGCAATGGTAGAAGACGTGGAAGCGACATCATGTTGATGGAGAAAGGGGTGGGGAAATTATGTCTTGGTGGGAGAGGGTAAGGAAAGCGGTCTGGCCACGAGCAGGCTCCACCATCAGAAAGGCCGCGTCGGTTTTTCCCGGGCAGCCCAATAAAATAAACTTACTCCCACTAAGCCTAGGATACCATTGGGGAGCCATAATGCCACCACCGGTATGAGGGTCCCTTTCTTGCCAAGAGTGTCACCGATAGTGAGAATCATGTAATAGGCGACGATGACCACTAAGCTGACAACGAAGCCGTGCGACCGCCGTGCCCATGTGGCGCGGGTACTGAGAGGAAGGGCGATTAACGCGAACACGACGCAGGAAAAAGGGAGTGCCAGTCGGCGGTGGAATTCCGCTAACTCAATGGTCGAGGTGGCCAACTCCCGCTGTTGTTGCGCGATCATCGCTCGCAGCTCGGTGAACGACAGCTCTTGTGGGGGACGCGTGGATTTGTTTACTTCGGCGAGAGCGGTGGCGAGGCTCAAAGTGAGGTCGTAAACCTGAAAATGCGTGGTTTGATAGTTTGCATTCGCACTACCAGCGCTGTGGATCGTGCCGTTTTGCAATCTGAGGGTCAGGAGTTGCTTGCCTTCATCAATCATAACCAAGCCGCTTCGAGCAAAAATAGTGTTTTTTTGCCGTGGGTTGCGGCTATCCGCGATCATTACATGCTGAAGGAATGTTCCTGGTGGCTCAATCTCTTCAGCGTACACGACAAATCCGTCAAATTCATCATTGAACGTTTTTTCCTTGAGTCCTGCGGTTGCCCGTGTTTTCGTGACCTCGTAAAACAATTGTCGTAAGGCGGCATTACTCCACGGTCGGACGTACAGCGTTAACAGGAAAGTCCCGAGTAGCACGACTGTCGTCAGGTACCCGACTGGCCGCGCGAGTTGGCGGAAACTGAGACCACAACTCCTCAGCGCGATGAGTTCTCGATCCACGGAAAAACGCCCGATACCCCACAGAATAGCAAGTAGAAAAGACATGGGGACTGTGAGTTCGAGAAATGTCGGCGTGATATAGAGGAAAATCTTAAGGACCTGTTGAGCCGGAACTCCACGATTCACCACGAGTTCGACGAGTTTGAGAATTCTCACTGTGAGCAGGATACTTGTGAAAATGAGCAAAGCAAAAAAGAATGGAGTCGCGATTTCACGGTAGACATAGCGACGGAGAATTTTGCCCATGAGGCCGCATCCTAAGAAAAAAGACCAAGGTTGTAAATCACGAACCCTCTACGGCTGGCATCCTGTCCACGAACATTTGCGTGCTCATCCACGCTCGTGCACTGAGGTGTATCTCCTTCCGTCGTTGCAAGGAACGGTCATAGAGCATCTGGCGCTTGAGGCGAACGTGCCGGTACGATATGAATCCCAGGCTTTTTTTGAGGCGCTCACGCAAGGTGGCGTGCATCAGGGCGTTGCCGCTCGTTTTTGCGCGTTTCCCTATGTTCCCCTCCAGAGTATTCTTGAACGCGAACCGGAGCTCGTGCTGGTGCTTGATAACCTTATTGACCCTCGCAATTTGGGGGCACTCCTGCGAACTGCGGAAGGAGCGAGGGTCGGCGGAGTGATCCTTACCTCCGCGCGCTCGGCCCCGCTCTCCCCTCTGGTGGAAAAAGTCGCCACTGGAGCGACAGCATATGTACCGATTTGTCGGGCTGAAAATCTCGCTCGTGCGCTCTCGACGTTACGCGAGCGCGGCTATTGGACGGTTGGCTTAGTGCCGGATGCCACTATGTCCCTATACGATCTGCCGGTCTCCCGAAAAATCGCGCTAGTTGTTGGCGGGGAAGAGAAAGGTATACGGCAATTGACCCGACAACTGTGTGACTGCCTCGTCGCGATTCCCATGCGAGGAAAGATCGCATCCCTGAACGTTTCTGTCGCTGGAGCCATTGCTTTGTACGAACTCGTCCGCCGTGGCCTAAATCAGAACGAAATTTTTTTTGATCGAAAAGAAAAAGAGCCTCCGCGTGAGCCAGTGCGCTCTTGACTTCTCATGGATGAGGCGATACGGTCCGGGGCTCGCATCGACAGAAGTTGGAATTGACCCACCGGTCGTGATCTCATTAACGAGGGAGCTGGAAGTCCGTCCTACAAACACACTGCACCTGCTGGCGTAGCTCAACGGCGGAGCAACTGATTTGTAATCAGTAGGTTGTAGGTTCAAATCCTATCGCCAGCTTGCCTCCATCATGGCGGTGCGAAGAAATATCCGGAGAGATAC
>CAMBFS010000139.1 GCA_945865755.1 Klebsiella pneumoniae
CCCGCTGGTCCGCGTAGACTCGTGGCGTGGTTCCATGACATCCTCCGATTTTCATTGCACCGACGATGTCAGCGAAAAAATGCGCGCTTTTCAACCCCACAAGGGGAAAACCGCGCACTTTTTCACACCAATTCTGCGACACGCTCTACATAACAACTCTAGGGCGGAACCAAAGTTATCATCACAATTTGCTCGACCGCTTTGACAGGTCCCATAACAAATGTCGTGAGCATTGCATGTTGAAAGAAAACTGGGCGCTTGTCCTATACGTACGCATGCTTCATCGAACGCATTGGGGTTATTTGGAGCACCACCTGAGCAGCCATTAGAAGTCGGGGTATACCCTTCCCGTTGTGTCCGATTCGGACACTGCAATAAATCTTCCGGCATCGGTAGCTTGTCCACAAGTTCTCCGGTCTCACAACACTGCACCTTAGGGTCATAGGGTTTGGGGGTATTGATGCCGCAACAAAGTTTATCTGGAGGCGGATTACCGCGGTCCGGCACACATTCACTCCCATTACATCTCATACAATCTGGACAATCCCCCGCACCTCCAGACGGCGGGGACGGATTCCCCTCACAAACCCAGCCACCCTTGAGCACTCCTACCCCAGGGTCGGATTGCACCACCGTGCCATCCTCACTCACCGTCGCTGGCCCAATGCTCACGAACGCGCCGAGATCGTGGTCAAACGAGTACATCTCGGTCTTCTGTCCCGGCGCCAGGCCATCGACGTTTGGCATCGTCATGGCAGCCGGTGGATTGAAGAGCGTGCCAGGCGGCTGAACAGTGATAATAAACCGTGGCTGTTGGCCGAAGTTGGGCACCATCGGCACTTTGTCGGCATGCACCAGCGTCACACTCACCGTGCCGCGCCGGCCACCATCGGGAAACGTCGCCGAGCCCGGCACCACCGTCAGGGAGAATCCCGGTAGCTCGTCCAGTGTCAGCGTGCCCCCGTGCGTCTCATCCACCAAGATGCCCCTCGTTGTATCAATCGGCAGCAGATAAATCGGCATCCCGACGGTATTGTCCCGTCCCGCTATCGTCACCATTTCATATTCCAGCTTTGGCCACGGCATCCCGTTGCGTGGCGGCACCGTGCGACCATCGGCGATCAGCAGTAACCTCCCCACCGGCACCGACTGAAGCCGGAATTGCCCTTGGGCGTCAGACTCCGTCGTCAGCCCCGTGTCCTCGATATGCAGCGTCACCCCTGCTATCGGATTGTTGCTATTGTCGAGCACGACGCCACTGATCGTGGTGTCCGCCGGATCACCCGCCACTTTGCCCGAGGCCATGAACACTGCCGCCGCACCCGGATTGTTCGGGAACGTCGCCTCCACCACGTTATTGTCGAATCCCTCCTCTAACCCTAACGTGAGCACGATCGCCGCGCGTCCGTCGGTATCGGTCGTCACCGTCACTTCGGACTGCCCATCAAACGTCCCGCCCCCCCTGGAGCACCCGGAAGGTCACCGACACCCCACCGAGCCGGTTGCTGCCCCGATCAATCACCGCCACCACAAACGGCTTGGGCAACAGTTGGCCAATACCGCCAAATTGGAGAGCCCCAGCATCCACGACAATGATCCGCGGCCCCGCCGGGAATGCCGACGCGCTAAACCGGCCCTCACCGAGAAAGCCCGTGGCCGTCGCATCCACTTGATTATTTCCAGCTCCCGCCCACGTCCCCACGGTAAATTGGACGGCAGCACGTCCGGCGCTATCCGTGGTCACAGTCACTTGTCGGCCACTTTGTCCATTGGCATCCAGGACACCGTCGTTCTGCAACACCTTGAACACGACTGGTTTCCCCACCGCCGGAGCGCCGTTCTCCGTCAACTCCACCGTCAACGGCTCGGGCAGCGCGGTCCCGATCCCCGTGGTTTGGTGATTCCCCGCCACCAGCGTGAGCTTCTTGGGCACGGTGGTATTGAGCATCACTGTGATCGTCATGGAATCGACATTCCCGACCTTATCTTCTCCGATACACGTGATGGTATTCGCTCCAGCAGAAAGTGGCACGGCGGTCACCAGAAACCGCCGATTCGCCACCTGTGCTGGTACGCCGTTACAGCTCACTCCGGCTTCATCTCCGTTGACCGTGCCCATCACTAAATCGTTGACGATGCCCGTCACGGTCACCGGAGCAACCACGACAACGGCATTATTTGCCGGGGAGTCAATGGTCACGCGCGGCGGCATCGAATCCAACGACACCGAAATGCTGGCGCTGCCGATATTGTTTGCCGCGTCTTGCGCCACACAGGTGAGAATCGTGTTGCCTTCCTTGAGCGGCACATTGCCCCCGAACGTCCCGGCATTGAGCCCCACCACCACGTCATTACACTTCACCTCCACCGCCTCCGCTGACACCGTCCCGCTCACTGCGATCACCGGGCGATTAAACGACGCAAGGTTGGAGGGGGTCGTGATTGTAATCGCGGGACCCGGCTGCAAAACCATGCCGCGCTGGACCTGGGCAGTGCGCCCCGCGCGATCCTGTACCTGCGCAACCACAGTATTAAGGCCAACCTGCTGTAACGGCATCGTACACTGAAAACTACCGCCACTCACCGTGCCCGGCGCGCCATTGCACGTGACCGCCGCTACTCCCGATACCGCATCACTCACTGTCCCATTGATGACCGCCGCAGGCTCGCGAAAGATCGTATTGGTAGGAGTGGTCATGGCGATGACAGGATCAGTCAGGTCGAGATTGACGGTCGCCGTGATACTGACGCTATTGTCCGCTGTATCAGTCGCGGTGCCTGGCACGGCTTGATTCGCCCCTTCGGTTTCCACCGTGCTCTGGGGCGTGCTGGTTTTCACGCCCGACAAGCTATCCGCGGCGGTAAAGCTGACGACGACCGGGGTCTTGTGCCAGCCCGCCGCATTGGCTGTCGGAGTAAGCACGGCCTGTAATGTGGGGGGTGTCGTATCGAGATTGAGCGTCACCGACGTACTCGCGCTATTGCCCGCACGATCAATCGCGGTCCCCGTCACCACCTGATTCAGTCCCTCGGTGCTGAGGGTTTGGGCGGCGGGACAGGTCGCGATCCCACTGCCCGTGTCCGCGCAGGTGAAAGTGACCGTCACGACGCGGTTGTGCCAGCCCTCGGCATTGGCTTGGGGAGTGACGCTGGCACTGATGGTCGGGACGGTGCGGTCAAGCACGACACTCCCCGCGCCGCTCGTCACCGTGCGCAAGACTTCGTCTTCTCCGTCCTCCCGTAGCACCGCCTGTACGGTGAGGACGATTCCGTAGCTGCCGTTCGCCAGCAGCGCGCCCGCTGTGTTGCGTCCATTGAAGTCAGTCGCGAGGGGCACGGTGACAGTGCGATTCCGCGTCCGCAGCACCACGCTCTGCCCACTCAACGTGCGCACGGTGGTCGTGCCCTGGCGGATGGCGAAAGTCCACTTGAGGACCACCTGTTCGTCGTCCTCCAAGTCAAAGCCATCGTCTTCCGTCGTGGTCAGGGTGGCCGTGGCATTCAGTCGCGCGGGTGGAGTCGGCGGAGCGTAGAAGGCGGGAGTCGCGGTGGGCACCGTCAGTCGCAGGGTCACACTCAGATCAGCCGTCGCTCGCGTCGGGAAGCCGCAGAAATACAAACAGAAGAAAAAAAGAAACGGGGAAACGGGGAAACGGGGAAGGACGCTGAGCGAAATTCACCGCCAGGTGTGGTGGTCGTCCGTGGTGACGATGCCGTGGCCCAGGTGCTCACTTCGATCCTCCCTTGTCGCGCGGTTGAGAACAGTTGATGCGGGCTTCTCCCCAGGACTCCCGCCGTGCTCCGCTCTTCGGAAGAGGCGGAAACTCACAGGTTGTTGAGGCATACGCGCAATGGTGGGTGGTTGTCAAGAGGAAAAATAAGGAAGAGACACTTGATCCCCCTCACCCTAGCCCTCTCCCAGCCGGGAGAGGGAACTTTCGGAGCCCTCTCACTGAATGCCATTACCCAGCGGGGAGAGGGAATTTCGGAACCCCCTGTTTTTCTCGAACCGCTACTCCCCTTTCCGCAATCGCACCATCTCCGCTCGTAACCGTACAAGTTCGGCTTCGGCGTGCGCGGCACGGGCTTCCGCCGCTTGGCGCTGAGTCGATTCTTCTCGCACGCGGACCTCCGCCACCTGCGCACGGACCTCCGCCACACGTCGAGCCGTATAGGCTTCCGCTGGAGTCAGTAATCGCTCCCCCGTCTTTGGGTCCACTACCCGCAGCCGCCCATTTTCAAGCACGAGCGTTACCCCCAGAGCCTCGCTGACCAAGCTCGCATTCGGCCCTACGGTTATTCGCTCATACTCACCATCGTGTAGACGATAGCCCTGCAAAGACGGACGCAGATATTCACCAAGGGGATCGTATAAGAAGTATTCCTGGACCCCTAACTGCGCATACAAGAATCGTTTCGTGCGAAGGTCTTCCAGTCGCGTGCTCCGCGAGGTGATCTCGAAAATCACCGTCGGGGCATGTCTCTCTTCCCAAAGCTTATACGTGCGCCGTTCCTGCTTGGGGACACCACGCACGACAAACACATCCGGGGCCACGCAGGCAGCCGGGTTCTCCTCTTCGTAGTAGAGCAACATATTGCCGGCCACGTAGACGAGTGGCTCCGCCTCAAAGTAGGCTTTCAGTGTTTCCCGCACATAGATCAGCGCATCAATATGAACATCGGTTTCCGCCATTGGCTTCCCATCGCTCTCGGGATACTCAATCGACGTGCCTGTCACAGCACTAGTAATGGCCCTCATTGGTTCCCTCTCCTTAGATATCGCCGTATCGCGAAGATTGAGAGGTCACGCTAGCAGCGTGCCCCTTGGTCGGCAAGAGAAAAGGCGCTTACAGGGAAAGCTCGCATCAAAACAAAAACCGCCGCGTACTCACATTCAGTGCGAGTCCCATCGCGATCATCACCGTCAACAGCGACGAGCCTCCGTAACTCAGAAACGGCAGCGGCACTCCCACGACTGGGAGGATACCGATGTTCATGCCGATGTTGATGAGCAATTGCCAAAAGATGATGGCCGCCCCACCGACGGCGACGCATGACCCGAAGCGATCGCGCGCTTTCCAGGCGACCACCAGCAACCGCGCCAACAACATCCCGTACAGCGAGAGCAGGAACACGATCCCCACGAATCCCCATTCTTCGGCCAACACCGAAAAAATGAAGTCCGTATGCTTCTCCGGCAGAAAGTCGAGCTGACTCTGCGTCCCTTGCAGAAAGCCTTTGCCCCACAGCATGCCCGACCCAATCGAAATCTTGGACTGAATCATGTGATAGCCAGTTCCGAGCGGATCGCTATCGGGATTGAGAAACGACAGGATTCGTTTCTTCTGGTACGGCTTCATGTATTGCCACAGCACGGGCAGCAACCCTCCGGCGGCGACAGCAAGCGCCGTCAGCGCACTCGCCCGAATACCAGCGACAAAAATCACCGTCATCGCCACCAATCCAAGAATGGTCGCGGTCCCTAGGTTCGGTTCGACCAAGACCATCCCCGCCGGAATGGCGATCAAGATTCCAGGAAAAAGGAGGTCACGTAGGGTATACCCATCGCTGGGCGCGATCCGCTGAAAATACTGGCCCAGGACCAGCAGTAACGCAATCTTCGCCAGTTCCGACGGCTGGAGTGAAAAGAAGCCGAAATTGATCCAGCGGCGCGCGCCCCCACCCGAGGAGCCCAGGATCGGCACCAGGAGAAGAAGCACCAACGTGACCAGATACCAGAGATACGCCGTCTGCTCGAAGCGCCGATAGTCCACGGCAAAGGCGATGAGCATCCCCATCATCCCCAGTCCCACCCAACTGAGTTGCCGTTTCGCCAGCGGACTGAGGGCCTGCCCTCCTTCGTAGGTGGCGCTGTAGACCCCCAGGACCCCAATCCCCACCAGCGCCATGACTAGGAAGAACAAGAACCAGTCAAAATGGTCAAGTAACCGCCTATCGAACATGAACATGGGCCTGGACCTCGGAGGTGCGATCACGGCGAGTGATATTGAAGTACGCATCCAGCACGGCCCGCACCGTGGGGGCCGCGACCGCGCCCCCCCCAGCCCCCGCATGCTCAATAATGCATGCCACCGCCACCTCTGGCGCGTCGGCGGGGGCAAAGGCGATAAACCACGCATGGTCGCGGAATTGTCGGGCCATGACTTTGCCCTTGCCGCGGGTGCCGGAAATGACTTGCGACGTCCCGGTTTTCCCCGCCACCAGAATGTCTGGGAGCTTGGCTTTGGCCCCCGTACCGCCCCTCCCATTCACGACATCCAGCATCCCGGCTTGCACTAACCGCATGGTTTCGGGACTGATGTGCGTTTCGTGCAGCACCACTGGCGCATAGTCCGTCACCGTTTCTCCATCCGCGCTCAACGACTGTTTGACTAACCGGGGGCGATAGACCGTGCCACCATTCGCCACCGTGGCCGCCACCACAGCCATCTGCAAGGGCGTCGCGGTCACGTAGCCTTGCCCAATCACGACGGATAACGTCTCCCCGGCCTGCCACGGCGCACCCAGCACCCGCTTTTTCCAGGCGGCATCGGGAATCAGGCCGGTGGCCTCATGGTCCAGTTCAATCCCTAGTGGCTTGCCCATGCCAAACAGCCTGGCATAATCGGCAATCCCTTGAATGCCCAGTTTCTGACCGATTTGGTAAAAGTACACATCGCACGAATGGGCAATGGCCTGACGCAGGTCAAGGCTGCCATGTCCACGCCGTTTCCAACAGTGAAAGATACGGCGGCCAAAAGGCAACCCGCCCGAACAGCGAAACCGCGTCGCCGGCGTGATGATCCCTTTTTCCAGTGCCGCCGCCGCCATCATCACTTTGAATGTGGAGCCTGGCGGATATTGTCCCTGGATCGCCCGATTATTCAACGGCTTTAATGGATCATCCAGCAACGCCCGCCATTCAGAGGTGCGAATTCCACGGGCGAAGAGATTGGGATCGAAGGTCGGCTGACTCACCATCGCCAAGACCTCGCCGGTCTGCGCTCCAAGAACGACAATCGCCCCTTCTTTCCCTTGCATGGCGGCTTCGGCCGCGCGTTGCAGTTCCAAGTCGATCGTCAAGGTCAGGCTTTCCCCTGTTTTCGCTTCTTCTTGCCCCAACATGCGCAGGCGCTGTCCGCTGGCATCAACCTCGATCTGCTCGCCGCCTCCTAGCCCTCTGAGGCGAGACTCCAAGCTTTTCTCGATACCGAATTTACCGATCAAGTCGCCGAGGTAGTACTCGGGAAATTTCGTTCGTTCCTTGACGTTCACTTCCCCCACATACCCAAGCGCGTGAGCGGCAAGACCATCGGGCGGATAGACACGTTTCGAAGCGACCTCGACACTCACGCCCGGAATTTCTCGCTGATGCGCTTCCACTGACACTAAGGTCTCGCGCGGCACATCTTTCGCCAACACCACGCCCTGATAGGGAGGGCGACGCGGATCACGCGGCAGCTTGTTGTTCGTGAATAATGCCTGTTCCGCCAAATACGTCGACATGGTGCTCAGGGTGTCGTTCAGATCAGGAACGGCTTCAGGGATCAGCACAACATTGAACGAGGGGCGATTGTCCACAAGGACACGGCCGTGGCGGTCGGAAATGAGCCCGCGCAATGGTGGGGTGCGCTTCAGACGGAGGCGATTGTTTTCCGAAAGCGTGCGAAAGCTCTCCCCTTCAACGCCCTGCAACTGCCATATCCGCAGTAAGAGCAAAAGCAGTACGGACAAGATGAGGAGACCAAGAATGCTCAAACGAGCCTGACTTGGAGGGGTGGGGTCTTGAAGTCCCAGCAGAGCGGGCCTGCCCTCGTGCATTCACACCTTGTAGTCGAAGGGTTCTCCACGGTAAAGCAGGGTAAACACCATCGGGGTCAACAAGATCGCCAGCACGGCGTCCCACACGATATGGCGAGCCGCGGTCGCGTGGAACATGAGATGGATTTGGCCAAGGTCACTTACCAAGAGTACGGCCACGGTTTTCAGGATGACGCCTAAAAACACCATGCACAACACGGAGGCGGGGTTCTGCAACCATAACTGTCGCGCCGTGGCACTGACGGCGGCGAACACCAAACTCATGGCGAAAGCATTCATTCCCACTGGAGCGCCAGAGCAGGCATCGAGCCCATAGCCAAGAAAGAAGGCCGCCGCGGCGCCTCCAACGGACCGATGGTAAATGCCCAAATAGACGCAGAGGATCAACAGCAAATCCGGCACGAAGGGAAGATGCTGGACGAGCGTTGTTTGCAGAAGAATCGAGACAATCCCCAGCAGGCACAAGAGAACAAGCGTGAAATGTCCCCGTTCGGGCGCCCCACTCGCGTCAGTTTGCGGTGAGGAGAGAGCCGGGTGCCACCACCAGGACCTCTTCGACTTTGGAGAGATCGGCACTGAGTTTTACCTCCACTTCTTGGAACAGATGCCCCCCTTGCGCACTCACGCGAATCACGGTTCCAAGCAATTGCCCCTTGGGGAAAATGCCATCAAGACCCGACGTAATCAGCGTATCACCAATCTGGACATCTTCTTTTCGTTCAAGGTACTTCAGGGTACCCCCACCATCCGCCGCTCCCGTCGCGATCCCCCGAATCCGTGTCCGCTGGATCAAAATATCAACGGCACTCGAAATATCCGACACGAGGAGGACGCGTGAGGTATGCGCGCTCGTGGAAACGACCTGCCCGACCACACCACTTGGCACGACAACAGCCATTCCTTTGGCGATCCCGTGGTTCGCGCCTCTATTCAGCACCGCCGTCTTCACCCAGACCAGCGGGCTGCGACCAATAATCCGCGCGGCGACGGCTGTGTCTCCGAGTTCCTCGCGCAGTGTGAGTAACTCGCTGAGCCGTTGGTTCGCGGAGTCCAATTCCGTGGCCTGACGCGCGGATTTTTCCAACGCTTCGATCTGCTTGCGTAACGCTTCGTTCTCCCCTCGTAGCGACCACAACGCGACATAGTGGTTCCACGCTTCCCCCATCCGCTCCCCTGCCCACATCACCGCGAGTTGAGGAAGATACATCACTTCCAAGACGATGACCCCAACCGGGTCAATACGGTAGGGCGCACGAGTGTTGACCATCGCCAAGAGCAACGAGAGAGCGAGAAAAAAGCTACACGAGAGGGTAACCCGATACCGATAAAAGAACCGCTGCATGACGTTCCATTCAGTCTCGCGACGTTATTCGTGTTTATTGTATGGCCACTTCTCTGAGGAGAGAAAGCTCATCCAGCGCTCTCCCGGCCCCCATCACCACCGCGGTTAGCGGATCGTCGGCCACCACCACGGGCAACCCGGTTTCCTCACGCAGGAGAATATCCAGGCCACGCAGGAGCGCGCCTCCACCCGCCAACACAATCCCTTTATCCACGATGTCGGACGCCAGTTCTGGTGGCGTCCGTTCAAGAGCGACCCGGACAGCTTCGACGATTTGGTTAATGGATTCGAGGAGGGAATCTCGAATCTCTTCATCGGTCAGTTGCACGGTCTTGGGGATTCCCGCCACCAGGTCGCGCCCTTTGATCTCCATCGTCTGGATTTCGTCTCCTGGGTAGGCCGAGCCGATAGTGATTTTGATGAGTTCCGCCGTGCGTTCGCCAATGAGGAGATTATGCTTGCGTTTGATGTACTGGCTGATCGCCTCGTCCATCTTATCTCCTCCCACCCGAATGGAACGGGAAAAGACCACTCCAGCAAGAGAGATGACCGCGACCTCCGTCGTCCCGCCCCCGATGTCCACGATCATGTTACCGACGGGCTCCGTGATGGGCAGTCCGGCCCCGATGGCCGCCGCCATCGGCTCCTCGATGAGGTAGACCTCGCGTGCTCCCGCCGATTCAGCGGATTCCTTCACGGCTCGCTTCTCGACCTCGGTGATCCCATTGGGAACACCAATCACGACTCGTGGTCGAACGAGACGACGACGATGATTATGAACTTTTTGGATGAAGTATTTCAACATGGCCTCGGTAATTTCAAAGTCGGCGATGACACCGTCTTTGAGAGGCCGAATCGCGACAATGTTGCCTGGGGTACGGCCGAGCATCTTTTTCGCTTCCAACCCAACCGCTAAAACTCTTCTCCCCCCCCGAGCATCTTTCTGTACCGCGACAACTGAAGACTCGTTACAGACAATCCCCTGTCCTTTAACGTAAATTAGTGTATTCGCTGTTCCCAAATCAATCGCGAGGTCATTGGAAAGCATCCCCCACAAACCCATGTTTTTATTTCCTTTATTCGCATAAGAAGCGCTCAGGGCCACAAGCTTACAAAACAGGGTTTCTAGCAGACTTCATTCATCACAGCAAGTCATGGCTCCGCTGGTTGCTTTTCTTTTTTTTGTCCTTTATCTTACCGTTCGCTCATTTTGAGAACAACTTCTAAGAATTGCTAAACTGAGTTATTCCAATGGGTTAGAAACTATGGGGCGTGGCTCTATCAGAACTGCCCTCTTCAGGTTGGTGTCCACATAGTCCTTGAACTCACTCGTTTCATGATT
>CAMBFS010000140.1 GCA_945865755.1 Klebsiella pneumoniae
TGGTGGTGGTGGTGGTGGTGGAGATTGGGATGGCGGTGAAAGAACCTTCACCTGTAAATCGCAGCATCACGGGTACAACCATTGTCCGGTGCCAGGCGGAAAGGCGCGCAGGATCAAACTTGAGCGCGAGCTCAGCGATGCGAGTTGTGTGCGTGGCAGTAGCTGGGGCGAGGATCGCCACGGGGTGTGGGTCAATAACGGCTGTGAGGGGGAATTTAAGGTCAGACGGTAAAGAGTGGCACGAAGGTGACGCACCCCTCTTGGCTCCTTCTCATTACAAGGTTGAGCGCCAGCGACCGCTGCGTCCGAGTCCACCTACGATTGGGAAAACGAACAGAGGCGGACCCGACTGGGGCCTGCGGCTCAACTTCACGTTCCTGTTTCCGAGATGATCCCGCCTCCTTGTGCTTATGACCGGAAGTCCACCAGCTTGGAACCATAATGAAACCGACACCGCGCCATGGATTCCGATTCGCCTGTGGTCTCGCCGTGGTCGCGGCCCTCCTCGAAGCACCCGCTGACATGCCCCTGCTGGCAGCACCGGTATTCACGCCGACCGTGCCAAACACCACCGTCCAGCCTACCCCCACGCCTCAAGGCATGGTGTGGATTCCTGGCGGGGAATTTTCCATGGGCGCCGCCGAACCCACCGGCTCGGATCACAACCATGTCGGCATGCAGGCCACGCACGATTCTCGCCCCGTGCACCGTGTCTATGTCAATGGCTTCTGGATGGATCGCACGGAGGTGACCAACGCGGAATTCACCCGCTTCGTGGCGGCCACGGGACACGTGACCACCGCTGAGAAAACACTGAGCGCCACGGAATTTCCCGATGCACCCCCGGACATGCTGGTGCCCGGCTCGATCATCTTCGTGGCGCCGGACACGCCGGTACGCCTTGATGAACCCCTGCGGTGGTGGGCGTGGGTGAAAGGCGCGAACTGGCGGCATCCCGAAGGACCGAACAGCGCAATCACCGGTCGTGAGCAACACCCGGTGGTGCATGTCGCGTATGCGGATGCCGAGGCGTATTGCCGCTGGGCCGCAAAGCGCCTCCCCACTGAAGCCGAGTGGGAATTCGCCGCGCGTGGCGGACTCTCCGGCAAAGTGTACCCGTGGGGGGATGAGTTCCGGCTCAAGGATCGCTGGATGACGAATGCCTTTCAAGGCAGTTTCCCGGACCGCGACAGCAGCGATGACGGCTACATCGCCACCGCCCCGGTAGCGCGGTTTCCCGCCAACGGCTATGGGCTCCATGATGTCGCTGGCAATGTCTGGGAATGGGTGAGTGACTGGTATCGGCCCGATTATTATGCCCAGCTCGCGCAGGCCGGAAGTGTGGCGCGCAATCCGACGGGGCCTGACAGTTCATGGGACCCAGCCGAACCAGGCCCAGCGAAGCGCGTGCATCGCGGCGGCTCGTTCTTGTGCACCGACCAGTACTGTTCACGGTACATGGTGGGTACCCGCGGCAAGGGCGAGATCAATAGCAGCACCAACCATCTGGGATTTCGCTGCGTGAAACCCGTATCAAAAACAGCCGTTTCCCAAGGAGGAGGATTATGAAATTCAGGACGGTCCTCAGGGTTGCCGCCGCGTTGCCGCGCGGACTGGCCATCAGCTTGCCCGCTTGAGCCCCAGACCCCGCTCCCGCCCAAAGCCCATTCGACTCATTTGTCTTGGTTGGCGAAAAATTGCTCCAACAGGGAACAGACTTCCGGCACGTATACGGTCGCGACCTCCCAGACAATCCGCATATCCACGTTGGCATAGTCATGAGCGACGATGTTGCGCATGCCCCGCATTTTTCGGAAGGGGAGTTGCGGAATTGTTGTTCGCGTCTCATTGCTCAGATGCGCTGCCGCCTCGCCGATAATTTCGATGCGCCGGATCACCGCGTCTTGCTTTTGCACGTTGGTGTGGAAAGCCGACTCGCTCGTGTCTTTGACGTAGGAGGCAATGAGCCGAGCCGCGTCCAGGATATCACGCAGGCGGCCGAGTTGATCAGTTTCCATACAAGCAGACAGCGGTGGCCAAGATATGCGCGCGGGCGAAGCGGTTTGGGGACTTCTCGATGGCGGGACGCAAGACAAAATCGACAGGACGACCAATCAACTCCTCCGCTTCCCCTGCCATGTCCAACAGATCACCGGTCGAAACTTGCGCGGACTCCTCGAACGTCACCAGCAGATCCACGTCGCTATTGGGGGTAGCCTGGCCGCGCGCCGCGGAACCGAAAACCTCCAACCGTCGAATGTGGCGTCTCTCGCAGAACGGATGCAATCGACGGCGTAGCTCGTCGGGGGTCAGCGCTGGGAAATCAATAGACATGAGGACAGGATAATGAGAGCGCTCACTCGTGACAAGGCAGGCGAAAGAGAAATGCCCGCTCAGTGATGAGCAATACCTCTGCAACCGCGGGTTGGTGGACGAAAACGGTCACGGCAAAAACAACCGTGCGAGCGAGACACCCCATTTACAGCACCTCCGTCGCTAGCAAATTCTGCTCGGCTGAAATGCTCGACATGATAATGACCTTCTTGCCATGCAGCCCGTGGTCACGCATCACCGCTTTGGTCTTTTCGAGCATCCCCTCTCTTGTGGTGATGTCCGCGGGGAGGAGCAAGGGCGTGACACCACGTAGGAGTGCAAGCCGCCGATAGGTGTCGAGTCGCGAGGTTGCCGCCAGAATGGGTTGCGCCGGACGGTATTTCGCGACCAAGCGGGCCGTGGTCCCTTCGAGCGTCATCGTCACAATGGCTTCCATCGCCATAGTGGTCGCGATCTGACACGCCGCGCGGGCAACCGCCTCGGCTTCCGTCAGGGGCAGCGCGTGCCGGTCTCCATCGCGGCTATCCACCCGCAAGTCGGCACGCTCGGTTGCGCTGGCGATCGCGGCCATCATGCGCACCGCTTCCACCGGGTAGTGTCCCACGGCGGTCTCTTCCGACAGCATCAGCGCATCGGTTCCATCAATGACCGCATTAGCGACATCAGTGGCTTCGGCTCGACTTGGTCGGGGATTATCGACCATGGACCACAACATCTGCGTGGCGGTGATGACGGGCTTGGCTAGTCGATTGGCTTTGGCGATCAACTGCTTTTGGACCACGGGAATGCGGGGGAGCGGAGTTTCAATACCCAGATCCCCGCGCGCCACCATGATGCCGTCGGTGACTTCAAGAATTTCGTCGATATGCGCCAACGCGGCTTGCGTTTCGATTTTGGCGATGACGGGAACCGCGCCCCCACGAGTGGCGATTGCCGCCTTCGCGATCCGCACATCGTCCGCGGTGCGGACGAAAGAGAGACCCATGTAATCGACGCCGTGCTCAATGCCAAACTGCACATCGCGGAGGTCTTTCTCGCTGAGAATCGGCAGACTGAGGAGTCCAGAAGGACAGTTCACCCCCTTGCGTGCACTGAGGTTGCCACCGTCCGTGACTCGACACGTAATGTCTTCAGTGGTGACACGTTCAACAACGAGCGTCACCGCGCCATCCGCGAGCAACAAGGTATCTCCCGGCTTTACTTCTTGTGGGAGTTGTGGGTAGGAGACCGACACGGCCTCGACTGTGCCGACGATGGCACGAGTAGTGAGGGTGAACGGCGCACCGGCCAGCAAAGTAATGCTATCCGTGGTGAAGGTGCCGATGCGGACTTTCGGGCCAGCCAGGTCCTGAAGAATCGCGACGGGGAGAGCCAGCTCAGTGGCCAGGCGACGCACGCGCTCAATCACGAGCTGATGGTCAGCGTGCGTGCCGTGCGAAAAATTGAGGCGAATGACATCGACACCGGCTTGCAGGAGTTCTCGCAACCGTTCTTCGGAAGCGGTGGCTGGACCGATGGTGCAGACGATTTTGGTTTTTGGTTCCGCTTTCCACGGGGCATCTCGCACAGTCATGGTGAAATCCTTCCATCGCGTCAGAATCCGAACGAGATGCCAACCGTAGCAAAAAATATCTCGCGATCGGAGGGGCCGACAAACTCAGTGCCGATGCCGGCGTCCACGATCACCAACGGTGCGATTTGTCGGCGGAGCCCAATTTCCACGCCTGCATTGTTGGTGTCGTTGCCGTGTGTGGATTGGCGGGTGAAGAGGTCGGCGAGCAGGGTCGTGGTGAAGCTACGCGGGTATCCCCACGGGTACTGTGCCCCGAGCACGACCTCGTAGCGTCCGTCGCGCTCGCCATCGCGCGCATGGCCGATGAACTGGTATCCAGCGTTCAGGTGGACACGGCCATGCCCAACCGTGCGGGTGAGAATGCCTTTCAGTTCGGTATCGACCCCGCGTGACTGTATGCCGCTGGGGAAGTCGAGCGTCAGCTTCATCGCGAGTGCGGGAATCCGTAACGTCTCTTGGTTGAAATTATAGAGGCCAAAGAGGCGCAGGTCGCCGGATTTTTCTGGATCATCAATTGTTTGAGGGGACGTGGCGAGGGTGGAACCCAGACCGAGGTGTAGATTCCAGTAGGCGCCGTACAGGAGTTCGAGAGGGAAGGCGACGCGATTATCGCCGTGGCGATTATGGGACACGCGCACGCCCGTTTCAGCGGAGAGTTCTCCGTATGCGATGGGGTAGGCGTCTTCGATCTGTAAGGGGCGACCTTCATCAAGGTTGTTGTGATCGACCGCCCAGGTGGGCGTGGTTGCGGTGAGAAAAAAAGAGAGGAAGAGGCGCAGGTGATGACGTGGCATATCTTCGATTCTTGCTACTTGTGATGATGCTGATGGCCCGCCTCGGCGGCGGCGCGATACCGCGTGTAGCGTTGATCGCCGGCTTGATGATTGCGGTGGAGATAGATTTCGACCAGTTGGTAGATACGTTGTCGTTTTGCTGCCATCGTCGGGAACAGGTCCGGTGAACTGAGGACATCGTCAATGTTGTCGTGCAGCATGTGGAGGTTGTCGAAGATGTTGGCGGCTTCAGGAAAGCGACGGGAAAAGGTCGGGGCGATTTCGTGGAACATAGGCATGAATTGCCACTGCAAGGGCGGAGTTGTCAGATAGCCATGATATTCCGCGAGCACGGTGGGCAGAGCCATGCGTTGCTCGGCCACGGGTCGTCCTAGTTGAGTTTCCGCGACTTTGGCTTGTAACCAGTGATACGACCAGATTTGCGCGTTGAACTTGGGGAAGCGGCGGACAAAGTTCCGCGACTCGGGAAAACTCCACAACGCGCCCGCATGGTCTAAGCCTTGTGGCGTGATGGCTTGTGGCTGGGCGAGATAGTTGGCCAGAATCTGGCGATACGCCGCCTCCTTGTCTTCGACCTGGTCCGTGGCGAACAGGTCATACAGGTCGCGGTGTAACTGGTGGGACCAGTCAAACATGTTCTGCGGAGCCCACGCCAGGCGATAGAAGGTCGGGGCGATCAACGCCTCATCTGGCGGGAACGCGGGCTTGCTCTCGATAAACGCGAGAATCTCCAAGCGTGCGTGTTCAATAGCGGCGGCATCATTGGTCTGGAGCAGGGTTTCGGCGAGATGGGCATGGCCAAAATCGATGCCGTTAAACTCGCGATACAGTTCCGGGAGCTGGCGCGTGATGCTCCAGTTCCACGGGCCACGCAGGTAGAACAGATGATTGCGCTGTTCCACCCAATCCCAGAATGAAGCAGCGGCGTGCTGGGGACACAGCAAGAACGAAACACCAAGAAGAACAATGATACGAAGCATGGGACTCCTCCGAGAAGCCCAGTCTAGAGGACTGAGGACTGAGGACTGAGGATCATGTGAGGTGGAGAGGTCAGAATGTGAGTATGGCACGGAAGTCAGTCGTCAGTTCTCAGTTGTCAGTAGCCAGTCAGAGCAGAAGACCCAACGACTGACGACTGACGACTAGATTCCTACAGGCCCGTGCCGGTTTGTGGGGCAGTGTCCAGTTGCTGAATCTTGGTGCGAATGCTGGCCACCAAATCGGCGTAGGACTTCTTCCCCAGAATCCGGTGGAACTGGTTGCGATAATTGCGCACGAGGCTCACGTTCTCAATGACGACGTCATAGACCATCCATTTGCCGTCGACCTTATGCAGGTGGTAGTTGAGCGAAAAAGTTTTTTGGAGGACGGGGTCAACGATCCGACTATCGACCTCGGCGTAGTCCGCGTCGAGGCGTTCCTGGTCAAAGAGGACTTGAAAGTCCTTACGATAGCGGTCGAGACTGTTGGCGTAGGTTTTCTCGACTAACGCGGTAAAGACCTCGACGAACTCTTTTCGTTCCGCTTCCGTGCGATCCTTCCAGTAGACGCCCAAGGTGCGCTTGGCGATTTCCTGCGAATCGAAAAGGGCAACGAGGGTCTCTTTCACTTTCGCGATGCGTTGCGGATAGCGCTCCTTGCCTTGATAGTCAGGATTTTCGAGTACCGCGCGTGCGCGATTAATGGCGTCCCGCAGTAAGTTAGTCGGGGAATTGTTGGCTGCCCAGGTCGGAACCGAGAACACGAGAATACTCATGCCGACAATACTGCAAAACGCGGCACGTAGGCTTGTCATGAAAAACTCCTCCTTACGATGGAATACCACAGCGTATGGCTGTGACGAGACGGATCCACTATTCTTGGATTTGCTGCGCTCTTCGCTGCAAATAGATATCCTGCGCGGCTCCGTAGAGATCGACGGCATAGCGATCCGCGTCCTCAAAAAGGGTCAGATTCATTGACCGGTAGTTAATCACTCTGGTGGTGGTGGTCCCACCCCGAATGGCAAAGAGTTGGACCGTTGAGAGGAAATAGCTCATCGGGTTCATGGCGCCATCGGCGACCATACCCATCGCATCGCGAACCGTTGACGGACCATACAAGGGGAGCACCAGATAGGGGCCGGTCCCGACACCGTACACACCCAGGGTCTGCCCAAAGTCTTCGTGGTTTTCTTTCCAGCCCAAGAGCGGTTCGGCGACATCGACGAATCCGACCCCGCCCAGGGTGGTGTTAATGAGGAAGCGACCGACTTCTTGTCCGGCGTCGAGAAGTTCCCCCTGGAAGAGGTTGTTGGCGAAGCGTTCCACCACGCCAAGGTTACGGAAAAAGCGGTGGACCCCACGCTGCGCGACATCCGGCATGACCGCGTTGTAGCCGGTGGCGATGGGGCGCAGGACGTACTCATCTACTTTCAGATTAAATTGGAACACCGGCTGATTGACCTCCTCAAGTGGGTCCGGGGTTGGTTCTGTCGAATTCTCGGCTGGGGTGGACTGAGCGATTGCCGTTGAAACGATAAGAGCATTGCTCAGAAGGCCGAGGCACAGGGCGAAAAAAATCTGCACAACCACGGAAAACTCCTCTCTTTGTTCTTGCTTGAACGCGCTTAGATTACTGAATTTCGTTGGAAGTGTCTTTATCTGTTTCGACGTTCCCAAAAATAAATTTCGTGATCACCTCTTGAATATCGACTGGAGCCTCGGTTTCTCTAATCGTGCCCCCAGCCGCCAGCATCGTTGTCGCTTTTCCTGGCGCGATGTCCACGTACCGTTCGCCAATTAACCCTTTCGACTTAATCGTGGCGCGGGCATCGTCCTGTAAGGCAATGGTCGGGAGAATCCGGAGGGTGGTGCGCGCATGATAGGTGTCGGTGAGGGTGACACTCGTGACACGGCCAATTTGCACGCCCGCCAGTTCGACGGGAGCCCCAGCTTGCAGTCCTCCCGCATTCGGAAACTCCGCTTCCACGGTGTATCCCTGCGTCTGGCCAAACCCGAGATTTCCCAAGTTCAGGGAAATATAGATGAGGAGGGCGGCTCCGAGGAGGATCACCATTCCAATGGCGACTTCACGATCAAAGGTTTTCATAAGTGCGGTTAGTTCGCCTCGATCGGCCCTTTGCTCCAACCATGAATGAATTGTTGAATGACGGGATTCGTGGAGGCTTGAATTTCGTCTGGGGTGCCAGTCGCGACGACGGTGCCTTCGTGCAACATGGCGACATGGGTCGCGATCGAGAAAATTTCTGGGATTTCATGGCTCACGATAATCGCCGTGAAACGCAATTTTTGATGTAAATCCTGAATGAGCTGGTGAATGGCATTGACCCGAATCGGATCAAGACCAGTGGTCGGTTCATCAAATAACAGAATCTCCGGTTCCAAGACGAGTGCGCGCGCTAACGCGACCCGTTTGCGCATACCGCCCGAGAGTTCCGAGGGGAATTTCTCGTCGATGCCGGAGAGGCCGACCTGCGCCAAGCGTTCGTGGGCTTTGTGGCGAATCTGACTTTCCGTGAATCGCGTCTTTTCCCGGAGAGGAAAGGCGACGTTGTCATACACCGACAACGAATCAAACAGCGCTCCTCCTTGGAACAGCATGCCAAAGCGAGACCGCATGTCGTTCAGGGCGCGCCCACGGAGCGAGCAGACATCGACGCCTTTCACGCGGATTTCGCCCGCTTCAGGATGTAACAATCCAATCAGCAGCTTCAAGAGACAGCTTTTACCCGCACCGCTACGTCCGATGACAACGGAAATCGAACGGTCGGGAATTTCCAAACTCATCCCAGCCAGGACCCGTTGCGTGCCGAACGATTTGTGAAGGTTGTGAAAATGGATCATGCCTGTCTTACAGAATGGATGTCAAAAAATAGTCCCAGACTAAGATCAGCACCGAACACATGACGACAGCTTGTGTCGTGGCGTGACTGACTCCTTCGGCTCCACGTGCGGCGTAGAACCCCTTAAAACAACACACCCACGCGACAATAAGGCCAAACGACAGTGATTTATAGAGCCCACCCCAGACATCATCGGAAGTGACCGCGCTACTCATTTGGGAAAAGTATGATCCGGCGCTGACACCGAGGAGTTCCACCCCAACGAGGTAACCGCCGTAGATGCCGACCACGACAAACACGGCATTGAGCAGTGGGAAGGTGATGAGCGCGGCGATCAGAATCGGCACGACCAGGTAGCGGATCGGGTTCAAGGCCATCACTTCCAGCGCGTCAATCTGTTCGGTGATGCGCATGATGCCGAGTTCGGCGGTTAACGCGGACCCGGCCCGACCGGTGATCATCAACGCGGACAACACTGGCCCCAACTCGCGAATGAGGCTGAGGCCGACACCCGGACCGAGAAACGCTTCGCCCCCGAAACGACGGAGCGCGGTATAGCCCTGAAACGCGACCACCATGCCGGTGAAGGCCCCGGTGAAAATGATGAGCAGCAGAGAGCGCGCACCAATGAAATCAATGCGGCGCAGCAATTGGGTGACTTGCAATGGCGGAACGACGATTTGCAGTAGGGATGTGGCAAGGAAGATGCCCATCCTCCCTATTTCACTTAGTGTGAAATAGGCGAGCCGTGCACAGGAACGCGCTAATGTGAACACTCACGCCACCTCTCCTCGGAATCCTTATCCGGTGTCCAAGTTCTAGCCTGTGAAGGCGGAGGAAGGCTAGGGTGGACCGGACTGCTCAGAATGTGAGAAACGGCGAATGACCTACCATAGGGACCCGTCCAGGGCAAGTCTCTGTCCGTCCCGGACAAGTCTCAGGTGAGTCCCCGCAGGTCTGATGAAATCCCAATGAGGGAGAACTGGGCACCTGATTCTTGGAAAAAACCGCTAACTCCGTCGACGAGTGAGGTGCCCAGGACGATGGGCCGAGGTCCATTCCTGTTGCTCGATAGCGATTGGGTTCGTGGGTGAGCCCATGAGGCCACGACGGAAATAGTCAGCATTCAGATTTAGGTGGATGCAGATGTTCTCGAAGGAGTACAAAGAGTCCCGGTTCGTGGTTAAAAACCAATCGCGAATTTCTCGGAACAGTTGTCGCCCCTGCGCGCTCCGTGCTCTCTGATAGCGAAACCAGCACGCCACGGCGTCTTGTAAGACGGCAAAGAGCAACCGTCGGGTCCCGCTCCAATGCGCCTGGGATTGGGTGGCGTCGGTGAAAAATTGCTCCGGGAGACAGAATGATGGAGATATCTGTCGCTCTTGGATGTGCGCGATATTGGGAAACGGTGTGGTCGTGGTGAAATTGGGCGAAGACGTTGTGTTGGTTGCGTGCATCATATCGACGCAGGAGAGCAAGGATTGGGCCATACGTATTCGTATGGTTCAGTATGATTTTTCCGAAAAAACGGGCGAAAAAACGGGGAAGACTGTCACCTTGAGAGGAGGAGAGTCCCTTTTTGCCCCAGGAAAAAAATTTGTCCTCTCACAATGCTTGCTCCGGCTCCTCGCGTTTCCTAGTGCTTGGCGGAGCGATCGTGGGAGGGAGCGAGCGGCATGCCGTTTGCGCGTGGAGAAAAGGACGCGGAGAGGAACGGAACACAGAATGTGAAGATCGCCGACGATAGGGTGCGATTCAAAGTGCGGGGGCAGAGCCCCATCAGGCTGCCGCCGCGAGCTGTCCCCAATAGGAGTCCCACTCCTGATTCGCTCGGACCACCCGCAGGGCGAGCATCGGTTCCACATGCTCCGTTTTCCACCAGGCCCCGGGTA